>CALMLL010000051.1 GCA_937868075.1 uncultured Marmoricola sp. | reverse complement strand
TCGCCAAGGAACTCCCGATGGAGTACGCCCTCGAACTCAACCGACTCATCGAACTGCAGATGGAGGGCGCTGTCGGATGACGACTGCCACCACCCCCAACGTGGCCGGTGCCGTGGAGACCACTCAGATCTCCTCTCACCTTCACCCGGAGGGGTCTTTCGACCCGGACTTCTTCCCTGTCCCCACGGGCATGGAGGAGATCTGGCGCTTCACCCCGCTCAAACGACTGCGTGGGCTGCACCAGGAGGTCCCGCTGGCCTCCGACGGTTTCGACCTCAAGGTCGAGGCTGCGCCCGGAGTCAGCGTCGAGCACACGAGCGCCGATTCGGCCGTTCGAGGCAGCAGCGGCATCTTGCCGCGTGACCGGGTCAGCGCCCGCGCCTGGGCGGCGGCGACCTCCGCGTTGTTGGTGGAGATCCCTGCCGACCTCGTCGCCGAGTCGGCGACCGTGGTCACGGTGCATGGTCACGGGTCGGCTGCGGCTAGTGCCGGCCACCTGATCATCCGCGCCGGGCGGCACAGCGTGGCGACCGTCATCGTGAAGTTCACCGGCAGTGCCACATTGGCCGACAACGTCGAGATCATCGCCGAGGACGGCTGCGCGTTGACCGTGGTCAGCCTGCAGGACTGGGATGACGACTCGGTGCACCACAGCACCCAGTTCGCCAGGGTCGGCCGCGATGCCGCCCTCAAGCACGTCGCGGTCTCCTTCGGTGGTGACCTGCTGCGCCACGACTTCACCGCCGAGTACGCCGGCCCCGGGGGCAGCGTCGAGGCGCTCGGCCTCTATTTCGCCGATGAGGGGCAGCACATCGAGCACCGGCTCTTCGTGGACCACAACGCCCCGAAGACCCGCTCCCATGTCCTCTACAAGGGCGCGTTGCAGGGTGAGGGTGCGCACTCGGTGTGGATCGGGAACGTGCTGATCCGCAAGGTCGCCGAGGGCATCGAGACCTACGAGGAGAACCGCAACCTGGTGCTCTCCGACGGGGCTCGCGCCGATTCGGTGCCGAACCTCGAGATCGAGACCGGGGAGATCGAAGGGGCCGGCCACGCCAGTGCCACCGGTCGCTTCGATGACAACCAGTTGTTCTATCTGCGCTCCCGCGGGATCGAGGAGGCCGAGGCGCGCCGCCTGGTCGTCCACGGATTCTTCAACGACATCGTTCGCAAGATCGCAGTCCCCGAACTCGAGGACGAACTCATCGCCACTGTCGAGGCCGAGTTGGCCAAGAGTGTGATCGCATGAGTCAGGTTCGTGCCTGTGGGCTCTCCGAGCTCGCCGTCGACAAGCCGGTGCGAGTCGACGTCGACGGGATCGATGTGGTCGTCGTACGCACTGCGGAGGGTGTGTTCGCCCTGGAGGACGAGTGCTCCCACGCCGCGGTGGCGCTCTCGGAAGGCGAGGTCACCGAGTGCACGATCGAATGCTGGATGCACGGCTCCCGTTTCGATCTGCGCACCGGCCAACCGCTCGGCCCGCCGGCGACGCAACCGGTCGCGACCTTCCCCGTGGTGATCGAGGGCGACGACGTCCTTGTGGACACCGACGGCGCCTAGGGCGCCCACCCATACCAGTCAGACCAGATGAGAGAGACGAACCGCATGAAGACGCTGGAGATCAAGAACCTTCACGTGAGCGTGGAGACAGAGGACGGCCCCAAGGAGATCCTCAAGGGGGTCGACCTCACCATCAACCCAGGGGAGACCCACGCGATCATGGGACCCAACGGCTCGGGGAAGTCGACGCTGGCCTACACCGTGGCCGGTCACCCGAAGTACACCGTCACCGAAGGCTCGATCACCTTCGGTGGGGCCGATGTGCTCGAGATGAGCGTCGACGAGCGTGCCCGCGCCGGCCTCTTCCTGGCGATGCAGTACCCCGTCGAGGTCCCCGGGGTGTCGGTCTCCAACTTCCTGCGTACGGCGAAGACCGCCATCGACGGGGAGGCCCCCAAGTTGCGCACCTGGATCAAGGACGTCAACGCGGCGATGGACCAGGTCAAGATGGACCGCGCGTTCTCGCAGCGCTCGGTCAACGAAGGCTTCTCCGGTGGTGAGAAGAAGCGTCACGAGATCGTGCAACTGGAACTGCTCGACCCTCAGGTCGCAGTGCTCGACGAGACCGATTCCGGTCTCGACATCGACGCCCTCAAGATCGTCAGCGAAGGGGTCAACCGGTTCAAGGCCAACGCCGACAAGGGCGTCCTCCTGATCACCCACTACACCCGGATCCTGCGCTACATCAAGCCGGACTTCGTGCACGTGTTCGTCGACGGACGCATCGCCGAAGAGGGCGGGCCCGAACTGGCCGACCAGCTCGAGGCAGAGGGCTACGACCGGTTCGTCACCGCACCCGCCGGGTGAGCCGACCACCGATGACCGCCAACCTCACCTCTCGAGAGCAGGAGACCCCATGAGCACCCTTCCTGGGCTGCTGCCTGACCTCGACGTGATGCGGGCCGACTTCCCGATCCTGTCGCGCACGGTGGCCGAGGGCCGCCCATTGGTGTACCTCGACTCGGCCAACACCTCCCAGAAACCACAGGTTGTCATCGACGCCATGGTCGACCACCTGGAGACCCACAACGCCAATGTCGCGCGGGCCATGCACCAACTCGGCGCGGAGGCCACCGAAGCCTTCGAGGGGGCCCGCGACATCGTGGCCGGCTTCGTCAACGCGCCGTCGCGCGACGAGATCATCTTCACCAAGAACGCCTCCGAGGCGCTCAACCTGGTGGCCAACACCTTGTCGTGGGCCGATGACCGCCTCGGCGTCCACACGGGGGACCGCGTGGTGATCACCGAGATGGAACATCACTCCAACATCGTTCCGTGGCAGTTGATCACCCAACGCAACGGTGCCGAGTTGGCGTGGTTCGGGCTCACCGACGACGGTCGCCTCGACCTCGGTGAGATCGATCGGCTGCTGACCCCGAACACCAAAGTGGTGTCCCTGACCTACGTCTCCAACATGCTGGGCACGATCAACCCGGTCACCGAGATCGCTCGGCGGGCCCACGAGGTGGGTGCGGTCGTGGTGGTCGATGCGTCCCAGGCGGCACCGATGATGCCGCTCGACGTGGCCGCACTCGGTGCCGACTTCGTGGCGTTCACCGGTCACAAGACGCTGGGACCCACCGGCATCGGTGTGCTCTGGGGTCGTGCCGATCTGCTCAACGCCCTCCCGGTGTTCCTGGGCGGTGGCGAGATGATCGAGACGGTCACGATGGCGCGCTCGACGTACGCCAAGGCGCCGCATCGCTTCGAGGCCGGCACCCCTCCGATCGTGGAGGCGGTGGGTCTCGGTGCGGCGCTCACCTACCTCGACGAGATCGGTTTGGACGCGGCCCACGCCCACGAGCAGGCGATCACGGGCTATCTCCTGGAAGGGCTGAGCACCATCCCTGAGGTCACCGTCCTGGGGCCGGCCGACGCGGCCAGCCGCGGGGGAGCGGTCTCCTTCGAGGTCGAGGGAGTGCACCCCCACGACGTCGCGCAGTTGCTGGACTCGCGCGGGATCGCGGTGCGCGCGGGACATCACTGTGCCAAGCCTGCCCACGCCCGCTTCGGGGTGCAGAGTTCGACCCGCGCTTCGTCCTACCTCTACACCACACCCGCCGAGATCGACGCGTTCATCGACGGGCTGTTGTTCACGCTGTCGTACTTCGGGATAAGGACCCTGTGATGAGTCTCGATGCCGACCTCAACGCGATGTACCAGGAGATCATCCTGGACCACTACAAGCACCCTCAGAACAAGGGTCTGCGGGACCCCTTCGATGCCGAGGTCCACCACGTCAACCCGACCTGCGGGGACGAGATCACGTTGCGGGTGCGGCTTGCCGATGATGTGGTCACCGACGTTTCGTACGACGCCGAGGGGTGCTCCATCAGCCAGGCGGCCGCTTCGGTGCTCACCGAACTGTTGATCGGCAACTCCGTGGAGGACGACATGTCCATCCATGCCAGCTTCCTCGAACTGATGCAGGGCAAGGGCCAGGTGGTCCCCGACGAGGACGTCCTGGCCGATGGCATCGCCTTCGCAGGTGTCGCCAAGTTCCCTGCCCGAGTCAAATGCGCCCTACTGCCGTGGATGGCCTGGAAAGATGCCACCGCCCAAGCTCTTGGAGGAGACCGATGAACGACGACCTGCCCGAGGTGGACCTCTCCGGGGTGGCCACCAAAGCGACCCGCGACGACGTGATCGAGGCGATGAAGGACGTCGTCGACCCCGAACTCGGGATCAACGTCGTCGATCTCGGGCTCGTCTACGACGTCCACCTGGATGAGTCCTCCGACTGTGTCTTGGACATGACTTTGACCTCGGCCGCATGTCCGCTGACCGACGTGATCGAGGACCAGACACGTGGAGCACTCGAGGGCATGGTCGCCGATGTGACGATCAACTGGGTCTGGATGCCCCCGTGGGGCCCGGACAAGATCACCGACGACGGTCGCGAGCAACTGCGCGCCCTCGGCTTCAACGTCTGAGCGGGTCGGCCCCGGGAGGATCAGCCTGTGGAGAATCAGCCCGTGGGGGCTCGACCAGGGGAGATTCGACACGTCGAGGTCGCACCGCGTCGACTTGCCGCCTGGTTCGCCAACTTCACCAAGCGGCATGGCGCTGTGGGCCTGGAGGTCCGCGACGGTGCCCTGGTGGGTCGGGCCGAGGACGGGTCACACGTCACCGCCCGGTTGCCCTTCTCCCGAGCGTTCTCCGGCGAACCTGACATCTTCTCGCTGGCCGAGGCGGCCGAGCCGCCGGCGCGCTGGGGGCTGCTGCTGGTCCGCAAAGGCGGATTCGCGGTCGCCGATGTTCAAGAGGATCGGATCGTCGAACTCAAGATCGGGCAGCGGCATGTCCAAGGCCGCAGCAAGGCGGGTGGACAGTCCCAACAGCGGTTCGCTCGACGCCGAGACAATCAGGCCCGACAGGCCTACGAGGCTGCCCTCGGGCATGCTCGGCAGATCCTGCGACCGGGACCCCTCGTGGTCGGAGGTGACCGCGAGGCGATCCGAGAAGTGCTGACAGGTCTGCCCGGGTGTGAGGTGGTGGGCTCCTGGTTGGCCGTTCCCGACCCGCGCCGACGCGTGGTCGAATCCGCGGTGGAGAGCGCCTGCTCTGTCAAGATGAGCGTGACCAACGCCGACTAGCCCCCTGACCACCGTGGGAGCGCGCATGCTGGAAGCCCGGGAGACCGCCTGGGAGCCCGATCCGGCGTGGGCCACGTTGCCCCATTCCGGGCGTTCGGGTGCGCGTCTCTGGCTCGCCGAATCCTCAGGCCGGACCTGGGTGGTCAAACGTGCCGCCCGGCCGCTACCAGGCGATCCTCGAGAACTGAGCGATCCGCGCCACTTCGGCTATTGGCGTCGCGAGGCCGATCTGGCGTTGGCCGGGGATGTCGTGGCAACAGCGGGCCTGCGATCACCGGAGGTGCTGCGCGTCGATGAGGACGAGACCGGTGTGGTCCTGTGGCAGGCCGCAGTCGACCAGTCCGAGACCTCGGGCCTCTTCCGGGCCCAGGCGCTGGGCAGATTCGCGACCCAGAACCTGCCTGAACGACCCTGGACGACGACCGGCGTGTTGCGTTCGCGCTTGATTGCGGCCGAACGGCGTGGCGGCTGGCCCACCTTGGCCCGCACGACCCTGGCCGACGTCGCCGACCGCTTGTGGACTCGTCGCGGCCATCACCTCAACGCCCTCGATTCGCTGCCATTGGTGCCCGCGCACGGTGACGCGACGCCGGCCAACCTGCGTGGCCGCGAGGGGGATGACGTGCTGGCCCTCGATTGGGGCGGCTACGGTCTGGCCCCGCTCGGATTCGATCTGGGCTATCTGGCCTTGTCGGAGAAGGAGGACTTCGAGGTCTTGTTGTCGGCGTACGTCGAGGCGGCCGGCGGTGAGCACGCCCAAGTGCTCCTCGGCGCGCGGATCACTGCCGTCTACACCGTGTTGATGCGCGCCGAGCATGTGCTGGCTCGCGCGGCGGTGAGTCCCGGGGCACTGGCCGGGAAGTATCGCCACCCCAGCGTCGCCCCGACCCTTCGGCGACTGCAACGCGTCTTCGATCAGGTGGAGGCCCTGCTCTGAGGCGGGTGTCGTTGGTTGCCGACGGCGCATGGTGGATAGTCGACACATGAGCACACCGGTCATCAACGTTCGTGGACTCGTCAAGACCTTCGGTCGGACCCGGGCCCTCGATGGTCTCGATCTCACTGTTGAGAAGGGCGAGGTGCACGGGTTCCTCGGGCCCAACGGGGCCGGTAAGTCGACCACGATCCGAGCGCTCCTCGGGCAGATCGGTGTCAACGCCGGCACCGCCAGCGTGCTCGATCTCGACCCTTGGTCGGACGCGGTCGCCATCCACCGCCGGATGGCCTACGTCCCTGGTGATGTCTCGCTGTGGCCCAACCTGACCGGTGGTGAAGTCATTGACATGCTCCTGCGCATGCGCGGAGCCAGCGCGGGCGATCGCGACGCGCTGGTCGAGCGTTTCGACCTCGACCCATCGAAGAAGGGCCGCACCTACTCCAAGGGCAACCGCCAGAAAGTGGCCCTGGTCGCTGCGTTGGCGGGCTCACCGGAACTCCTCCTCCTCGACGAGCCCACCAGCGGCCTCGATCCCCTGATGGAAGACACCTTCCGCGAGTGCGTTCGCGAGCGCGTGGCCGACGGGTGCACCGTGTTGTTGTCGAGCCACATCCTGTCCGAGGTCGAGCACCTGTGTGACCGGGTCACGATCATCAAGTCGGGAAAGACCGTGGAGACAGGCAGTCTGGCGCAGTTGCGGCACCTGTCCCGCATCCGAGTCCATGCGGTGACCTCCAGCCCGGTCGACCTGAGCGGGGTGCCGGGTGGGGCCGACTTGGCCGCGACGGACACCACCGTCGAAGGAACCGTCGACGGGGAGGCGCTCACCGCGCTTGCCACCGCGCTCGGGCGGGCGGGCCTGGTCAGCCTCGAGACGCGCCAGCCGTCCCTGGAGGAACTGTTCCGAGACGTGTACGCCCATGGGTCATTCGAAGGCTCTCCTGTCGAGGTTGCCGGGGCCGCTGGGCGGCATCGCTCGGAGCCGACGTCATGACCGCGGCTCACGGATTGGCCGGGACGGCCGGTCTCCTACGCCTGGCGATGCGTCGGGACCGGGTCATGGTCGCAGGCTGGCTGGCAGCGTTGGTCCTGACGACGGCGTCTTCAGCAAAGGCCACGATCGATCTCTACGGTGATGCGGCGGCCGGCGTCGCCGCCGCTCATGCGGTGAACACCAACGCCGCGTTGGTGGCGATGTACGGGCCGATCTTCGACGAGCGATCGATGGGGTCCCTGGCGATCTTCAAACTGGTGCTCCTGTTCGGCGCTCTGATGACGATCCTGTTCGTCGTACTCGTTCGTCGGCACACCCGACTGGAGGAGGAGAGCGGACGCGCCGATCTGGTTTCGGCCACCGCGACCGGCCCCCAAGCGCCGCTCGCAGCCGCGATCGTGCAGGCCGGGGGGCTCGCCCTTCTGCTCGGCGTGCTGGTGGCTCTGGGCAACATCGCGACCGGGCTGCCCACGGCGGGCTCCTTCGCCTTCGGCATGGCATGGGCCGGCTTGGCGTTGTTCGCGACCGCGTTGACCGCGGTGATCGCACAACTCTTCAGCAGCGCCCGGACAGTCGCCGGAATGGTGGCCACGGTGATGGCCACCTTGTACGTCGCCCGTGCGGCCGGTGACGCCACCGACACCGCATGGCTGGTGTGGCTCTCACCCTTCGGCTGGGCCTCGCGCATGCGTGCCTACGCGGGCGAGCAGTGGTGGCCCATGGCGTTGTTCGCGCTCGCCTTCGCGGTCGGGGTGGCGCTGAGTTTCTGGTTGCGCTCTCGCCGTGACCTGGGTGACGGCCTGATCGCGGCCCGTCCAGGCAGTCCGACCGGCACGCTGACCGGATACGGATCGTTGGTGTTGCGGTTGCATCGCCCGGGTCTGGTGGGTTGGTGTCTTGGACTGTTCGCCCTCGGCGCCGTGCTCGGCAGCATCGCGCCCTCGGCGGCGCAGTTCGCCGGCTCCACAGAGGTGCAGGACATGCTCAAACGCATGGGTGGCTCGGGGCTGCTCAAGGATGCCTTCCTCGCCATCGAGACGTCCTTCATGGCAGTCGCGGCGGCCGCCTATGGGGTCTCGGTGGTCAACCGGGCTCACACCGAGGAGGTTTCCGGTCGGCTGGAGAACGTCCTTGCTGGCGGAGTCTCCCGGATCCGCCTCTACGCCTGGGTCGTGGGTTTCGCCTTGGTCTCAAGCACGGCACTGTTGGCGTGTTTCGGCCTGGGGACGGGGCTGGCCTTCGGTCGCGCCGAGAGTGACGTGGCCGATCAGACCGGGCGCCTTCTTGCAGCGGCCGTAGGGCAGTCCCCGGCGACCTGGGCGATCGTGGCCCTCAGTGCCCTCGCCTTCGGGGTCAGATCGTCCTGGGCGCCGGTCGGGTGGGTCTTCCTGGTCGGCTCGGTGGTCGTGGGGCAGATCGGCGAACTGCTCGACCTGCCTTCGTGGGTGATCAAGGCATCCCCCTTCGCTCACATGCCGAAGATGCCGGTGGAGCAGTTCGAGGTCACCGGGGCCATCTCGGTGATCGTCGGCCTGTGCGTGGTCGCCGTGGTGGGTGGCGCGCTGGCCTTCCGGCGCCGCGACGTCGGCTAACTGATCCCCCCTGTGGGGCCGGCCGACCTGGTGCTCAGGCGCCCCAGAAGAACGACACCGCGATGATCGCGTACAGCGCGATCAGGGTCGCCCCCTCCAGCCAGGTGGACTCTCCGTCGAAGCTGATGAAGGCCGCCAGGATGACCGCCAACAGCAGCGCCGCGACCAGCATCGGGCTGAAGACCAGCGTCAGCGAGGCCAGACCGAACACCTGGGAGGCGATCACCAGCAGCGGGGCCAGCACGAGGGCGATCTGCAGGGGGGAGTTCAGCACGACCGAGAAGGCGTACTCGGAGTTGCCCTTGGCCGCCAGTTGTACGCCGACGAGGTTCTCGATCGCGTTGCCGGCGATCGCCACGATCACCAGACCAGCGAAGAACTGGTTGATGTTGAGCGCCGACATGGCCGGCTCCAAGGCCACCACGAACCAGTCCGAGACGAACGCGGCCAGCACACCGGCGATGGCCAGCAGGCCGACGGCCAGCGCGACCGGCCACCGGGGGGGCTCGGCGTGGAGGTCCTGGTCGGATCCCGAGGAGTCCTTGCGCAGCGAGAAGGGCAACGACAGGGCGAACAGCACCAGCAGGACCACGGACACGATCACCGAGAAGGTCGGTTCGTGGACGTCGGCTTTGCTGTGCAACTGGTGGGCCAATGACGGGATCAGCATCGCGGTGACGCTGAGCAGCATCAGCACCGTGATGGTCCGAGCTCTCTCGGAGCCGAGCTTCTGCGGACCGTGCTTGAGTCCGCCGATGAGGAACGCCAGGCCCAACACCAGCAGGAGGTTGGCCAGGATCGAACCGACGATCGCGGCCTGCACGACATCGACCAGGCCAGCTTTGAGCGCAAAGAAGGCGATGAAGAGTTCCGGCAGGTTGCCCAAGGCGCTCTGCAGCACACCGGTCGCACCGGGCCCGAATCGGTCACCCAACTGCTCGACGCTGCGCCCCACCAGGGAGGCCAACATCGTGACCGCGCCGGCGGAGAGCACGAAGGCGAGCACCTCGTTCCAGCCGCCGTAGTGGGCCAACCCGGCCAGCACCACCAGAACCCCGCCGCCGCCGAGGATCACCCAGTCGGAGCGAGCCAGGGTGGGAGACCCAACCGAGTCCTGGGTGCTCGGGGTCTGAGGAGTCGTCATGTGCTCAGAAGAGGTTGCAGGAGCGGATGGTGCCGTTCTTGAACCCGTGCTTGAAGGCGCCCTCACGCTGCTGGGCCGAGCCGTGGGTCCAGGCGTCGGGGTTGACCCGGCCCGAGGTGCGCTGCTGGATGCGGTCATCGCCGACGGTCTGTGCGGCCTGGATGGCATCGGAGATGTCTTGGTCGGTGATGTCGCTGATCAGCACCTCGCCATTGGCGTCAGGAACCTGGGATGCGTGAGCTGCCCATGCCCCGGCCAGGCAGTCGGCCATGAGTTCGAGCTTGACCGCGTCGGAGTTGGCGCCCTGTTGGGTGCGGACCTTGCCCATGTCGCCGAGGAGGTTCTCGATGTGGTGGCCGTACTCGTGCGCGACGACGTAGGCGCGGGTGAAGGCAGAGTCCTTGCCGCCCAGCCGCTGCTGGAGCATGTCGCCGAAGAAGGTGGTGTCGAGGTAGATCCGCTGGTCGTTGGGGCAGTAGAACGGCCCGACATCGGACGTGGCACCGCCGCAGGCGGTGCTGACGGACCCGGAGAACGGCACCGTCTGCGCCTCGACGTATTCGCCGTTGGTCTCCTTGGGGAACTGTTCCTTCCAGAAGCCGTTGACCGAGTTGGCGATGCCGACGAGAAGGCAGTCCTCGTTGGTGTTGGCGTCCTGGCCGGTCTGGCAGTTGGCGAAATCGCCGCTGCCGGAGTTCTGACCCTGGCCTTGTCCCTGGGTCTGGCCCTGGGTGGTGCCTTGGTCCTGGCCGGTGGGGAAGGGCAGTCCGCCGCCGCCGTTCATGCAGCTGAACAACACGAAGAGCAGCATGATGATGAGGCCGCCGATGCCGCCTACGCGGATCCCGTTGCCGCCACCCCCGCCGCCAGGCATGGGGAAGCCCATGCCGCCGCCCCCGGAGCCACGCTGGTCGTCGATCTGGGACGGGTCGAGCCGTGCCTTGGGGTTGAAGCGCATCAGGGATCCTCCTCGATGAGTGCACCGCTCAGGTGCAGGGCTACAGTAGTCCCCGCCGCGAAGCGAAACACCAACCCGTCTCCAGGCAATTCCAGGTTTCCCGCAGATCGTGATCAAGCCGCGACATGACGTGGGACGCGCGGCCGATTGAGAAGGTTTGTTCCGGTGATCACTGCCCACGAGCTCGAGGTTCGCGCGGGTGCGCGGCTGCTCATGGAGGGGGTCACGTTCCGGATCGGGCCGGGTGATCGGGTCGGACTCGTCGGTCGGAACGGGGCCGGCAAGACCACGCTGACCAAGATCCTGGCCGGTGAGGCTCAGCCCGCCGATGGCACGGTGCAGGCGACCGGGACCGTGGGCTATCTGCCCCAAGATCCGCGCACCGGCGATCTGGAGGTGTTGGCTCGGGATCGGATCCTCTCCGCACGCGGTCTCGATGCGGTCGTACGCCGACTGCGGACCGCCGAGGAGCAGATGGGTAGCGCCGACGCCGCGGTCGCCGAGAAAGCCATGCGCCGCTACGCGGCCGCCGATGCCGAACTGCACGCCAGCGGCGGCTATGCCGCGGAGTCCGAAGCGGCCCGGATCGCGGCATCCCTGGGGATCGAGGAGCGGCTGCTGCGCCAACCCCTCAACACCCTCAGCGGTGGTCAGCGGCGCCGGGTCGAGTTGGCCCGCATCCTGTTCAGCGATGCCGAGACACTGCTGCTCGATGAACCCACCAACCACCTCGATGCCGACTCGATCGTGTGGCTTCGCGACTTCCTGCGCAGCTACCGCGGCGGGTTGGTGGTGATCTCCCACGATGTCGGCCTCCTCGAGGCATGCGTCAACCGGGTGCTCCATCTCGACGCCACCCGCGCCGAGATCGACGTCTACAACATGGGGTGGAAGGCCTATCTCACGCAGCGGGAGACCGACGAGCGGCGCCGTCGACGAGAGCGAGCCAACGCCGAGAACAAGGCCAAGACCCTGACCGACCAGGCCAACCGCATGCGCGCCAAGGCAAGCAAGGCCCAGGCGGCCCAGTCGATGCTCAAACGAGCCGAGAAGCTCATGGCCGGGGTGGAGGCGCAGCGACATGCCGACCGGGTTGCCAAGATCGCGTTCCCAGCACCGGCACCGTGTGGGAAGACTCCGCTGACCGCCTCCGAGATCTCCAAGAGCTACGGCTCCCTGGAGGTTTTCACCGACGTCGACCTGGCCATCGACCGCGGGTCTCGCGTGGTGATCCTGGGGCTCAACGGCGCGGGCAAGACGACACTGCTGCGGATCCTGGCCGGCGTCGATCAGCCCGACACGGGAACCGTGGTCCCCGGGCACGGACTCAAGATCGGCTACTACGCCCAGGAGCACGAGACCCTCGATGTCTCCAGGACGGTCCTGGCCAACCTCCATGCCGCCGCGCCCCAGTTGACCGACACCGAAGCTCGGTCGGTGCTGGGCAGTTTCCTCTTCTCCGGCGACGACGCCTACAAGCCGGCCGGCGTGCTCTCCGGAGGGGAGAAGACGAGGTTGGCGTTGGCCATCTTGGTGGTCTCCTCGGCCAACGTGCTGCTGCTGGACGAACCGACCAACAACCTCGACCCGGCCTCGCGGGAGGAGGTCCTGGGCGCGATCAGGACCTATCAGGGCGCGATCGTGTTGGTGACCCACGACGAGGGGGCCGTGCATGCGCTCGAACCCGACCGCGTGCTGATCCTGCCCGACGGCGTCGAGGACCTGTGGAACCCCGAGTACGCCGACCTCGTCTCGCTCGCGTGATCGGCACTCCACTTAGGGCTGGGCGCCTTCGGCGTACCGGAGGCGGTGAACGGCGGCTCAGTAGGCTGCACGAGAGCGTGCGCCGAGCCTTCAGCGCCCGCAATCCACGAGATCGCGAAGGAACCACCTCATGAGCAGCATGCATCCGGGCATGATGATGCGCTCGCTGCGCCAAGACCGCGGGGTGGTGGAGAAGAAGCTCTCCCGCGACACGATCAGACGGGTGATCGGCTTCGCCGGTCCCCATCGCACCTTGATCGCGATGTTCGTCGGGCTCACGGTGTTCGACGCTGCCCTTGTGGTGGTGGCCCCGCTGCTGGTCAAGAAGGTCGTCGACGACGGCATCGTCGCCAAGAACCTCGACGTGGTGTTGTGGGTAGCGGTCGCCATGGCCGTCACCGCGGTCGTGGATTCGCTGCTCGGCGTGGCCAGCGGCTACATCTCCTCGCGGATCGGCGAGGGCCTCATCTTCGACCTGCGTACCCGGGTCTTCGGGCACGTGCAACGCATGGGGTTGGCCTTCTTCACCCGCACCCAGACCGGGGCCCTGGTGAGCCGTCTCAACAACGACGTGATCGGCGCCCAACGCGCTTTCACCTCGACCCTGTCCAACACGGTCTCCAACGTGATCTCGGTTGTGGTGGTCGGTGCCGCGATGGCTGCGCTGAGCTGGCAGGTGACATTGGCCTGCCTGGCCCTCTTCCCGATACTCCTGGCGGCATCACGCTGGGTCGGCACCCGGATCGCGGGTCTGACACGGCGCCAGATGGATGCCAACGCCGACCTCGGCAACCTCATGACCGAGCGGTTCAACGTCGGTGGGGCGCTGTTGCTCAAACTCTTCGGCCGTCGTGAGGAGGAGGATGCCGGGTACGCCGCCAAGGCCGCCGTCGTCCGAGACCTGGGGGTGCGGATCTCCCTGGTCGGCCAGGTGTTTCGAGCCGCGCTCATGCTGGTGCCCGCACTGGCGACCGCCATGGTCTACGGCCTTGGGGGCTGGCTGGCCGTCAGCGGGGCGCTGACGGTGGGCACGCTGCTGGCCCTGGCCACGTTGCTGCTGCGCTTGCTCGGTCCCCTGCAGGGCCTCTCCAACGTGCGCGTCGACGTGATGACCGCGCTGGTCAGCTTCGATCGGATCTTCGAGGTGCTGGACCTCCCCTCCACTGTGGTGGAACGCCCCGATGCGATCGTCCTCCCGCCGGACTCGGCTCGGGTGGAGTTCGTCGACGTCGGTTTCGCCTATCCGAGGGCGGACGAAGTCTCGCTGGCCTCCCTGGAGTCCATCGCCCGTGCGGAGTCGCGCGAGCACCACGACGTGCTGAACGCGGTCTCCTTCGTGGCCGAGCCGGGGCAGATGGTCGCCCTGGTCGGGCCGTCCGGGGCCGGGAAGACGACCATCACCCACCTCGTCGCCCGGCTCTACGACGTCAACCGCGGTGCCGTGCTGGTGGGCGGTCACGACGTCCGCGAGGTCACCTTGCAGTCCCTGGAGGACGCGGTTGGCTACGTCACCCAAGACGCGCACATGTTCCACGACACGATCCGGACCAACCTGACCTACGCCCGCCCCGGAGCCAGCGACGAGCAGATCTGGGAGAGCCTCAAGGCCGCCCAGATCGCCGACCTCGTGCAGGCGATGCCCGACGGGCTGGACACCGTGGTGGGAGATCGCGGATACCGGCTCAGCGGCGGGGAGCGTCAACGCCTGGCGATCGCTCGGCTGCTTCTCAAGGCCCCGGCGATCGTCGTTCTGGACGAGGCGACCGCCCATCTCGACTCCGAGTCCGAGTACGCCGTGCAACAGGCCCTCGACACAGCGCTGGAGGGGCGCACGTCACTGGTGATCGCGCACCGACTGTCCACGGTGCGTAGCGCCGATCAGATCCTGGTCATCGACGAGGGGACCGTCGTGCAGCGTGGCACCCATGCCCAGTTGCTCGCTGAGGGCGGCCTGTACGCCGACTTACACCGTACCCAGTTCATCGACGACACCGTGCGCGGCGATGGGCAGACAACCGACGACGCCTTGGCATCGACACCCTGATGAAGGGCTAGGTCGTCGGCTCCGAACGCCGGCGCCGGATCTCGTCGTACAAGAGGTAGAAGAAGCCGACGACTGCCAGCGCACCGAAGAACCACCACTGCAGGCCGTAGAAGAAGTGCGGGCCTTCATTGACCTCGGGAATGTCGAGGACCACCAACGCCGAGGGCGGGGGCGGGCTCTGCTTGGCCAACTGCACGAACCCGCCGTAGACCTGCTGGCCGGCCAGATGCTTGGCGATCTCGGAACTGGAGACGGCCCGCGTGGACAGGTTGTCGACCTGCGCTGACGAACCGGTCGCATTGACTCGCACGTGACCAGTGACCGTGACGGTGCCTTGGTCGAGGTCGGGCAGGTCGGGGCGGGCGTTGCCCTCGTTGGCGGTGCGCAGCCAGCCTCGATCCACGATGACAGTGCCGGTCGGTGTGCGCAGCGGTGTGACCACCTCGACGCCCGGCTTGCCCTGGAGGGTCCGGTAGCGCACGACGACGGTGTTCTCGGTGTCCCACGTGCCGGTCGCCGTGATCGTTCGCCACTCGGATCCCGCTGGCGCGTCACCCCCGATCCTCATCAGCGAGTCGACCGGGACCGGCAAGGCCTGCAAGTTGGCGATGAGGGTGGCGTTGGCCTCCTTGCGCTCGGCCAGTCGGCGGAACTGCCAGTCGCCCAGTGCGACCGCCAGCCACGCCAACAGGGCGACGACGACGGCAAAGACCAACCATCGCCTGGTGAAGAGGAAACCCACCCGCGCGACGATACCCACCTCCCGGCCCGGCCCCGCGAGGGGTCAACCCGGGGGCGACGACGCCGCAGGTAAGGCATACCTCACTACAGTGGCCTCCATGCATAGTGACGCGTCCGGTCTTGTCGACACCTGGGGCAGGGTGGCCACCGATCTGCGCGTTTCACTCACCGACCGCTGCAACCTGCGCTGCACCTACTGCATGCCCGCCGAGGGACTGGACTGGCTGCCCACGGAGGAGGTGCTCACCGATGATGAAGTCGTGCGCCTCATCACCATCGGTGTGGAGCGCTTGGGCATCCGAGAAGTGCGCTTCACCGGCGGCGAACCCCTGTTGCGGCGGGGGTTGCCCGAGATCGTCCGGCGAACGTCGCAATTGACCCCGCGCCCGGAGTCGTCGCTGACCACCAACGCCCTCGGTCTGGCCAAGATGGCCCCGGCGTTGGCCGAGGCCGGGCTCGACCGGGTCAACGTCAGCCTCGATACGATCCGCCGTGAGGACTTCACCACGATCACGTTGCGAGACCGCCTCCACGACGTGATCGAAGGGTTGGAAGTGGCTCAGGCATGCGGGCTGGGACCCGTGAAGGTCAACGCCGTGCTCATGCGTGGCGTCAACGACGGTCAGGCACCCGAACTCCTGCGGTGGTGCCTCGAGCGTGGCTATCAACTGCGGTTCATCGAGCAGATGCCGCTCGATGCCCAACACCGATGGACTCGCGAGTCGATGATCACCGCCGATGAGATCTTCGCATCGCTGGCAGCCGACTTCGAGTTGACCCCGGCGGGGGAGCCCCGGGGAAGCGCGCCGGCGGAGTTGTTCCTTGTCAACGGCGGACCGGCGACCGTAGGGGTGATCGCCTCGGTCACGAGGCCGTTCTGCGGGGACTGTGACCGGGTGCGGCTCACCGCGGACGGTCAGGTTCGCAACTGCCTCTTCGCCCGCGAGGAATCCGACCTGCGAGGCGCGCTTCGTGCGGGAGCCACCGACGAAGAGATCGCGCAGCGTTGGCGCCGAGCGATGATCACCAAGCGTCCGGGGCACGGCATCGACGACGTGAGCTTCTTGCAGCCGACCAGGCCGATGTCCTCAATCGGCGGGTAGCGGGTCCTCGGGCACAGCGAGATCCGCAGCCGGGTCATTGACCGCCTTGACCTCACGCAGGAACCCCCGGGCGCCCAGGAAGTCGGCGAGGTGCTGACGATGCTCAGCGCAGGCCAGCCACACCTTGCGACGGTCGGGGGTGTGCAACCGTGGGTTGTTCCACAGCAACTCCTCGGTCGCCGTCGCCTGGCAGCCTTTCGCCGAACAGATCAATGGGCTCATGACTGCCCCGGAGGAAGCGTGCGCTGGTCCCAGTGGGCTTCATCGATGGTGCCGGGGGCGCGTTGGGCCGCGGCGTTGGCCAGGATCACCGCGACCCAGGGCAAGAACACCGCCAGGGTGAGGAAGACCCAGGTGAGCCATCCGTGTGCCAACACCGCCAGGACGAAGCAGATGGTGCGGATCAGCATCGAGATCGCATAGCGGCGCTGACGGCGGTCGATGTCGTCTCCACGCGAAGGTGCCGCCGTCGTGATCGAGGCGACAGTGTCGGAGGGCCGCACACGTCTGGGCACCCCTTCAGCGTAGTTCGGTAGCGGGCAGGTCTTCGGGGGGCCGTCTCACCTCGGGCGCGTCGATTGGGCTACCCCGTGGTAATCGTTAGCGTCGGCACGTGACCACGACTAACCCTGAGGCCGCCGCCACCGGCCGTTCGGTGCTTGTCACCGGCGGCAACCGAGGCATCGGCCGGGCGATTGCTGAGGCGTTCTTGGCCCAAGGCGACCGGGTAGCGGTCACGTCGCGATCCGGCGACGCTCCCGACGGTGCCTTCGCGGTCGCCTGCGAGCTCACCGACCCCACCAGCGTCGAAGAGGCGTACGCCGCGGTCGAAGCCCACCAGGGCCCGGTGGAGGTGCTGGTGGCCAACGCCGGAGTCACCCGCGACACCCTTCTCCTGCGCATGTCGGAGGATGACTGGGGAGCCGTGCTGGACACGAACCTGAGTGGGTCCTACCGACTGGCCAAACGGGCCTCGAAGTCGATGCTTCGGCTGCGCCGGGGCCGGATCATCTTCGTTTCGTCCGTGGTCGCTCTCCTCGGCTCACCGGGGCAGGTCAACTACGCCGCCTCCAAGGCTGGCCTGATCGGCATGGCCCGCTCCATCGCCCGCGAGTTGGGCGGTCGGGGCATCACCGCCAACGTGGTGGCACCGGGGTACGTCGAGACCGACATGACCGCCGGGCTGCCCGAGGAACAGAAGCAGGCCTACCAACGCCAGATCCCACTCCAGCGTTTCGCCAGCCCGGCCGAGATCGCCGGTGCGGTCACCTGGCTGGCCTCGGAGCAGGCCGGTTATGTCACCGGAGCGGTCATCCCCATTGACGGCGGCCTCGGCATGGGCCACTGAGACAGAAGACGAGGACTGGACACGATGGGCATTCTGGACGGCAAACGGATCTTGGTTGCCGGCGTCACGATGGATTCTTCCATCGGCTTCGCCGTGGCCAAGGTGGCTCAGCAGGAAGGGGCCACCGTTGTCATCTCCAACTTCGGCCGTGCCCTGGGCATCACCAAACGCATCGCGCAACGGCTGCCCCAGCCGGCTCCGGTCATCGAACTCGACGTCACCGACGATGCGCACCTCGAGCGTCTGCCCGACGTGCTGGGTGAACACCTCGACGGCCTCGACGGAGTCGTGCACTCGATCGCCTACGGCAACCCAGAGACCCTGCTGGGCGGCAAGTTCCTCGACGGGCCGTGGCCCGATGTCGCCCAGGCGCTGCAGGTGTCGGCCTATTCGTTGAAGGCGTTGGCCATGGCTGCCCGCCCGATGATGGGTGAGGGCGGCTCGGTGGTGGGCCTGACCTTCGACGCCACGGTGTCGTGGCCGGCGTACGACTGGATGGGGGTGGCCAAGGCCGGGCTCGAGTCCTGCTCGCGTTATCTGGCCCGCACCTTGGGACCCGACGGAATCCGGGTCAACCTCGTATCGGCTGGACCCCTGCGGACGCTGGCGGCCAAGGCCATCCCGGGTTTTGAGGACCTCGAATCGATGTGGACCACCCGGGCGCCGCTGGGTTGGGACAACACCGATCAAGTGCCCACGGCCAAAGCCGTGTGCGCGCTGATGAGCGACTATTTCCCGGCCACAACCGGAGAGATCGTGCATGTCGACGGTGGGTTCCACTCGACGGGGGCATGAGCGGTCACTAGCGTTTCGGGGGTGTCAGCGCTGAGCGAACTCCGCATCCTCGAGGGACCCAACCTCTACTTCCCGCGCGCCGCGGTGAAACTCACCCTCGACGTGAGTGCCCTGGTCGAGGGCCCGGCGGCCGACGTCCGCGCACTGGCCGCCGCGCTCTCCACTCGTGGCAAGAGCGTCGGCGCCCCCGGGAGCACCTTCCGACAGGGAGTCGTGATGCGCCTGGTCGAGGCGTTGGTACGCCGCCTGGCCCGTGGCGCCGGCACCACGAGACTGGGCGTCCGGGTGCGGCCCACGTCAGCACCCAGCACCATCGTTGTTGCCTACCCGTGGCGCCACCGGAGCCGAGCCGTCGCCTTGGGCGAAGCCGTGGCCGCGGTTCTCGACCAGGGGCCCCAGGGCATCGAGGACGCCATCGGTGTGCTGCGAGCCAGCGATCTGGGACCCGGACCGACCACGCTGCGTCCGCGGGTCCCGGTGGTGGCAGTCACCGGAACGAACGGAAAGACGACCACCTCCCGGATGATCGCCCACATCGCACGGACGTCGGGGCTGCTCACCGGGTGGTCCAACACCGACGGCATCTACATCGACGGCGAACTGATCGAAGCAGGCGACTACTCGGGACCCAGCGGGGCCGGTCGCGTGTTGGCCCGGCCGGAGGTCCAGTTCGCAGTCACCGAGACCGCTCGCGGTGGCATCCTGCTCAAGGGGATCGGGTTGGTCCACAACGACGTGTCTGTGGTCACAAACGTGACCTCAGATCACCTCGGCCTCCACGGGATCGACACCTTGGACCAACTGGCCGAGGTCAAGGGCGTGGTCCCGCGGATCACCAAGCGCAGCGGCTGGGCCATCCTCAACGCCGACGACCCGCGGGTGTTGGCGATGCCCACTCCGGCCAAGATCTGGATCTTCACCCGGGACCCCGCCTCTCCGGCGATCCGGGAGGTGATCGGCCGCGGCGGGCGAGCCACCACGGTCATGGATCACCAGGTGAGCGTCCTGCGTGCCGGTCAGGACCCCGAGGTCTTGCTTCCCATCGCCGACGTCCCGATGACATTGGCCGGGTTGTCGCGGTTCAACGTCGAGAACGTCCTTGCTGCGGCCTCGGCCGCCCTGGCCATCGGGATCGACCCTCAGCACGTGATCGAGGGCCTCCGCAGCTTCCGTCCGGACGCGACCCACAACCCCGGCCGGATGAACTTCTTCACCCTCAACGGGATCTCGGTCGTGCTCGATCTCGCCCACAACGAAGCCGGCCTGGAAGCCCTCGTCGAGATCATGCGCGGCGTCGTCGTGCCGGGTGGGCGCACCATGCTCGCACTCGGAGTCGTCGGCGACCGGACCGAGGAACTGATCACCAACCTCGGTGAGATCGCGGCCAAGGGGTGCGACCTCGTGGTCATCGGCCACAAAGAGCGCTATCTGCGGGGACGGACACTGGCGGAGTTGGAGACCTGGATGCGTGCTGGTGCGGCACGCGTCGGCGTACCGGACGTTCCGGCGTACGCCACCGAACTGGAATCGGTGCAAGCGCTCCTCCAACAAGCCCGGCCCGGCGACGTCATCGGCCTGATGTGCCACGCGCAGCGCGAGGAGGTCGTCCAGTGGCTGGAGAGCCAGGGCGCCACCGCAGACAGCCCCGAGGTCCTGCGCGAGAAGGTCCGCCGCGCCCAGGCCGACTGAAGACGAAGGAACCCGACCGTCAGTTGGACCGATCCGCCTGCGGCCTGACGTAGTCCGGGTCGGCCGCTGGAGCCTCCGCGGTCGCGCCGGATCCTGCCTGGGCCTGCAAGGACCAGTTCTCGAGTTCGGCCATGACCGCTTGGTGCTGGTCGACGCAGACGACCACCAGGTCTCCGGGGTTGGCGCGAGCCATGGCGTGCCGCACGGCCTCGATCTCCTCGTGGATGGTCTCGACCTGCTTGCAGCGAGTGCCGTCGACCATTGCCCGACGTACGCCGTCAGCCACCAGCCCTGAGGTCTCACCCCGGGGTCGCCCACGCAGGGCAACGTCCTCGCGGACGATGACCACGTCGAAGTGCTGGGCTGCGATCTCGCCCAACTCGACCATGTCCTGGTCACGACGATCCCCGGCGGTGGCGACGATGCCGATCCGTGAGGGCTTGCCCAGTTCGCTGACCGTGGCCAGCCCGTCGCCGACGCGGTCGACGAAGTCGCCGAGCATGCGCATGCCAGGCGCGTTGTGGCAGTAGTCCACCAAGACGTGCACCCCGTTGACTTCGAGTTCGTTGAGACGGCCAGGGGACAGGTAGTAGTTGGTGGAGAAGGTGCGCAACCCCTGCCGGATGTCGTGCAATGGAGCGCCGGCGGCGAAGGCGGCCGCGGCCGCGGCCAGCGTGTTCTGGACATTCATGCGCGCCCGGCCCCCGAAGGTGGCCGGCAGCAGGTGGGTCCAGGCCAGTTGCATGTCACGCCGCCCATGACGGACCACGATCATCTCGCCGCGCTCGGTCGGTTCGAGGACCAGCGCCTTGCCCCCACGGCGACAATGGCCGTCGATCATCTCGCGGGTCTCGGAGCCTGGTTCGTCCATGGAGAACCACACCACCTGACCCGAGCAGCGGCGCGACATCTTGCGCACCAGCGGATCGTCGGCGTTGAGCACCGCGTGGCCGTCACGAGGGACTGCCTCGACCAGCACGGCCTTGACGTCGGCCAGTTGTTCAACGGTGTCGATGCCACGAAGCCCGAGGTGATCGGGCTGAACGTTGAGGACGACCGCGACGTCGTTGCGTTCGTAACCCAGGCCCTCACGCAGGATGCCGCCGCGGGCCACCTCGAAGACGGCGAAGTCGACGCGGGGGTTCTGCAGCACCATGCGCGCGCTGCGGGGGCCCGAGGCGTCGGCCTTGATAACCAGCCGCTCGTCGATGACCACGCCATCGGTGGAGGTCATGCCGACCTTGCGACCCATGCCCTTGAAGATGTGGCTGATCATGCGACTGGTGGTGGTCTTGCCGTTGGTACCGGTGACGGCGACGATCGGGATCCGGCTGGGAGCACCGGGCGGGAAGAGCATGTCGACGACCGGCTTGGAGATGAACTGCGGCTCGCCGATGGTCGGGTGGGTGTGCATGCGGAACCCGGGCGCCGCGTTGACCTCGCAGATGGCGCCACCGGTCTCACGCACCGGCTGGGTGATGTCGGGGCAGATGAAGTCGATGCCGGCGATGTCGAGCCCGATCATCCGGGCGGCTTCCTCGGCGATCTCGATGTTCTCCGGGTGGGCCTCGAAGGTGCGGTCGATGGAGATACCGCCCGTGGACATGTTGCCGGTCAGCGCGAGCTTGACCATCTCGCCTTCGGCAGGCACCGAGTCCAGGGTGTGCCCCTGGCCCTCCAGGACCTCCAGTGCGGCCTCGTCCACCTTGATCCGGGTGAGCACCTTCTCGTGTCCCACACCACGGCGCGGGTCGGCGTTGGTGGTGTCGACCAACTGCTGAACGGTGCTGAAGCCGTCGCCGGTCACGCTGGCGGGCACCCGCTCGGCCACGGCTGCCAGTCGCCCGTCGATGATCAGACAGCGGTAGTCCTTGCCGGTGATGAAGGACTCCACGATGACCCAGCCTCGACGCGACTGCGCCTCGGCGATGACGAAGGCCTCTCGCACGTCCTGCTCGTCGTTGAGGTTGAGGCACACCCCACGTCCGTGGTTTCCGTCGAGCGGCTTGACCACGACCGGGTAGCCGATCCGGTTGGCCACCCGCACTGCCTGGTCAGCGGTACGCACTGAGTCCTGCTGCGGCACCGGAAGCCCGGCGGCACCCAGAAGCTTGGTGGTGAGGTCCTTGTCGCTGGCGACGTCGACGGCGATCGCGCTGGTCTCCGAGGTCATGGTGGCCCGGATCCGCTTGGCATGGACGCCCTGACCCAACTGGACCAGGGAGTACTGGTTGAGCCGGATCCACGGGATGTCCCGGCTCACCGCTTCGTCGATGATGGCTTGCGTCGAGGGTCCGAAAGCAGTGCGCTCGGCACGGAGGATGAAGGTCTCCAACTCCTCCTCGAAGTCGAACTCCGGGTCGGCCTGGACCACGTGGTTGACCACGCGGACGGCGAGCTGGGCTGCAGCAAGCCCGACCTGCTCGTCCAGGTAGCTGAAGATGACGTTGTAGTGACCTCGAACCCCGCGGACCTGTCGGGTCTTGCCTCGGCGGATGTCGTGTCCCACGGCCTGCTGGAGCGCCAAAGCGACGTGCTCGGCGACGTGCCCCAGCCAGGTGCCTTCGTGAAGCCGCTCGATGAAGCCGCCGCGACGTCCGCGCGAACACGAATGCTCGGCCAGGCCCGGCAGCAGTGCCAGCAGGTTGTCGTTGAAGCCGGTGATCTTGTTGGAGGGGAAGTCCTCCAAACCGCCGATATCCACGATCAGGTGGATCGACTTGTCATAGGACCAGACGTTGGCACCGCGATAGACCCTGGTCTCCAAGATGGTCAGGTCGGGGGATGGCCGGGCTCCTGCAGCAGGGCTGGTGGTCACTGTTTCCTCCTTCGCTGCACCCTGCGGCGCAGATTGGCCGGGGAGACGTCCCCGGCCGCGATGTCTCGGGCAAGTTTGCGCAGGTCCTTGCCGGTCGAGGCAAGGTCCGAGACGCCCGTAGGCGCCAAATAGGAATCTCCGGGGCTCGATCGGAGCAGTTCTCGCCGTTGCATGCTGAACGCCGCACCAGCAGGGAGAACATGGAGACGCACCCCCGAAGCCATGATCGGGCGGTTGCGTCCGGCCTCGTGTGCGTTGGTGACCATGTCGGAGCCGTCGAAGATGGTGACCGCACCTCGTCCGATCACATCAATGCGGTCGCCGTCGTCGGTGTGGGAGATCACCGCTGCGGTGTCCTCGTCAACACCGATACCGAGCAGGTGGGGGCTCTCCGAGACGATCATCAACAGCCGGCCGTAGCGATTGCGCTGGTCGAAATGCTGGTCGATCACACAACCCTCCACCAGTCCGAGCCCGGCGGCGACCTGGGTCATGCGTTGCTTCGGCGTCGTACCCCCGACGCCGAAGGCGACCATGTGCGAGGACTGGATGGAGGCGCCTGCAGAGGTGCCACCCACGGGGATGCCGCGCCGGTGGGCCTGCTTGATGGCTTCGCCGAAGGTGGTGCCGGCGATCACTCCGGACAGCTTGAGTTGGTTGCCGCCGGTCATGAAGATCGCGGTCGCCGACCCCAACTGCTCGGCGTACGCCGGATCGTTGGCCTGGCGGCGGTCCTCGGGACGCAAGCCGATCACCGCGGCGGCGCCCAGACGGGTGAACACCGAGTGATACAGGTCCACGACCTCCGGGCCCAGCGAACTCGCGGTGGGAATCACCGCGATGCGGGCCTGCGCGCCGCCGGCCGCACGCACGAAAGCGGCCAGGACCGCGCGTTTGCGCAGTTTGTCTTCGGCTCCGCCGATGACGAACAAGGGACCGGTGGAGCGCTCAGGCATGACAGTCACCCTAGTGCGATGTCAGGGTGTTCGGGTGCACGAGGACAGAGTCGATATGCCACCCGATGGCGGTCGCGATGACGGAGAACTCAGGCGGCTGCTGATCTTGCGGCACGCGGAGTCCCAATCGATGGCCCGAAGCGACGCGGCCCGATCCCTGACTGCGCGCGGCATCGCCGACGCCGAGTCCGTCGGCACCTGGCTGGCGGCCACCGGTCACCGCCCGGACCGCGTCTATGTCTCCAGCGCCGCCCGCACCCGCCAGACCTGGGCAGCAGTGAGCCAGGCCGCCCAGTGGGGCACCGACATCGAGGCCGAGTTCCTCGACGCGTTGTACGACGGCGGGCCCGCGACCGCCCTGGAGGTGATCCGCAACGCCCCCGACGACGTTGGCACCGTGTTGGTGGTGGGCCACAACCCCACCGTGGCCGCCCTTGCCTTCGGCATCGATGATGGCGAGGGTGATCCGAACGCTGCGCGCGCTCGGGACGCCGGGATGGCCCCGGCAACCCTGGTGGTCATCGAGACGACCGCACCCTGGGCCGAGGTGGACGAAGCCTCAGGTCGGGTCGTGGCGAGCTTCCGCGGTCAGTCCTAGCGGTTCTCGACGGGCTCAGGAGCCCACGGGCGGAGCCGGCGTCGTGAACCCGGCGCTCTGGTCTTCGGCCTCGACCTCTTCGCGGCTGATCCCGAGCAGATAGAGCACGGAGTCCAAATAGGGCACGTTGACTGCGGTCTGGGCCTGTTGGGCGACCAGGGGTTTGGCGTTGAAGGCGATGCCCAGACCGGCGGCGGCCAGCATGTCGAGGTCGTTGGCGCCGTCCCCGATGGCAATCGTGGCGGCCGTGCCCAGACCGGCCTCTGCGGCGAACCGGCGCAGCGCGGCGGCCTTTCCGGCACGGTCGATGATGGGTCCGACCAAGGCGCCGGTGAGGTGTCCGTCGATGATCTCGAGGGTGTTCGCCACGGCGAAGTCGATGTCCAACCGTTGCGCGATGCGGTCGGTGATCTGGGTGAAACCACCTGACACCATCGCGAATCGGTAGCCGAGCCGGCGCAGGGTCCGCACCAGCGTCTGGGCGCCAGGAGACAGCACGATCTGGGAGTAGACCTCCTCGAGTGCGGACTCCGGCAGTCCTCGCAGCAGGGCCACTCGGGCGCGCAGGGAGGCCTCGAAGTCGAGTTCGCCCTGCATGGCCCTCTCGGTGATCCCGGCGACCTCGGCCTCGCATCCGGCGAGAGCGGCCAGCATGTCGATGACCTCGCCCTGGATCAGCGTCGAATCGACGTCCATGACGATCAGCCGGGCGCCGCGTGTGGTCAGGCTGGTCCGCTGAACAGCGACGTCGATCCCCAAAGTCGCGGCCTCCTGGGCCAGCACCGCACGCAAGCGTTCGGGGTCGGCGCCGGAGGCCTGCATCTCCACCGCCGTGACCGGATAGCGCGCCATGCGTTCGATCCGGTCGATGTTGGCGCCCAGGTCGGCGATCCGGCCGGCCACGGCGGCCAAGGCTCCTGGCCGCAGCGGGCTGCCGAGGATGGTGATGCGGCTGCGATCACGCGGCAGCGTTGCGGTGTCTCCAGTGCCCTTGGCCACCTCGACACCCATGCCAAGGGCGTTGCCGGCACTGGTCACCGCCTCGCGAAGCGACTTCCATTCCCGGGGGGCGGTGACCAGCACCCCCAGGATCAGTCGTCCACGCAGCACGATCTGCTGCACGTCGAGAACCTCGACAGGGTAGCGGGACAGGGTCGTGAACACCGTGGAGGTGACCCCGGGCCGGTCGTTTCCCGACAGGGTGATCAGCAGGGTCCGGGGGATCTCAAGGTCAGCGCCGGCGGGGGGCGCGAGGTCTGGGTCCATGACGCGGCCAACGCTATCGGGTCGAGTCCGATGTCGTCGGCAGCACGGTCATGTCGGCGTACGTCGAGGGGGTCGGCGGACGTTAGGGTGTGAGCGCAGCATCACCCACCCGAGGTCAGGTCCATGGAAGCCGTCGTCGAACTCACCCAGGTGAGCATTCGTCGGGGCAACGCACTGCTACTCGATCACATCGACTGGCGGGTGGAGGCCGATCAGCGTTGGGTCGTCCTGGGCCCCAACGGCGCCGGCAAGACCACCCTCGTGCAAATCTGCGCCGCCCAGATGCATCCTTCTTCGGGCCGTGCCGTGGTCTTGGGTGAGGAACTCGGACACACCGATGTCTTCGAGTTGCGACCCAGGATCGGACTGACCAGTGCCGCGATCGCCGATCGCATCCCCAAGGGGGAGCGCGTCGCCGACGTGGTGGTGAGCGCGTCGTACGCCGTGATCGGGCGCTGGCGCGAGGAGTACGACGACATGGACCACGAGCGCGCCCAGGACCTTCTCATCGAAGTTGGCGCCTATCACCTCGCCGAGCGCCAGTTCGGCACCCTGAGCGAGGGGGAGCGCAAGCGGGTCCAGATCGCCCGGGCGTTAATGACCGACCCGGAGTTGCTCATCCTCGACGAGCCCGGTGCTGGCCTCGATCTGGCCGGTCGAGAAGACCTCGTCTCGATCCTCTCGGCCCTGGCCTACGACCCGGCTTCGCCGGCCACGATCATGGTCTCCCACCACGTCGAGGAGATCCCGCCCGGCTTCACCCACGCCTTGTTGATGCGCCGAGGCAAGGTCGTGGCCGCGGGCGCGATCGACGACGTCGTCACCGCGCGCAACCTGTCGGCAGCCTTCGGGATGCCGCTGCGGGTAGACCGCGCCGAGGGCCGGTTCACCGCGCGGCGGGGTGGTCGAAGGGCCGTGACCTAAGCTTCGAATCATGGACTGGATCCGCGCACATGCCTGGGAGAGTTGGCTGGTTCTGGGAGTCGTTTTGACGACGGCGGAGATGCTGACCCTCGACTTCACCCTGTTGATGCTCGGGTTGGCCTGCGGGGTGGGTCTGGTGGCCGCCCTCGTCGGACTGCCCTTCTGGGTGCAGGTGATCGCCGCGCTGGTCAGCGCGGTGTTGCTGTTGGGTTTGCTGCGCCCCTCCTTGCTGCGATCTGTGCACCGCGGAGAGGACCTCGAGGTCGGTCCGCAGGCCCTCATCGGGCAGTCGGCGCAGGCGTTGACCGCCGTGGGCCCAGGCGTCACCGGTCGGGTCAAGATCGGGGGTGATGAGTGGAGTGCGATCGTCGAGCACGACCACCTGAACATCCCCGCGGGCAGCAAGGTCGAGGTCGTTGCCATCAACGGTGCCAAGGCTGTTGTGCGTCCTGTTGAGAGTGCCCTGTAGTCGAATCCGAACGTCCACGTCCTAGAGGAGGACACCTTGTTCACATCGATATCTCCGGCAGCCGTGGTGTTGTTGGCCTTCCTGGTGCTGGTCATCGTCGTGCTGTCGCGAGCGGTGCGCATCATTCCGCAGGCCCGGGCCGGGATCGTGGAGCGGTTCGGGAAGTACCGCACCACCCTCAAACCGGGCCTCAACGTCGTCGTACCGCTGATGGACCAGGTCCGCTACGTCATCGACATGCGCGAGCAGGTGGTGTCCTTCCCGCCCCAACCGGTGATCACCGAGGACAACCTGGTCGTGTCCATCGACACCGTCATCTACTTCCAGGTCACTGACCCGGTGGCGGCCACCTATGAGATCGCCAACTACATCTCTGCGGTCGAGCAACTCACCATGACCACCCTGCGCAACATCGTGGGTGGCATGGACCTCGAGCAGACCCTGACCAGCCGCGAGGACATCAACCGCGGTCTTTCCGGGGTGCTTGATGAGGCCACCGGTCGTTGGGGCATCCGCGTCGGCCGGGTGGAGATCAAGGGCATCGACCCGCCGCCCTCGATCAAGGACTCCATGGAGAAGCAGATGCGCGCCGACCGTGACAAGCGTGCGGTGATTCTGACCGCGGAGGGTCAGCGGCAGTCGCAGATCCTGACTGCGGAGGGGCAGAAGCAGGCCGCCATCTTGACCGCTCAGGGCGAGCGGGAGGCGCGGATCCTTCGAGCCCAGGCCGAGCGTGAAGCGCAGATCCTGCGAGCCCAGGGTGAAGGGCAGGCCATCCAGACCGTCTTCCAGGCGATCCACGACGGCCAGCCGGACCAGTCTCTGCTGGCCTACCAGTACCTCCAGATGATGCCCAAGATCGCCGAAGGCAGCGCCAACAAGGTCTGGATCGTGCCCTCGGAGATCGGTCGCGCACTGGAGGGGCTGGGATCCTCGATCGACAAGATCCAAGGCATCCCTGCGCACACCGGCGGGGTTCGCCATCGAGTCGAGATCCCCAGCGACATCGAGTCGGGGACCGACGCCGTCCTCAGTGAGGCCGACGCGGAAGTGGCCAAGGCCATCGCGGCCGCCTCTGCTGCGGTGAGCGAACCCACCGCGGCGGCCGAGGCCCCCGAGGCCGAGGCGACCCCCGGCGACTCCACAGCCGGGTGATCGAGGGCTGGGGCGAAGCCCTAGCGGTGATCGCGGCCGGAGCCGGGGCGGGTGCGATCAACACCGTCGTGGGCTCCGGCACGCTGATCACGTTTCCGACGCTGCTGGCCTTCGGGGTGCCGCCCGTCGTGGCCAACGTGTCCAACACGGTCGGGCTCGTCCCGGGCACCCTCAGCGGCCTCTTGGGCGACCGGGAGTCGCTTGCGGGTCAGAAGGCCCGGCTGCGCAGGTTGTTGCCGGCATCGCTGGTGGGTTCGCTCGCGGGCGCTCTGCTGCTCCTCTGGCTGCCTGCCAAGGCCTTCTCGGCGATCGTGCCGTTGTTGATCGGGATCGGGGTGGCGCTGGTGATCGCCGGTCCGGCGATCTCTCGTCGAGTCGCCGCGCGGGCAGCCTCGCGAGGTGGAGTCCCCGATCACGGGGAGTGGTGGGTGTGGCCCGCCGTGGCCCTTGCCGGGGTTTATGGCGGCTACTTCGGAGCTGCTCAGGGGGTGCTGCTCATGGCGATCCTGGGCATCGGCGTCGTCGACAGCATGCGCCGCCACAACGCCACCAAGAACGTGTTGAGCACCGCGGTCAACGCGCTGGCCGCGGTGCTGTTCATCCTGATCGCCCACGTGGACTGGAAAGTGGCCGGGCTGATCGCCCTCGGCGCGATCATCGGTGGCCAGATCGGCGCTCGGATCGGCAAGTCCCTACCGCCGCAGGTGTTGCGGGCGGTCATCGTGATCGTCGGCCTGATCGCCATCGCCAACCTCACCCTGCGGTGAAGCTCAGGTGACGAAGGCGCCCAACCACCGCTCCAGGTGATCAAAGACGGCCGTGCGCGCCGGCTCGGGGGACAGCGTGACGTCATGGATGGCGCCGGGCACCTGGATCACCGTCACGTGGCGACCCAGCAGCGGCGCCCGCCGCCTGATCTGCTCGACGTCGAGCACCGTGTCGGTGCTGCGTTGGTCGGGATCCTCGTAGGTGTCTGGGCGCGAGTGCCGGTCCGAGGACATCACCAACACCGGCGCCCCGATCTCGATGCCGCGGGCGATGCGCGCGTGCCCTCGGCGGATCGCGCGAAGCCACCCTGCATAGACCGGGAAGGAGCCGAGCGGGCGCCAGTCGGTGTTGAACTCCCATTCCTCGGCCAAGGTGCGAGCGTAGAAGCCGGTCACCTTGCGGGGTAGCGGTCGCTTGGGTTGCCGCGCGCCCACCTGGTCGACCACCACGGTGCCGGCGGTGCGCATCAGCACCGAATCCGCCAGATCCAACCAGGGGGCGTTGAGGAACACCCCCGCCAGATCGGGCCGCTCATCGTGGGCCCACAGCGACGCCGTCAGGCCACCGGTGGAGTGTGCGGCCAGCACGATCTCGTCGTGGTCGGCGGTGATCATCTCGTAGGCGGTGTCGAGTTCCTCGTAGTAGGCGGTGAGGTCCTCGACGTACGCCGGGGTCTGGCCGGGCCGCAACGAGCGGCCGTACTTGCGCAGATCGAGGGCGTAGAAGTCGAACCCCTGAGCGACCCAGAAGTCGGCGGCCGCGATCTGGAAGAAGTAGTCGGCGAACCCATGCACGTGTAGCACGGCCCGACGAGTCGGCACCGATGCCTTGCGACGCACCAGCGTCGCCACAACCTCACCCTCGTCGTCGGGGGTGAGTTGGATCGTGGTGGACTCGTAGGGCTGCCCGAGAACGTCGGTCAACATGGTGTCATTGTGCGTGGCAGGCAGCCACGAACCCCGCAATCAGTCCCGAATCACGGGCGACCTCGGGATGCCACTGGACTGCCAGGCAGAACCTGTCACCGGGCAGCTCCATCGCCTCGAGGGTGCCATCACCTGCCTGTGCCACCGGCTCGAAACCGGGATGGCTGGCCACGTGCTGGTGGTGGTGACAGTTCACGTCGACGGTCGGCCCGACGAGTTCGCGCAGGCGGGATCCGGCTTTGGTGGCCACGGCCACGTCGCCGTAGGAGCCCGGCGCCGGGCCGTGGTCGAGAGTGCCGGTGACGTCGGGGGTGTGCTGCACCAGTCGGCCGCCAGCGTGGACCGCCATGAGTTGCATACCGCGACAGATCCCGAGCACCGGAACTGAGTGTCGTTCTGCGGCATCCAGCAGCGCCAGTTCCCACGCATCGCGGTCGGGTCGCCAGTTGGCGGTTCGCTCGTGGGGTTCTTCCCCATAGCGGCTCGGGTCGACGTCTGCGCCGCCGCAGATGACCAACCCGTCGATGCGCTGCACCACCGTGTCGGCCAAGGTCGGGTCGGCGGGTGGCAGCATCACCGGCACTCCGCCGGCTCCGGCCACGATGTCGGCGTAGGTGGTGGGGAGCAGGTCGGCAGGCTGATCCCACACCCCCCAGGCAGCCCGCTCCCGGTAGGTGGACAGGCCGATCAGGGGGCGCCCCCGACCTGCGCTTTCAGCGGAGTTCTCAGAGGGGAGTGACATAGGCCCCGGAGATCCCGCCGTCGACGAGGAAGGTGTTGGCGGTGATGAAGGAGGACTCGTCGGAGGCCAAGAAGAGCACCGCGTTGGCCATCTCCTCCGGCTCGGCGAACCGGCCCATCGGCACGTGCACCAGGCGACGGGCAGCTCGCTCGGGGTCCTTGGCAAACAGTTCCTGCAGCAGGGGAGTGTTGACCGGTCCAGGGCACAACGCGTTGACGCGGACTCCGTCGCGAGCGAACTGGACGCCCAGTTCGCGACTCATGCTGAGCACCCCGCCTTTGGAAGCGGAGTAGGAGATCTGGGAGGTGGCCGCGCCCATGACCGCCACGAAGGAGGCGGTGTTGATGATCGAGCCGGACTTCTGCTCCAGCATGTAGGGCAGCGCCGCCTTGCAGCACAAGTAGACCGAGGTCAGGTTGACCTCCTGCACCCGACGCCAGGCATCGAGCTCGGTGTCGAGGATGGAGTCGTCGTCCGGCGGGCTGATGCCGGCATTGTTGAACGCGATGTCGACCGAGCCATAGGTGTCCTTGGCGGTCTTGAACAGCGCGTCGACCTGTTCCTTCGAGGTGACGTCGACCGCGACGAACGTTGCCGTCCCTGCGCCCCCGAGGGCCTCGACGAGAGCGGCTCCCTTGGCCTCGTCGATGTCGCCGATGACGACCTTGGCCCCCTCCTCGACGAACCGCTTCACGGTCGCCAAACCAATGCCCGAGCAGCCACCGGTGACGACTGCCACCTTGCCGTCGAGTCGTCCCGCGCGTTCGCCTGCCATGGTGCTGCCTCCTGTGCTGGTGGGTGTTGCCGAATGTCTGAGTGTCGTGCTGGGTCGGTGAATGTCAGTGAGCGATGAAGACGTTCTTCTCTTCGGTGAAGGCGTTGGGCGCATCGGGGCCGAGTTCGCGTCCGAGTCCGGACTGCTTGTAACCGCCGAAGGGGGTCCAGTAGCGCACCGAGGAGTGTGAGTTCACGCTCAGGTTGCCCGACTCCACACCCCGGGCCACACGCAGCGCACGCCCCAGGTCGTTGGTGAAGATCGACCCCGACAAGCCGTACTCGGTGTCGTTGGCCAACAAGATGGCCTCGTCCTCATCATCGAAAGGCATGACCGCCACGAGCGGACCGAAGACCTCCTCGCGCCAAACCGCCTCATCGGTGGATCTCGACTCGACCACGGTCGGCGGCAGCCAGAAGCCCTCGCTGTCGGGACAGGTCCCGCTGAAGGCGATGCTGGCCTGGTCGAGGTAGCGCTGCACAGAGTCTCGCTGCCCAGCTGAGACCATCGGGCCCATGTCGGTGCCCTCCGCGGCCGGGTCGGCGACCTTCATGGCCCGCACGGCCTGTTCGAGACGCCCCACGAACTCGTCGTACGCCGGGCGCTGCACCAGGATCCGAGAACGCGCGCAGCAGTCCTGTCCGGAGTTGTCGAAGACGGCTCCAGGAGCCGCCGCCGCGGCGCCGGGGATGTCGGTGTCGGCGAAGATGATGTTGGCGCTCTTGCCGCCCAACTCCAAGGTGACTCGCTTCACCTGGTCCGCGCAGCCGCGCATGATCTGCTTGCCGACCTCGGTCGACCCGGTGAAACAGACCTTGCGCACCAGCGGGTTGTCGACGAACCGCTGACCCACCACCGACCCCTTGCCCGGGATGACGGTGAAGACGCCAGGTGGCAGCCCGGCTTCCAGGGCGAGTTCGCCGATGCGGATCGCGGTCAACGGGGTGATCTCGGCCGGCTTGAGCACCACGGTGTTCCCGGCGGCCAACGCCGGGGCGAATCCCCACGCAGCGATCGGCATCGGGAAGTTCCACGGCACGATGATCGCCACGACCCCCAGAGGCTCGTGGAAGGTCACATCGACGCCACCGGCCACTGGGATCTGGCGGCCGAACAGGCGCTCGGGTGCGGCCGAGTAGTAGTTGAGGCAGTCGCGGACGTTTCCGGCCTCCCACCGGGCGTTCCCGATGGTGTGACCGGAGTTGTGCACCTCGAGTTGGGCGAGTTCCTCGATGTGGGCGTCGACGACGGCTGCGAAGGCTCGCAGCAACCTGGCCCGCTCACCGGGCGCGATCCGACGCCAGCTGTCGAAGGCCGCTTGGGCCCGTTCGATGGCAGCGTCGGTCTCTTCGGCGGAGGTGTGCGGCACCTCGCCGATGGCCAGCCCGCTGGCCGGGTTGATGAGGGTGGTGCTCATCGGTCGACTTCACATCCTTTCGAAGCTGCGGCGCAACTCCCAGTCGGTGACGGCTGCCTCGAAGGCGGCCAGTTCCACATCGGCCATGTTGGTGTAGTGGTCCACGACCTCATCACCCAGGGTGGCCCGAGCCACGGCCGAGTTGGTGAACGCCTCACGTGCCTCCCTGAGCGTGTGGGGGACCTGTTCGCGACCGGAGGTGTAGGCGTTGCCGATGAACTCCGGCTCCAGCGTCAGGCCCTGCTCGATCCCGTAGAGCCCACCTGCCATCATCGCGGCCAGGGCGAGATAGGGATTGACGTCACCGCCGGGGACTCTGTTCTCGAGCCGGGCGGAGGGGCCCTTGCCGACCAGACGGATCGCGCAGGTGCGGTTGTCGGTGCCCCAGGCGATCGTGGTGGGTGCGAAGGAACCGGCCGCGAACCGCTTGTAGGAGTTGATGTTCGGGGCATAGAGCAGCGTGAAGTCGCGCATGGTGACCAGGAGGCCGGCCACGAACGAGTCGTAGAGGGCCGAGCGACCGTTGCCGTCGGCGAAGACCAGCGAGCCGTCGGTGCCACGAAGCGAGAGGTGGATGTGGCAAGAACTGCCCTCGCGCTCGTTGTACTTGGCCATGAACGTCAAAGACTTGCCGTGCTGCGAGGCGATCTCCTTGGCCGCGGTCTTGTAGACCGAGTGGTTGTCGGCCGAGACGAGCGCCTCGTTGTAGAGGAATCCGATCTCGTGCTGGCCCAGGTTGCACTCGCCCTTGAGGCTCTCCACATCCATGCCCGCGGCGTACATCGCGTTGCGGATCTCCCGCATCATCGGCTCCACCCGTGAGGTGCCGATGATGGAGTAGTCGACGTTGTACTGGTTGGACGGGGTCAGGTCGCGCCACTGGAGAAGGTGGGCCTCTTCGTAGGAATCCTCGAAGGTGATGAACTCCAGTTCGGTGCCGGCCAGTGCGGTGTAACCCAACGCCTCGGCCTTGGCCAACTGGTCCTTCAGGATCGCCCGCGGTGACTGGATCACCGGGGTGTGGTCGAGCCAGACGAGGTCGCACTGGATCAACACGGTCGCCGGGTGGTGGACCAGGAGCCGGATGGTGTCGAGGTCGAGGGCGAACTCCATGTCGCCGTACCCGCGATCCCAAGACGACATCTTGTAGCCGTCGACGGTGTTCATGTCGATGTCGACTGCCAGGAGGTAGTTGCAGCCCTCGGTGCCGTGGGCGAGCACGTGGTCGAGGAAGAACCGGCCATGGAGCCGTTTGCCCTGCAGGCGCCCCTGCATGTCGGTGAAGGCCACCACCACGGTGTCGATGCTGCCGTCGTTGATGGCTGCAGTGAGTTGGTCCACGGTCAGGTAGCGATCGTTGCGGGGGTGACTCATGGTGTTCCCTTCAGGAGTAGACCGCGCAGGAGAGCGGCGGTGTCGTCGCAGTGCTCCTCCATGACGCGGCGAGCCCGCGCTGGGTCATGGTCGAGTACGGCGTTCAGGATGTCGGCGTGTTGCCGATCGGAGTGATCGATGTTCTTGGACAGCACCGGGATCGCCGAGAGCATCTCGTGCAGCGAGGCTTGCACGCCGGTGACGGCCTCCACCACGCGCGCCGATCCGCTGAGGCTGGCAATCGTGAGGTGGAAGAGCGAATCGGCCTGCCGGTGTTTGGCGCGGGTCTTGGCGCCGGCGACCATGGCGTGAGCCTTGAGGAGTTGGCTGCGCGAGTCCGCTGACAGGTCCTGTTGGGCCAGCAGTGCGGCCGCTCCCGGCTCGATGATGCGGCGATAGTCCAGCGCGTCGAGCCAGTCCTCGGCCTGGTGGGCGCTCACCCGTGCGGTGGTGCGCGAGGACGGGGAGGTGGGCTGCAGCGTGACCACGGTGCCGCCGGCGCGACCACGGTTGGTCTTGACCAATCCGGCTTCCCGCAGAGCCGCCATCGCCTCTCGCAAGGTGGCCCGCGACACCCCGAGACGATCGGCCAGTTCACGCTCGTTGGGCAAGGTGCTGCCGAGCGCGAAGACACCGAGTCTGATCGCGGTTGCCAACTGCTCGACGCACGCTTCGAACGCGTGGTGACCACGAACCGGGCGCAGCACGACCTCACTGAGGTCCGCGGCGGAGTGGTGGGCAGCGGTCACCGGGCCAGTGTCCAGAGCAGGTCAAACCCATGTCAATGGTCTGAGTTCAAACCATTTGCCAAAACCCTTTACGTGGCCCACATCACAGGTCTAGCCTCCGAGACAGCCGGGCGGGGCGTTCGGCATCACGCGCACGGAAGGGTCGTTATGGCCGACACACATTTGACCGACGACGAGAAACATCTCGCGTCTCTGGGATACAAGCAGGAGCTGTCTCGGACGTGGTCGGGGTTCTCGAACTTCGCGATCTCGTTCTCGATCATCTCCATTCTGGCCGGGTGTTTCACCACGTTCGGTCAGGCATGGAACAACGGAGGACCGGTCGCCATCTCCCTGGGCTGGCCGCTGATCTCCGCCTTCATCTTGATCATCGGTCTCTGCATGTCCGAGTTGGTGTCGGCGTACCCGACATCGGGCGGCATCTACTGGTGGGCCGCCAAGCTGGGTGGGGCAAAGGCCGGGTACTACACCGGGTGGCTGAACCTCATCGGCCTGCTCGCGGTGTGTGCCTCGGTTGCCTACGGCACCGCGAC
>CALMLL010000050.1 GCA_937868075.1 uncultured Marmoricola sp. | reverse complement strand
AGGACCGCTACTTCCAGGCCGAGGTCACCAGTGACGACAAGATCGTTCCCGAGGGCATCGAAGGCCAGGTCGCCTACCGCGGCCCGCTGGCAGCCGTGGCACACCAACTCATCGGCGGGCTCAACCAGTCGATGTTCTACGTCGGCGCCCGGACCATCTCCGATCTGCAGGACAAGGGCCGCTTCGTGCGGATCACCTCGGCCTCGCTCACCGAGTCCCACCCGCACGGGGTGGACATGACGGTCGAGGCGCCCAACTACTCAGGCCGCTAGTTCATGCAGTAGCGCAGTTGGTTGCTCACCGTGACGTAGCTGCCGCTCACCCAGTGGCCAGAAGCGGTGTAGATCCAGCGTTTCGTAGGGCTCACCTGGGTGTAGCAGATCGCGTTGACGCGGGCGCCCTTGGTCAGCCGCCCGACCACGATGTCGGAGGTGCTGGGGCCTTGGCGCTTGTTGAGCGCCGAGGTGGTGCGTCCGGCGAAGCTTCCGTCGGTGGGGTCGCAGAAGTCCGGAGCGGGACCGACGTTGCGAAGGTAGCGGGCCGCAACCCACTGGGTGGAGTCGTGGTCGGCGATGAGGTACCACAGCCGGTTGCCGCCCACAGCGGTGCCGTAGACCTTGCAGTTGGGATAGATCTTCTTCCCTGATGCGTAGTGGGTGACCTTCGTGGCGAACCTGCTGGGCCGGGCTCGTCCAGCCAGGCCGCTGGTCGCGGTCACCACGGCGACGTACGTCGTGTCGGGGGTGGCGCTGGCAGTCGAGGCGTTGACGACGATCGCCGTCGCGGCAAGGGCCAGAGTCGAGATGATCGGTCGAACAAACATGATGTGCTCCTCACGGACGCTGCTGTTCCCACATGACGCTGACAGCGCACCAAAGGTTGCCTGGCTTCCATGGAAGAATCGCCCCGTGACTGACTTCGAGATCGGGCGAGCCAAGCGCGGGCGCCGGGCCTACTCCTTCGACGACATCGCGATCGTGCCGAGTCGGCGTACCCGCGACCCCGAGGAAGTCAACATCTCCTGGCAGATCGATGCCTACCGTTTCGACCTGCCGATCCTGGCCGCGCCGATGGACTCGGTGATGTCGCCGGAGACGGCGATCGCCTTCGGCAAGCACGGCGGACTGGGTGTCCTCAATCTCGAGGGCCTCTGGACGCGCTATGAGGATCCCTCGCTGCTGCTGGATGAGGTCGCGGGCCTCGACACCGACGCCGGCGTACGCCGCATGCAGGAGATCTACGCCGAGCCGATCAAGCCCGATCTGATCACCGAGCGGCTGCGTCAGGTCCGCGCTGCCGGGGTCACCGTCGCTGGCTCGTTGAGCCCGCAGCGGACCAAGGAGTTCGCCAAGGTGGTCGTCGATGCCGGGGTCGACATGTTCGTCATCCGCGGCACCACGGTCAGCGCCGAACACGTCTCCTCGCAGGCCGAGCCACTCAACCTCAAGGAATTCATCTACGAACTCGACGTCCCGGTGATCGTGGGTGGTTGCGCCACCCATCAGGCCGCGTTGCACCTCATGCGCACCGGCGCGGCCGGCGTGCTGGTCGGCTTCGGTGGCGGTGCCGCGCACACGACCCGCACGGTGTTGGGGATCGCGGTGCCCATGGCCAGCGCGGTGGCCGATGTGGCCGCCGCTCGCCGCGACTACCTCGATGAGTCCGGAGGTCGTTACGTCCACGTCATCGCGGACGGGTCGATCGGCCGGTCGGGCGATGTCGCCAAGGCCATCGCCTGCGGCGCCGACGCGGTGATGATCGGCTCTCCGCTGGCCCGTGCCAGCGACGCCCCGGGTCGCGGTTTCCACTGGGGCAGCGAGGCGGTGCACTCGGTGCTGCCGCGTGGTGAGCGCGTGCAGTTGCCACAGGTCGGAACGCTGGCCGAGATCCTCTTCGGCCCCTCCAGCGTCGCCGACGGCACGATGAACCTGGTCGGTGCCTTGCGGCGCTCGATGGCCACGACCGGCTACACCGAACTCAAGGAGTTCCAGCGCGTCGAAGTCGTTGTCGGTTGATACTGAAGTGAAGCAAGTGACTGGTGGGTCAGGATCTCGTCGCGCCCGCTCGAAGGGTCGCGTGCGGAGGGTCACAGCACCCTCGTGGAGAAGTTACGCTGTGCCGGTGTCGCGCAAGAAGGTGCTCTTCGCAGCGGCGTACGTGGGGGTCATTCTGGGGCTCTTCGCCACGGGCGCCCTTGCCTTCTTTCCGGCTGCCTCCGGCACCTCGCTGACCGAGGCCTCGGCTCGCCCCGCCGTGACCGCGACCGCCCTCAACCGGGCCGTGTCAGCCAGTCGATCGGGTGGCCAGATCGTGGCTGAGGCGGGTGTGGCTCGTCGCCAGGGAGCGTTGGCCCGCATCGCGGACCTGCGGGCCAAGCACGAGAAGACGCTGATCAAGCCCGAGACCGACTTCACGATGGCGACGTTCAACGTCCAGGGCAGCACCCACCGTGGCGGCGGCCCCGGACGCACCCTTCTGGCCGCCGCGATCCTGCAATCTCGCGGGGTCGACGTCGCCTCGTTGCAGGAGATCCAGGGCAACCAGCGAGGCGCCTTCCTCTCCCGCTACGGCGGCACGTTCGGCATGTACCCACACGGACACGTCGGTGAAGGCGACGCTCAGAACGAAGTGGTCTGGCGCAAGAGCCGCTTCGAACTGGTCGTCGGCACCACCCGCACCTATCACTACTTCGGCGGGCACGCCCGGCGGATGCCGTTGGTGAAGTTGCGAGACAAGAAGACCAGGGCCGAGTTCTGGGTGACCAGCTACCACAACCCGGCCAGCGGCGTGATGGGCTACGGCAACCAGGCCGGCTGGCGCTCTCGCAACGTCTACGCCCAGATCCGTGACGCCAACAGCCTGATCCGCACCGGAGCCGCGCTGATCATCGCCGGCGACATGAACGAGCGGGACTCCTACTTCTGCAAGATGGTGCTCAACACCGCCATGCATGCCTCCAACGGCGGCAGTGACGCGGGCGGTTGTCACCCACCGGCGGAGAACACCATCGACTGGATCCTGGGCTCACCCAACGTCGACTTCTCCGGTCACACCCGTGATGACAGTGCCAGTGTCGACCGAGCAACCGACCACCCATTGTTCTTCACCCAGGTTCACATCGTGTCCCCGCGCATCTCGCGCCCCTGAAGCCACACTCACCTGACGCCACTCGCGGGTTCTCGACCCGCTCCTGCGACACTGGACCCATGGCACTGACCGCAGATCTTGGACCGGCTTCACGCGAACGCGCTCTTCACGCGATGCAGGACGCGCCCCTCGACGTACTGGTCGTGGGGGGCGGCATCACCGGGGCCGGCATCGCGCTCGATGCGGTCAGCCGTGGTCTGTCCACGGCCCTGCTCGAACAACGCGATCTGGCCAGTGGAACCTCCTCGCGCAGTTCCAAACTCGTGCACGGTGGCCTGCGGTACCTCGAGATGTTCGACTTCGCACTGGTGCGTGAAGCGCTGCAGGAGCGCGGCCTGC
>CALMLL010000049.1 GCA_937868075.1 uncultured Marmoricola sp. | reverse complement strand
CCCTCGTTCGAGCCGATCTACGACATCCCCGAACGCGTGCTCCCCGAGCATGTCCTCAACATGCCGACGCCGAGCCCGCAGGAGGCCACCGTCGAGTTGGTACGCCGGGCGGCCATCTCGCACGGAGTGGCCACAGCGACGTGTCTTGCCGACTACTACCGGATGCCGGTCCAGGGCAAGCCGGACTCCTCCCTGCCCGGCACCAAGGACGCCATCGCAGCGCTGGTGGACAGCGGCGATCTCCTTCCGGTGAGCGTCGAAGGCTGGTCCAAGTCGGCCTACCTCCACACCGACGCGGCCCGGCCGCGCGGTGTTTCGGCGCGGGCGCTGTTGAGCCCCTTCGACCCGGTCGTGTGGGAGCGGGGGCGGGCCGAAGCGCTGTTCGACTTCCGGTATCGCATCGAGATCTACACCCCGGCCCATCTACGCGTGCACGGCTATTACGTGCTCCCGTTCCTCCTGGGCGACCGGATCGTGGGTCGTGTCGATCTCAAGGCGGCCCGGCGGCACGGGACCCTCATGGTGCAGTCGGCTTGGCAGGAGGACGACGTCCCGGAGGAGACCGCCGCGGAGTTGGCCACGGCGCTGCGCGAACTGGCCGCCTGGCTCGGACTGTCCCAGATCCGGGTGGCCGCCCACGGAGACCTGGCTCCGGCGTTGGCCGCCGAGGTGGCGGCCTGACATGGGTCATCCGGTCTTCGTCCGCGTCTTCGCCGCAGTCGCCGCGCTCGCCGAAGACCGCGGTCTGGGCAAACTGCGCGCCAAAGCGGTGGCCGGCATCGAGGGCACGGTGGTCGAGGTCGGCGCTGGCAGCGGCCTGAACTTCGCGCACTACTCCGACTCGGTGAGCCAGATCATCGCGGTCGAACCCGAGGCCTACCTGCGCGAACGTGCCGCGACTCTGGCCGACGAGCGGGTCAGGTTGCTGGAGGGAACCGCAGAGGCTCTCCCGGTGGCTGATGACAGCGCGGACGCGGTCTTGTTCTGCCTTGTGCTCTGCTCGGTGACCGACCAGGCGGCGGCGCTGACTGAAGCGGCTCGCGTCCTACGTCCCGGTGGGACTCTGCATCTTCTCGAGCACGTGCAGGCGCATCGGCCGGGTCCGATGCGCAGCCTGCAACGTGGCCTCGATGCGACCGTGTGGCCCGCACTGTTCGGGGGCTGCCACTGCTCCCGAGACACCGAGGCTGCCGTCGAAGCGGCAGGATTCGAGTGGGTCGTCAAGGAGCGCCGCCACTACCCCGACGTGCCCCGGCTGCCCGTCTCCCCGCACGTGTATGCCGTGGCTCGCCGCCGCGAGTCCACCGACCCTGGGTTGCCTCGGTAGAGTGGCACGTCGGCACCTGCGTGCCGCCTCGAATCCCCCAGACGTTCGGAGATAGTGCTCGTGTCGCTTTTCGACAAAGTCCTGCGCATCGGCGAAGGCAAGATCCTGCGACAGTTGGCGGCCATCTCCAGCGCGGTCAACGCCATCGAAGACGACTATGTGGCGATGAGCGACGCAGAATTGCGCGGTCAAACCGAACTCTTCCGGGCCCGCCTCGACGGGGGCGAGTCGCTCGATGACCTCATGCCGGAGGCGTTCGCCACCGTGCGTGAAGCCGCCAAGCGGGTGCTGGGGCAGCGCCACTACGACGTGCAACTGCAGGGTGGGGCCGCGTTGCATCTGGGCAACATCGCCGAGATGAAGACCGGTGAGGGCAAGACCCTGGTGGCCACCTTGCCGACGTACCTCAATGCCCTGACCGGCAAGGGTGTGCACGTGGTCACGGTCAACGACTACCTGGCCAAGTACCACGCCGAGTGGATGGGCCGGGTCTATCACTTCCTGGGCATGACCACCGGCGTGATCCTGCCCGACATGACCCCCGACCAGCGGCGCGAGGCCTACAACTGCGACATCACCTACGCCACCAACAACGAACTCGGGTTCGACTACCTGCGCGACAACATGGCCACCACGCTGGAGTCGTGCGTGCAGCGCAGCCACCACTACGCCATCGTCGACGAGGTCGACTCGATCCTCATCGACGAGGCCCGCACGCCGCTGATCATCTCGGGGCCGACCCAGGACGAGGTCAAGTGGTACGCCGAGTTTGCCCGCCTGGCCAGAACGTTGCACAAGGACACCGACTACGAGGTTGATGAGAAGAAGCGCACCGTCTCAATCCTGGAGCCCGGGATCACCAAGGTGGAGGACCACCTCGGCATCGACAACCTCTACGAGTCGGCCAACACCCCGCTGATCAGCTTCCTCAACAACTCGATCAAGGCCAAGGAGTTGTTCCACGACGACAAGGAGTACGTCGTGATGAACGACGAGGTGCTCATCGTCGACGAGCACACTGGCCGCATCCTGTCGGGCCGCCGATACAACGACGGCCTCCACCAGGCGATCGAGGCCAAGGAGGGCGTCACCATTCGCGAGGAGTACCAAACCCTCGCCACCATCACCCTGCAGAACTACTTCCGGCTCTACGAGAAGTTGGCCGGCATGACCGGCACGGCCATGACCGAGGCCAGCGAGTTCGACAAGATCTACAAGCTGGGTGTGGTGCCCATCCCGACCAACAAGCCGATGGCCCGGGCTGACCAGAAGGACGTCATCTACCGCACCGAAGAGGCCAAGTTCGACGCGGTGGTCGCCGACATCGTGGCTCGCCACGAGAAGGGTCAACCGGTGCTGGTCGGCACGGTGTCGGTGGAGAAGTCGGAGTACCTCTCGAACCAGTTGAAGCGTCGCGGGGTCCCGCACACGGTCCTCAACGCCAAGCAGCATGCTGACGAAGCCAAGGTCGTGGCGCTGGCCGGCCACAAGGGCGCGGTCACGGTGGCCACCAACATGGCTGGTCGCGGTACCGACATCATGCTCGGTGGTTCGGTGGAGTTCCTGGCCGACCAGGATCTTCGCAAACAGGGCATCGACCCCGTCGACAACCCCGACGAATACGAGGCCGCCTGGCCGGCCGCCCGGGAGCGGGTGGCGGCCCAAGTTGCCGCCGAGCACGACGAAGTCCGCGATCTGGGTGGCCTCTATGTGCTGGGCACCGAGCGCCACGAATCACGGCGCATCGACAACCAGTTGCGCGGCCGATCGGGACGCCAGGGCGACCCGGGGGAGTCGCGGTTCTACCTGTCCTTGCAGGACGAACTGATGCGACTGTTCAAGTCCGACTGGGTCAACCGGATCCTCGTCGTCCTCAAGCAGCCCGACGACGTGCCGATCGAGGCCACCTCGGTGACCAAATCGATCGCATCGGCGCAGGCCCAGGTCGAATCGCAGAACTTCGAGTCCCGCAAGAACGTCTTGAAGTACGACGACGTGATGAGCCGCCAACGCGAGGTCATCTATGGCGAGCGGCGCCGGGTGCTCGAGGGCGCTGACCTGCACGAGCAGGTGCGCACGATGATCAATGAGGCCATCGCCAGTTATGCCTTGGCCGCCACGGAGGGCTTCCCGGAGGAGTGGGACCTCAAGGCGTTGTGGGCCGGGCTCGGCACGCTGTACCCGATCTCGTTGCGCTACCAGACCCTCGTCGATGAGGCCGGTGGCATCGACAGCCTCGACCGCGAGGAACTGATCGAGGCGCTCCAGGCTGACGCCCAGGCGGCGTACGACCGTCGTGAGGCAGACCTCGGCCCCGACGTCATGCGTGACGTGGAGCGCCAGGTGTTGCTGAGCGTGATGGACCGCAAGTGGCGCGAGCACCTCTACGAGATGGACTACCTGCGTGAGGGGATCGGGCTGCGGGCCTACTCCCAGCGCGATCCGTTGGTGGAGTACCAGCGCGAGGGCTTTGAGATGTTCGCGGCGATGAAGGACGGCATCCGCGAAGAGACGGTCGGCTTCCTCTTCAACGTCGAGGTCGAGTTCGAGGAGCCCGAGGCTCCCCAACACATCGGAGAGGACTTCGCCCTCGATCCCAGTGCGGTGGCGACCGGCGCCTTGCAGAGTCCGCTGGGCGTCACGGAGCCACACGCCCATGCTCGTGCCAAAGGCGCGGCCGAGGGGCCGCAACAGACCAACCTGACCTATATGGGTCCGTCCGAGGACGGAGAGGCCGAAGTGCGCGGCGGCACGGTCACCAACGCCGGTGACAAGTTCGCCGGGGTGGGTCGCAATGCACTGTGTCCGTGTGGTTCGGGAGTGAAGTTCAAGCGGTGCCACGGAGCTCCCGGTGGCGGACCGACCGGCCACTCGCTGACCAGCTAGCCGATCTTCGTTTCAGCCGAACTCGATCGCCACGCAGACCCAGCGTCGATCGCGTAGTTCGATGCGCGCTGCGATGGCGCGGCCGCGTTCGCCCTGTCTCACATGCACGCTCACCTCGGCCACGGTCGGGGTCGGGCAGAACACGTGCACGCTGCGAACCACCGACCGCATCCGCCGCAATCGCTGTGTGGAGGGCACCGCGCGATGGAGCACGCTGGTGCGCCTGGACAGGTCGGCATAGACCTGAGGGGTCGTGCAGCGCAGGAGTTGGGTCACGCTCCGGTCGCCGGCGACCACCTCGACGACGGCTTGGGCGAAGCGTGCCGCCCATTGGTCGACCCCGGTGGTGTTGTCCCGGGCGATGCGCAAGTGGGGCACCGCCGGCATTCCCGGGTGTGGGTCGAAGTCGAGCGCCAACATCGTCTGCGAGCGCGGCACGGTGTCCTGCTGGGCGGTATGTGCCGGCACGCGGTGGGTCTCCACCACTCCACGGTTGGATGGTGCGGGACGGGTGATCTGCAGGTGGGTCATGGTTCCTCCGAGAGTGGTTCCAGGTGCAGCGTGAGACCGGGGTGGATCAGGTCGGGGTCGGGGCCGACAGCGGTATGATTGAGCCGGTAGATCAGGTGGGTGGCGGTGGCGATGCGGGCCGCCGAAGCGGTCTTGGGCAGGAGATCCTCGGCGATGCGCCACAGCGACTCCCCGGGGCGTACGACGTGGGTGCGGGCTCCTGGCCGAGCGCGAGGTGGCCCCTCACGCTGTCGGTGAGTCTCGGCAGGTCCAGACTGGCTCGGATCGGGCTTGTCGCCGCGAGCACGCGGTTCGGAAGGGGTCGTCGGCATAGCCCCGATCACGCGGTCGGGCAGCGGCAGGCCGGTCACGGGCAGCTGCGTTGTCGGCCGGGGGGAGAGGTCGTCGGCCACCGCCGGTGCACTCAGGCAAGCGCTCAGCACGGCTGCGATCAGTCCATGCAGCCATCGCGGACTCCCGAGGCTCCGGGCCATGGCGCCGCCCCTGCGGGCGTCCCAGATTTCGGCGCAGATCAACACGCTCAGCCATGCCAACACTGTGGGGACCACCCACGCCGATCCGGTCACCAAGACGCCACTCAGGCTGGTGGGTCGAGCGAGTCGCTCTTCGGCCCATGCCCACCACGTCATCGCGCAGGCGAGCGGAGCGGCCATTGCCAGGCAGATAGCGCGAATGGAACGCATTAGAGCCTCTTAGCGTGCATTTGAGTGATGTAGCTATGTTTAAGCTGTCATCGACAGGCTCGTCAACTGGTTGTCCACAGGGCGAGTGAAGGCTTGGATGAGCCCATGGCCGAGCACCGGGATCCGCCACCTTCACGAGGCCAACGAGCCCAGCCTCCGCGCGGCGAGCACTCGGTGCAGGCGATCCTCGATGACTTGGAACAACTGGCCGACGGCCTCCACCTGCGCGCGCGGGATCAGGAAGTCGCCGAGCGTGCTCAAGCCGAGTACGCCGCGGTGACCCTCATGTCCAAGATCCACGCATCCATCGGCCGAGAGATCACGCTTGTCCTGGCCGGGTCGTTCCCGTTGCGAGGTGTTGTCGAGCGCACCGGGGACGGCTGGCTCCTCCTCGCCGACCCTGCCGGTCCGGAGTGGTTGATCCCGGTCGGCTCGGTCCGGTCCCTGCGCGGTCTGTCCGCGAAGTCGGTGGCGGCCGAAGCGCTGGGGGTGTCACGGTCGCTGACCTGGCGCTCGGTGGTGCGCGGACTTATCGACGACGGCGCTCCCTGCGGGTTGCTGTTGGACGACGCCCACGTGGTGCGCGTGCGGTTGGTCAGAGCCGGGGCGGACTTCCTCGAAGCCCAAGTGGGCGATCAGGAGACGGTGGCAGTGCCTTGGGCGGCGCTACGCGCGATCCGTTGTGGGGTGCTCTGACCCCTCGACTTGGGACTCCTCGACCTGGGACTCCTCGACCTGGGAGTCGCGGAAGGGGGTGTTGTCGAGGTACTCGTCGGTCTTGGCGTACTGCCCGGCGATGTAGTTCTCCAACTCCGAGATCTCCACGCGCCACTGGTTGCGTTGGCCGATCTGGATCGCCTTGAGTTCCTTGCGGCGCACCAGCGCATAGACCTGCGATTGGGTGGTGGCGAGCACTTCGGCGACATCGGCCAGGGTGAGGAAACGTGGCGCGATCGGCATGGCCCAACTGTGCCACGAGTCCCGAATCCGTCGGGTACGTCGACACCAGGTTGTGGATAACTCTTCCCGACAACAGGTGGATCACGGCAGGCTGATCGGGCACTCACACTCTCGGGAGGCGCGCATGACCACCTCGCCCCACCCACGCCCGGCCCCGGCCCCCCAAGGGATCCGCCACCGGCGGCCCGGTTGGCGTGACCCCAGAATCCTCATCGGCCTGCTCATCCTGGCCGCCTCCATCCTGGCCGGGGTCAAGGTGCTGGCCGCGGCCGACAACACCGTTGCGGTCTGGGCGGCCGCTGCCGACCTGCCGGCCGGAACGCACCCGCAGGCCGGCGACCTGGCACGGGTGCAGATCCGGTTCGGATCCGCTGCGTTGGCTGGCGCCTATCTCAGTGCCGAGCAGGATCTGCCGGCGGATCTCAACCTGCTGCGCCCGGTCGGTCGAGGTGAGTTGATCCCACGCTCGGCCCTGGGCACCGGGGCGACCGGCTTGGTGCGGGTGCCTTTGGCGGTCGAGATCGACAACGCGCCGGCCGATCTGGCCCGAGGTGACACCGTGGACGTCTGGGTCGGTGCTGCGAGCACCGCGGTCGACGTACGCGGCAACAAGGCCGACCTCGTCCTCGACAACGTGGTCGTGCTCAGCGCCGTCACCGGACAAGACACCTTGGCTCCGTCGGGGACACGGCAGGTCATCGTCGGTGTCGATGCCGGTCAGGCAGCCGGCCTCGACAGGGCGCTGGGCCAGATCACCAGCGGGCGGGTCCTCATCACCGGGCAGGACTGAGATGTCGGGACTGTCGGGGCCGATCAGCGTCGTCATCGCCGCGGGCGGTGAGCCTTGGGAGACCGAAGCGTTGCGTGTGCTCACGCCGCCAGCGACGGTGGTTATCAAGCGCTGCGTCGATCTGGCCGACCTGCTCGCTTCGGTCAGCACGGGTCAGGCCGACGTGGCCGTCATCAGTTCGGGACTGCCCGGGCTCGACGGAGACGCCCTGGCCACCCTGGCCCGCGGCGAGGTGGCCGTGGTCGTGGTCGGCGAGGATCGGACGAGCTTGGCTGCGCGGCATCGGCTCGGCGCCCAGCAGATATCGTCCCTGCCTCAGCTGGTGCGGGCTGCCGTGGCCGAGGAAGCCCCCTCCGTAGCCGCACCTCCAGTGCCGCCGGCTCCCAATCATGTCGGGACCATCGTGACCGTCTGGGGTCCCCGCGGAGCACCCGGACGAACGACGATCGCGGTCGCACTGGCCGCGGCCCGCGCCCGCACTGGCCCGCATCGAGTCGTGCTGGCCGATGTCGATCCTTTCGGCGGGTCGGTGGCCCAGCACCTCGGCATCCTGGACGAGGCGTCCGGACTGCTGGCCGCGGCTCGGCTCGTGAACACCGGCACATTGGATGCGACATCCTTCGCCCTGACTCGTCGGACCGTGGAGGAGGGTCTGGAGATCCTCAGTGGGCTGCCTCGGGCCGATCGCTGGATCGAGGTACGTCCTGGTGTGGTGGAGACCCTCGCCCGGGTCGCGACCGAGCACGCCGACGTGGTCATCGACGCGGGATTCTGCCTCGAGGACGACGACGATCTCGGTCCGGGCCCCCAACGCCACCTGATGACCCGCGAGGCGCTGGAATGTGCCGACGAAATCGTCGTGGTCGGCTCCGCCGACGCGGTCGGCCTGGCTCGTCTGGCCCGTGCTCTGGTGGAGGTGCAGTCCGTCGTACCCGGGGCGCGTCTGCGGGTCGTGGTCAACCGACTACGCGACTCCCTCGGATGGACCGCGGCCGACATGATCGCGATGGTCGAGGGGTTCGTCCGCCCGCTCAGCGTGACGGTCCTCCCTGAGGATGTCGTCGTCTGCGACCGGGCGATGCTCGAGGGGGTCGCGGTGTCGGGTGAGACTGATCTGGGGAAAGGCCTGGCCGCTCTCGCGGCCCAGGTGTACGCCGACAGCCCCGCCCCGCCCGTCGTACGCCGACGGTGGCGCCGCCCCTGAGCCCATGGTCGCCGATCCCACTGCGACTGGCCCGAGGCGCCTGGTGGACGGGTGCTGTGTGGGAACTCCACCAGGGGGTGCCACAATCGCGCGCATGACGCAGCGGTTACGGACAGAGGATCTGGCGTTCCTGGCCAAGGAGACGGCGCGCACGCCGATGCACAACGTCACCCTGGAGATCCTCGATCCAGGAACCAGCGGCTTCGACTACGACGCGCTGGTCGAACTCGTCGACGACCGGATCGCCTTCGTGCCGCGCTACCGGCAGCGGATCCGCTCGGTCCCAGGCAACCTCGCCAACCCTGTCTGGGTCGACGACCCTGAGTTCGACCTCGGCTACCACGTGCGTCGTTCGGCGCTTCCGCGTCCGGGTTCGATGGATCAGTTGCGTGAACTGGTGGCCCGGATCATGTCGCGCCGACTCGATCGCAACCGTCCGCTGTGGGAGATGTATCTCGTCGAAGGGCTCGAAGGCGGCCGGCTGGCCCTCCTGGCGAAGTCCCACCAGATCCTGGTCGACGGGATCTCCACGGTCGACATCGGGCAGGTGCTCTTCGACGTCGATCCAGGGCCCAAGCATCTGGTGCAGGAGGGCTGGGCGCCCGATCGCGAGCCCACCCAGGCGGGGCTGGTCTTCGACGCCCTCAAGCAGAGCCTCACCTCGCCCTCGCTGGTGCTGCAGACCACCCGCAGCAACCTCGACTCGGCAGGGCGCCGTGTGTCCGACACCGCGACCCGGGTGGGCGAGGTGATCGCGGCGCTGTCCAACCGTCGCTCCCACCCGGAGACCCCGTTCAACGTCGATCCCTCCGAGCAGCGGCGGGTGGTGTTCGTGCGCACCGCACTTGCTGACTACCGCAAGATCCGTCGCGAGCACGGCGGCACCGTCAACGACGTCATCCTGGCCACCATCACCGGCGCGATCCGCTCCTGGATGATGACGCGCGCCGAGTCGGTCAACACCGGCCGGACGATGCGGGCCATGGTGCCGATGAGCGTCATCGACGAGGAGCGCGAGCCGACATCACTGGGGTCGTCGGTGGCCGGCCACCTGCTGAGCCTGCCGATCGGGGAGACCTCCCCGGTGGTTCGCCTCCACCAGGTCTCCTATGCGTTGCGTTCTCATGGCGAGACCGGGAAGGCGGTCGCCGCCGACCGCATCGCCGGGGTGGCCGGATTCGCGCCCACCACCTTCCACGCCCTCGGTTCGCGCGTGGCCTTCTCCGAGGCGCAACACGTCAATCTCGTGATCACCAACGTCCCTGGTCCGCAGTTCCCGATGTTCGCCGGGGGAGCGGAGATGGTGGAGACGTATCCGGTGCCGCCGCTGCTGCCCGGCTTCGCGCTCTCGATCGGCGTGACCTCGTACGACGGCAGCGTGTACTACGGGATCACCGCCGACCGCGACGCCCTTCCCGACGTGGAGACCCTGGGTTCGTGTCTGACCGAGGCGCTCGATGAGTTGCTCGACGTGTCCAGCCAGAGCCGGCCGCGAGCACCGCGAGGACGCAAACGCCCGTCCAAGTAACCGCGGGCGGCGTCGGCACTCACGCCATCTCGACCCCAGTTCGGGATGCCGGGTTGGAGCCGCGCGGGGTGAAGTGCCATCCTCCATTTCATGGATGCGATCTCGTTCCCTCCGGTCCCGATCAACGAACCCAATCTCACCTACGCGCCGGGCACACCTGAGCGTGCCGCGATCAAGCGTGAGTTGGCCGATCTGCAGGCCAGGTCGATCGATCTACCCGCCTACATCGGCGGAGAGTGGACCGAAGGTGGCGGGGCCGCGTTCGACGTCGTCCAACCCCACAATCACGCTCATGTGCTGGGCACCGGCAAGCACAGCACCGCCGCCGACGCGCAGCGCGCCGTCGACGCCGCGCTCGCGGCCGCCGCGGACTGGCGGGCGATGTCGATGGACGCACGCTGCGCCATCTTGTTGAAGGCCGCCGACCTGCTCACCGGCCCCTGGCGCGCCCGCCTCAACGCCGCCACCATGCTGGGCCAGTCCAAGACGGTCTTCCAGGCCGAGATCGACGCCGCCTGCGAGTTGATCGACTTCTGGCGCTTCAACGTCCACTACGCCAAGCAGATCCTCACCGAGCAGCCGATCGCGAACTCTGCGGGTGTGTGGAACCGCACCGACCACCGCCCGCTGGAGGGCTTCGTCTACGCGATCACGCCGTTCAACTTCACCGCCATCGCGGGCAATCTGCCGACCGCCCCGGCGCTGATGGGTAACACCGTCATCTGGAAACCGTCGCCGACCCAGCAGTTCGCGGCGCACCTGACCATGGAGTTGTTGGCCGAGGCCGGGATGCCGCCAGGGGTCATCAACATGCTGCCCGGTGACGGGATCGCCGTCTCCGACGTGGTTCTCAACCATCCCGATCTCGCCGGCATCCACTTCACCGGATCGACCCCGACCTTCCAGCACCTGTGGGGCGAGGTCGGCCGCAACATCGCCTCCTACCGTTCCTACCCCCGCATCGTGGGGGAGACCGGCGGCAAGGACTTCATCGTGGCCCACCCCAGCGCCGACGTGGACGTATTGCGCACCGCGATGATCCGTGGCGCTTTCGAGTTCCAAGGCCAGAAGTGCTCGGCGGCCTCTCGGGCCTACGTCCCCAAGTCCGTCTGGACCCGACTCAAGGACGATCTGATCGGCCAGACCGAGGCGATCACTCAGGGCGACGTCAACGACATGACGAACTTCATGAGCGCGGTGATCGATGCCCGAGCCTTCGCCAAGCACCAGGCCGCGATCGAGCGCGCCCAGCAGACCGACAACCTGACCATCCTGGCCGGTGGCACCTGCGACGACAGTGTTGGCTACTTCGTCCGACCCACGATCGTGGAGAGCGATATCGCCACCGATCGGATGTTCGCCGAGGAGTACTTCGGCCCCATCCTCGCCGTCCATGTGTACGACGACGCGCACTTCGAGTCCGTGGTGAACCAGATGGAGTCGTTCGCGCCGTACGCCCTCACCGGTGCGGTGATCAGTCAGGACCGTGGCGCCATCGAGTGGGCGCAGAACGCCCTGCGGTTCGCGGCCGGCAACTTCTACATCAACGACAAGCCGACCGGCGCGGTCGTCGGGCAGCAGCCCTTCGGCGGCGCCCGAGCCAGCGGCACCAACGACAAGGCCGGGGCCGCGGCCAACCTGATGCGCTGGACCAGCCCGCGGTCGATCAAGGAGACCTTCAACCCACCCAAGGACTACGGCTATCCCTACATGGGTGCCGAGGACGGGGGATCGGCGCGGTGAGCACCACGGTCGACCACGTCCTGCTCTACCCCGAGGCCAGCGTCCGCGACGTCCACGACATGCTCGCCTCGCCTGCGTTTCGGGAACGGGTATGCGAGTTCCAGGGCGACCTGCGGCACATGATCCGCATCGAGCGCGACCACGACCGCATGGACGTCGAGGTGGACCGGGTGCAGGCCTCCAACGGGGTGCCGAGCTTCGCCCGGTCGTTCGTGGGGGAGGAGATCAACTTCGTCCAGCGCGAGGTGTGGAGCACTCCCGCCAAGGCATCCCTGAGCATCGCCATTCCCGGGAAGCCCGGCCAGATCACCGGCACGCTGGTGCTCAGCGAGGTCCGCGGGACCCTCGAGGAGCACGTGCGGCTCAACGTCAAGGTGGGGTTGCCGTTGATCGGCGGCAGGCTCGAAGCGCTGATCGGTGAGCTCCTCGTACACGCCATGAGGGCGGAGAACCACGTCGGGAAGAAGTGGCTGGCGCAGTCGCGATAGCCTCACCTTGAGGCTGGCACAACGGCGTGCCGGCGGAGGTGAAAGACGTGCCCGAAACACTCGATGCCCTGATCCCTGCTTACTTCAAGCACCTCTCGCCTGAGGACCAGCAGGAGTGGAATGCCGACGAGCATCGGCAAGCCGCCCAAAGCCACCTGGACCTTGCCGCGGAGCGACTTCCCGGGACCGCCAACATCCGGATCGGGCCGGATCCCTACAGCGAGGGTTCCCTCGTTGAGATCGTCACCGACGACATGCCGTTCCTAATCGACTCGGTCGGGATGGCGCTCAACGATGAGGGCTTCGACGTCCTCAGCATCGTCCACCCACAGTTCCTCGTACGCCGTGACGTGATCGGGCACCTCATCGACGTCGTCTTCGACGACAGCACCCCCAGTTCCTCCCAATCCGACCACTTCGAATCGTGGATGCGCATCGAGACCGAGCGTATCCCCGAGTCCGACCGCGAGCCGGTTCAGCGTCGGTTGATGAAGGTCCTCCAGGACGTCCGCGAGGCGGTCCAGGACTGGCCCAAGATGCACGCCCAGGTCGACCGCATCGTCGCCGACCTCGCTGAGAACGATCATGGGTTGGCCACCGAAGAAGTCACGATGGGGCGGGCCTTCTTGGAGTGGCTGGCCGATGACCACTTCACGTTCCTGGGCTACCGCGAGTACCTCCTGGAGCGTCACGGCAAGGACGAGGCGTTGCGCGCGGTTCCGGCCACCGGCCTGGGCATCCTGCGCGGTGACCAGATGGAGTCGCCGTCGTTCGGCAAGTTGCCGCCGCTGGTGCGGGCCCGGGCTCGGGAGAAGCGGCTGCTGGTCTTGGCCAAGGCCAATTCGCGAGCAACCGTCCACCGCCCCGTCCATCTCGACTACATCGGCGTCAAGACCTTCGACGCCGCCGGTGAGGTCATCGGCGAGCAGCGGTTCCTGGGACTGTTCAGTTCCGGTGCCTACACCGAGTCGATCGTGCGCATCCCGTTGCTGCGCGAGAAGGTGGACGCCGTCATCGCCCGATCCGGGTTCGAGCCCAACAGTCACGCCGCCAAGGCGCTGCTGGACGTGTTGGAGACCTACCCGCGCGATGAGTTGTTCCAGACCGAGGTCGACGATCTGACCCGGATCACCGTCGCGGTCATGCAGTCGCGCGAGCGGCGGGCCCTGCGCCTCTTCGTCCGTCGCGACATCTACGGCCGATTCCTGTCCTGCCTGGTCTACCTGCCACGCGATCGCTACAACACCGCCGTGCGGGAGAAGTTCGCCCGGATCCTCAAGGAGTCGCTGGGCGGCGAGACCGCCGAGTTCACCGTGCGCCTGTCGGAGTCGTTCAGTGCGCGTGTGCACTTCGTGGTCCGCCCGCCCTCGGGCGCTTCGATTCCCGAGGACATCGACGTCGCCGACATCGAGCGGCGCCTCCAGGACGCCGCCCGATCCTGGGACGAAGACCTCACCGTCGCCCTGCGAGGTGCCGGGGACGGGGAAGAGGACACCGTGCTGGCCCGGGCCCACTCGGGTGCCTTCCCGGAGGCTTACAAGGAGGACTACTCGGCCACCAGGGGCGCCGAGGACCTTCGCCGGGTCGTGGCCATGGCCGACGACGACGTCGCGGTGTCGTTGGAGCGCTCGGCAGACGACCCGCATCTGTCCCGGCTCAAGATCTACCGCAAGGGTGGCCCGCTGGTCCTGAGCCACATGCTGCCCATGCTCTCCTCGCTCGGCGTCGACGTCATCGACGAGCGGCCCTACTCCCTCTACGGGATGGGCGTGCCGGCCTGTATCTATGACTTCGGTCTGAGGTCGGCCGACCCACTGCCCGAAGAAGCGGTCGCTCTCGTCGAAGACGCGGTCGTGGCGACCTGGCACGGTGACACCGATAACGACGGTTTCAACGCGCTGGTCCTGGCCGGTGGCCTGACCTGGCGGCAGGCGATGATCCTGCGCGCCTACACCCGCTACCTGCGCCAGGGCGGACTGCCCTACTCCCAGGAGTACGTCGAATACACGATGCGCTCCAACGTGGCCGTGGCCCGTGATCTCGTGAGCCTCTTCGAGACCAGATTCGACCCGGCCCTGGGTGAGGTCGACGGCACTCGGCGTATCTCCTCGATCGCGGCGATCACCCGCCAGATCCGCGAGGCTCTCAACGACGTCGCCGCGCTCGACCAGGACCGCATTCTGCGCTCGCTGCTGGCGGCGATCGAGTCGACCCTGCGCACCAACTACTACCAGGCAGGTCGCGACGGGTCCCCGCACTCCTACCTGGCGATCAAACTCGACCCGGCCGGCATCCCGGACCTCCCGGCGCCGCGACCGCGCTTCGAGATCTGGGTGCACTCGCCCCGGGTCGAGGGCGTCCACCTGCGGTTCGGCCATGTGGCCCGCGGTGGCCTGCGCTGGTCGGACCGGCGTGACGACTTCCGCACCGAGGTGCTCGGGCTGGTCAAGGCCCAGATGGTCAAGAACACCGTGATCGTGCCCGTGGGCGCCAAGGGCGGCTTCGTCTGCCGCCAGTCGCCCGACCCGGCAGTGGATCGCCAGGCGTGGCTCGACGAGGGCATCGCCTGCTACCGCACCTTCATCTCGGCGCTGCTCGATGTCACCGACAACCTCGTCGACGGCGGTGTCGTGGCTCCGATCGACGTGATCCGCTACGACGGCGAGGACGCCTACCTCGTGGTCGCTGCGGACAAGGGCACCGCGACCTTCTCCGACATCGCCAACTCGGTGGCCAACGACTACGGCTTCTGGCTCGGGGACGCCTTCGCCTCGGGTGGCTCGGTGGGCTATGACCACAAGGCCATGGGCATCACCGCCAAGGGCGCCTGGGTCAGCGTTCGTCGCCATTTCCGCGAACGCGGACTCGACTCCCAGGCCCAGGACTTCACCTGTGTCGGCATCGGGGACATGTCCGGCGACGTGTTCGGCAACGGCCTGCTCTGCTCGGAGCACACGCTGCTGGTGGCCGCCTTCGACCACCGGGACATCTTCTTGGATCCCAACCCCGACGCGGCCACGTCGTACGCCGAACGGCAGCGACTGTTCAACCTGCCCCGCAGCAGTTGGCAGGACTACGACGCGTCCCTGATCTCCGCAGGCGGCGGGGTCTATCCCCGCTCGGCCAAATCGGTGCCGATCACACCCCAAGTGCGGGCCGCGCTCGGCCTTGCCGATGACGTCGACTCGATGTCGCCGCCGGAACTGATGAGCGCGATCTTGAAGGCTCCGGTCGACCTGTTGTGGAACGGCGGGATCGGCACCTACGTGAAGGCCGAGACCGAGACCCACGCCGACGCCGGCGACAAGGCCAACGACGCGATCCGGGTCAACGGCAACCAGTTGCGATGCGCGGCCATCGGTGAGGGCGGCAACCTCGGTTTCACCCAGCGCGGGCGCATCGAATACGCGTTGGCCGGAGGACCCGAGGGTCGAGGTGGTCGCAACAACACCGACTTCATCGACAACTCCGCCGGTGTCGACACCTCCGACCACGAGGTCAACATCAAGATCCTGCTCGACGGCTCGGTGGCCAAGAGCGGTCTGAGCACCGAGCAGCGCAACACTCTGCTCGCCTCGATGACCGACGAGGTAGCCGGCTTGGTGCTCGTGGACAACTACGAGCAGAACCTCGCCCTGGCCAACGCGGTGCACAACTCGGCTCCGCTCATGCACGTCCACGAGGACCTCATGCGCAGCCTGGAGCGTCGTGGCCTGCTCGACCGCGAGTTGGAGGCGCTGCCGAGCCGTCGGGAGGCAGCCGCCCGCATCGAACGCGGCGAAGGTCTGACCGGGCCGGAACTGTCGGTCCTGCTGGCCTACGCCAAGATCGTGCTGGCCGACCAGTTGCTGCTCACCGACATCGCCGACGACCCGTTCCTGCGCGGCGAGCTCTACGCCTACTTCCCGGCGCCGCTGCGTCAGGACTACCGCAAGGCCATGGAGTCCCACCCGCTGCGTCGCGAGATCATCGTGACCCGCATCGTCAACCACCTGATCAACGGTGCCGGGTTCACCTATCTCCACCGCCTCGGTGCCGAGACCGGTGCGACCGATGCCGAACTGGTCCGCGCCAACCTGGTCGCTCGCGAGATCTTCGGCAGCGTGGGCCTGATCCGCGACATCTGTGCCTTTGACAACAGGATCGATGCCGACATCCAGACCCGGATGCGGCTCGAGGTGCGCACCCTGGTGGAGCGGATCTCTCGCTGGCTGGTCACCAACCGCCGCCCGATCGACTCCGAGGCCATCGTCGACGACTTCGACGTCACCGTGGGTCGGGTCATGCAGCAGTTGCCGCAAATCATGACCGGCATGGAGTTGGCCAACTTCGAGGCCCGTCGCGACGAACTCACCTCCCATGGGGTGCCGGAGGATCTGGCGACCCGGGTGGCGGTGCTGCCGCCGGCGTACATGCTGATGGGGATCGTCGATGTCGCGATCCGCGAACGTCTCGACGCGACCGATGTGGCCAGGGTCCACTTCGCGCTTGGGGAGCGCCTGGCGTTGCCGTTGCTGGTGACCCGGATCCTCTCGCTGCCTCGCACCGACCGCTGGCAGACCATGGCGCGGGCTTCGCTTCTGGTCGACCTGCACCGGGTGCATGCCGAACTCACCACCGACGTGCTGCGTGAAGGGGCCTCGAGTCTGGACAGCTTCGAGCAGGTCGCGGCGTGGGAGGCCTCCGAGCCGGACGTCGTGGCGCGGGCCACGGCGACGCTGGAGGAGATCTGTAGCGACGAGGATCCAGACCTTGCCCGGTTGTCGGTGGCGCTTCGAGTCGTACGCGGGCTGGTGCACACGCGGTGACCCCGGCCGGCGTCGCGCAGCGGGTCCTCGACGCTCTCGATGAGGACCGACTCCTGCGCGACCTGGTGGACCTGATCGCGATCCCGTCGGTGTCGGGCACACCGGGGGAGGTCACCGTCCAGGAGTGGTACGCCGACCAGTTGTCCGAGGCCGGACTGCAGGTCGACCTCTGGGAGCTCGACCTACCCGACCTGACCCATCGAGTCGACTTTCCCGGGGTGGAGGTCTATCGCTCGCGGGCTCTGGGATGTGTCGGCGTCACCGGCCACGGCATCCCCGGCCTGATCCTGCAGGGCCACACCGATGTGGTGCCGTCCGGCGACGTGCATGATTGGGCCACTCACCCCTTCCAGGGCACCGTGTCCCACGGGAAGGTGTGGGGACGCGGCGCGGCCGACATGAAGGCTGGCGTCGCTGTCAACCTCGCCGTGGCCCGCGCGATCCTGGCCTCCGGCATCGACCTGGCCAAGCCCCTCGCCGTGCATGCGGTGGTGGGCGAGGAGGACGGAGGGCTGGGCGCGTTCGCCACCTTGGCCCGAGGACACACCGGGGAGGCCTGCGTGATCCCCGAACCGACCGGCGGCGTCATCGTCGTGGCCAATGCCGGCGCGCTCACCTTCCGCATCGAGGTGCCCGGACGTGCCGCCCACGCTGCGTTGCGCAAGAGCGGTCACAGCGCCCTGGAGGCCTTCTGGGGAATCCATCGGTCCCTGCTCGAACTCGAGTCCGAGCGCAACGCCGATCGGGATCGCCTCTTCGCCCACACGCCGTTGCCCTACGGCATCTCCATCGGCACGGTGCACGCAGGTGAGTGGCCGAGCACGGTTCCTGAACTCCTCGTCGCCGAGGGCCGTTTCGGCGTACGTCTCGACGAGTCCGTGGCCGAGGCCAGGGCGGCCTTCGAGGAGGCCGTGGGCAACGCCGCCGAGGCCGATCCCTGGCTGCGGGCCCACCCGCCCCGAGTGGGCTGGTCCGGCGGCCAGTTCGCCAGCGGCCGACTCCCCGAGGGACACCCCCTGCTCGGTGAGATGAAGGAGGCTCTGGTGGCCGCCGGACAACCGGTGTTCGCCCCGATCGGCCTCGAGGGTGGCTCCGACCTGCGGCTCTACAACGCCGCCGGAATACCCACGCTGCACTACGGCCCGGGCCACCTGGACCAGGCCCACGTGATCGACGAGCACGTCCCGGTCTCGATGGTCCTGCAGTCGGCGCGAGCCCTGGCGATGCTGGCCGTGGGCCGCTGCGCGGCATAGGGGCAACGACGGGGGTAGTGGCAAGATCACACGTGTGAACGCGCCTCGCGACCTTGCCCAGATCGTCGACGCCACCACGAGTGGCCAGACCACCGCCGTCGAGGTCGTCAACGGCTACCTCGATGCCATCGAGCGCCATGACGGCGACCTCAACGCCTACTCGGTCGTCCTGGCCA
>CALMLL010000048.1 GCA_937868075.1 uncultured Marmoricola sp. | reverse complement strand
CCACCGTCAAGGGCGGCACCTACTACCCGATCACGGTCAAGAAGCACCTGCGCGCCCAAGAGGTCGCCCAGGAGAACCGGCTGCCCTGCGTCTATCTCGTCGACTCCGGTGGTGCCTTCCTGCCGATGCAGGACGAGGTGTTCCCCGACAAGTTGCACTTCGGGCGGATCTTCTTCAACCAGGCCAACCTGTCGGCTGCGGGGATCCCGCAGATCGCGGCCGTGATGGGCTCGTGCACCGCTGGCGGCGCCTACGTGCCGGCCATGTCGGATGAGACCGTCATCGTCAAGGATCAGGGAACGATCTTCCTGGGCGGTCCGCCGCTGGTGAAGGCGGCCACTGGAGAGGTTGTCACCGCCGAGGAACTCGGTGGTGGTGACGTGCACGCTCGCATCTCCGGCGTGGTCGACCACCTCGCCGACGACGACGCTCACGCGCTGGCCATCATCCGCTCGATCGTGTCCACGCTTCCCCAACAGCCGACCCCCGAAGCCAGGACCTTCGCCGAGCCCGACCACCCGGCCGAGTCGATCTATGACGTGGTGCCGACCGACACCCGCACGCCGTACGACGTGCGCGACGTGATCAACCGCATCGTCGACGGATCGCACTTCCACGAGTTCAAGAAGCTCTACGGCGAGACGCTGGTGTGCGGGTTCGCCCAGATCATGGGCCAGCGGGTCGGCATCGTGGCCAACAACGGCATCCTCTTCTCCGAGTCGGCGCTCAAGGGTGCGCACTTCATTGAACTGTGCAACCAGCGCAAGACCCCGCTGCTGTTCCTGCAAAACATCACCGGCTTCATGGTCGGGCGCGAATACGAGAACGGCGGCATTGCCCGTGACGGCGCCAAACTCGTCACCGCGGTCGCCTGCTCGGTGGTGCCCAAGCTGACCGTGGTGATCGGCGGGTCGTTCGGAGCCGGCAACTACGGGATGTGCGGGCGTGCCTACGACCCGCGGTTCCTGTGGATGTGGCCAAACGCTCGGATCTCGGTCATGGGCGGCGAGCAGGCCGCCTCGGTGCTGGCGACCGTCAAGCGTGACGGGATCGAAGCCGCGGGGCAGGAATGGTCGGCAGCGGAGGAGGAGGCCTTCAAGGAGCCGATCCGGCAGCAGTACGAGCAGCAGGGGTCGCCGTATTACTCCACGGCTCGACTCTGGGACGACGGCATCATCGACCCGGCCGAGACCCGCCGCGTGCTGGGCATGGCGCTCCAGGTCGTCGGCACGACGCCGATCCCGGCCCCCTCCTACGGCGTCTTCAGGATGTGACCCGGATGCCCAGACTGCTCATCGCCAACCGCGCCGAGATCGCGCGACGGGTGATCCGCACCGCGAGCCGCCTCGGCTGGCACACCATCGCGGTCTACACCGACCTCGACCGGCACGCGGCACATGTGCGTGAGGCCGACCAGGCCGTCGAAGTGCCCAGCTACCTCGACATCGATGCCGTGGTCGCGGCCGCCCGCGCCAGTGGGGCCGAGTTCGTGCACCCCGGTTATGGCTTCTTGTCCGAGCGGGCCGAGTTCGCGCGTGCGCTGGAGTCGGCCGGGATCGCGCTGGTGGGTCCCTCGGGTGACGTCATGGACGCCATGGGGCGCAAGGACCACGCCCGGGCGATCGCCGAGCGGGCCGGCGTGCCGGTGGTTCCGTCCTACGCCCTCGACGCCGACCCGGCCGGACTCGACTACCCGGTCCTGGTCAAGGCGGCCGCCGGGGGCGGTGGCAAAGGCATGCGGATCGTGCGCGGTGCCGCGGAGTTGGCCGACGCGATGGCGGCTGCTTCACGTGAGGCGGCCAAGGCCTTCGGCGACGACACCCTCCTGGTGGAGAAGTACGTCGAGTCGGGCCGCCACGTCGAGGTGCAGATCATCGCCGACGGACACGGCAACGTGGTCCACCTGTTCGAGCGCGACTGCTCGGCCCAACGTCGACACCAGAAGGTCGTCGAGGAGGCGCCGGCACCCACCATCACCGCGCAGACCCGGCAGATCGTGCTCGACAGCGCCGTCGCGCTGGCCCGCGAGGTCGGCTACGTCAACGCCGGCACGGTGGAGTTCCTGGTCGACAACGCCAGCGGGTCGGCCTACTTCCTGGAGATGAACACCCGCCTCCAGGTCGAGCACCCGGTCACCGAGATGGTCACCGGCATCGATCTGGTGGAGTGGCAGTTGCTGGTGGCGACGGGCGCGCCGTTGCCGCTGGCCCAGGACGAGATCCGGTGCGAGGGGCACGCCATCGAGGCGCGGATCTATGCCGAGGACGCTTTCGGCGGCTTCCTGCCTCAGGCCGGGCACGCAACCGAGGTGCTCTGGAGCGATCAGGCGCGCGTCGACGAGGCGTTGCAGGCCGGCCAGGAGGTGACCACCTCCTTCGACCCGATGCTGGGCAAGGTGATCGTGCACGCCGCTGACCGCGACCGGGCGATCGGGACCCTCATCACCGCGCTCGACGAGACCGCGATCTTCGGACTCACCACCAACACCGGTTTCGTCAGAGCCCTGGTCGACTCGGACGCGTTCCGAGCCGCCGCGGTCGACACCGCCTGGCTGGACCACCACGAACTCCCAGCGCCCGGTGACGAGACCGCCCGGGCCCTGTGGGGCTGGTCACTGACCGAGTCGGAGTCGGCCGGACCCTGGCGGGCCGATGGGTTCCGGCTGGGGGGACCGAGTGCCTCGTTGATCGTCGACGGGCAGGCTCTGCACGACTTCGCCGACCCGGGTTCGGTCGTCCTCACGACTCTGGGCAGCGCCGTCGTCGTACACCTGACCGGTCCGGGCGGGGACACCGCTCAAGGTTTCGTCCGCACCGACAGTGACGGCACCGTCGAGGTGGTGCACCAGGGCCAGCGGTTCGCCTTCGAGCGGTCCGACCCGTTCCGCGAGCACGCGGTGCATGCTGGGGACGGCAGCCTCACCGCGCCCATGCCAGGCACCATGTTGTCGGTCGGAGTGGCCGAGGGAGACTCGGTCGTGACCGGCCAGACGTTGGGTGTGTTGGAGGCGATGAAGATGGAGTTGGCCCTCAAGGCGCCGTACGACGGGGTGGTGACCCATGTCGGCGCGGTCGTCGGCGACCGGGTGGCCCTCGGAGTGCCGCTGTTCCAGATCGAGATCAGCGGGGCCATTGATGCGTGAGGTCACCATCTACGAAGTCGGCCCGCGCGACGGACTTCAGAACGAGTCGGGCCACGTGCCCACCCAGGCCAAGATCGAGTTCATCACCAGGCTCGCCGAGGCAGGATTGCCGATCATCGAAGCCACCAGTTTCGTGCACCCGCGCTGGGTTCCACAGTTGGCCGATGCCGCCGACGTGGTGGCCGCCGTGGGTGGCACCTACCCCGTGCTCGTCCCCAACGACCGCGGGCTGGATCGCGCCATCGAGATGGGATGCGGGCACATCGCCATCTTCGGGTCGGCGACCGAAACGTTCGCCCAGCGCAACCTCAGCCGGTCCCTGGAGGGCCAGTTCGAGATGTTCGGTCCCGTGGTCGCGCGGGCGCTGGCTGCGGGGATCGACGTGCGCGCCTACGTCAGCATGTGCTGGGGAGATCCGTGGGAAGGATCGGTGCCGGTCGAGCAGGTGGTGGACGTCGGCCGACGACTCCTCGACCTCGGGGCCAGCCAACTGAGCCTGGGCGACACGATCGGAGTCGGCACCACGGCGGCGGTCACGGGCCTTCTCGACGCCTTCAACGCCGCCGGTGTGCCCGACGATCGGCTCGCGGTTCACTTCCACGACACCTACGGCCAGGCACTGGCCAACGCCTATGCGGCGTGGGTCCACGGAGTGCGCACCTTCGATGCCAGTGCCGGTGGCCTCGGAGGCTGCCCCTACGCCGAGAGCGCCACCGGGAACCTCGCGACCGAGGATCTGGTGTGGATGTTCCAGGGGATGGGCGTCGAGACCGGGGTCGACCTCGGCGTACTCATCGAGACGAGTGTGTGGATGGCCGAGATCCTCGGTCGTCCGAGCCCCTCGCGGGTGGTCTCGGCGCTGGCGCCGAAACAGTCCCGGTGACGCCCGCGGGGCCGATGTCCTCGGGAGTCGCGGTGAGCCGAATCCCCACGCCTGGCCCGCTGGCCAACCAGAACACGGCACAATCGGGTCTATGACGCGGGTGTGGCTGCATGTGGGGGCTCCCAAAACCGGGACGACCTATCTGCAAGACGTGCTCGCTCGCAACCGGACCACGTTGGCCGGGCATGGCTTGATGTATCCCGACACCCACTCCGGCTCGCACTTCGAAGCCGCGATCGATCTGATCGACCACAAGTGGGGCGGCGCGCTCAAGGCCGCGCGCGGGGAATGGGACTCCCTGGCGCGCGCGGCCCGCACCGCTCCGCGTGGTGCGGTGATCAGTCACGAGGTGCTGGCTGCGGCCACGCCGCGACAGGTGGCCCGGGCCCGTGCCTCCCTGGCCGAGGCCGACCTCCATGTGGTGGTGACTGCCCGCGATCTGGCCCGGCAGATTCCGGCGGAGTGGCAGGAGACGGTCAAGCACCGTGGCCGCAAGACCTTCGCCCAGTTCCTGCGCCAGATCCGACGGGCACCGAGAGTGTCCTCGGACCTGTGGTTCTGGCGGGTGCAGTCGCTGCCCGACGTCCTGACCCGCTGGGGCGACGGACTGCCTCCCGAGAACCTCCACGTCGTGACCGTTCCCCAGTCCGGCGCCGACCCGACCCTGCTCTGGAAGCGGTACGCCGGAGTGCTGGGCATCGATGCCGGCCTCGACCTCGAACCGGCCGGCCGAGCCAACCAGTCCATGGGCATCGCCGAGACCGCCCTCATCCGCCGCCTCAACCAACAACTCAAAGGACGGCGGATCCAGCAACCGGTCTACGCCGGCACCGTGCGCGACTTGCTGGTTCACCAGACCCTGGCCAACCTCGACATCTCCGAGCGCGCCACCATCGCCCCGGCCGATCGCCCCTGGGTCGAAGAGGTCACCGCCGAATGGCTGGAATGGCTCGAAGCCTCGGGCGTGGACGTCGTCGGCGATGCCGCCGATCTGAAACCGCGCTGGAGCCAGGAGGCGTGGGTCGACCCGGATCACCCCGATCCCGAGGCCGTGACCGAGGCCGCCGTCGCCGCGATCGCGGCACTGGTGGCCGAGCGTTCACAGGTCTATCGCGACATGCCGGTCCCGATGCGCTCACTGGGCACCTTGCTGAGGAGGATCCGTGGCTGACCGGGTCATCATCCACGTCGGCGCCCCCAAGACCGGCACCTCCTTCGTCCAAGACCGACTCTTCCGCAATCCGGAGGCCCTGCGCCGCCAAGGTGTGCTCTACCCCGGCCACCGTCACGACGCGCACTTCCTCGCCGCGCTCGACCTCATGGGCCTGAAGTGGGGCGGTCTGGAGGCCGAGGCGGTCGGGCACTGGGCTGCATTGGCCGAGCAGATCCGTGCGCATCGCGGCACCGCGATCATCAGCCACGAGATCCTGGGCATCGCCACCCCCGAGCAGATCCAGCGAGCCCGCGCCGACCTCGGCGGGGCGCGCCTCGACGTGGTGATGAGCGTGCGGGACCTGGT
>CALMLL010000047.1 GCA_937868075.1 uncultured Marmoricola sp. | reverse complement strand
CGACCGACACACCGCTGATTGAGCCTGTCGAAATCAAGGCCCGATCAGGACAACTTCTCCAGGATCAGTTCGCGCACCCGCCCGGCATCGGCCTTGCCGCGCATCTGCTTCATCACTTCGCCGATCAGCGCTCCGGCCGCGGCTACCTTGCCGTCGCGGATCTTGTCGGCGACGTCGGGATGAGCCGCGATCGCCGCCGCCACCGCCTCACCCAGCGCGGCGTCGTCGGAGACCATCGCCAGCCCGCGAGCGGCCACGACCTCGTCGGGGGTTCCTTCACCGGCCAGGACCCCGTCGAGCACCTGACGAGCCAGCACGTCGTTGATCATCTTGGCGTCGACCAGCGCCTGCACCCGGGCTACGTCGGTGGGCGTCACTGCGAGATCGGCCAGTTCGCAGCCCGCCTCGTTGGCACGGCGGGCCAGTTCGCCCAGCCACCACTTGCGAGCCGACTGAGCCGCGGCTCCGGCCGCGATCGTCTCCTCGACCAGGCTCAGCGCACCGGCACCGACGGTGTCGCGCATCTCCAGATCGCTGAACCCCCACAGGTCCTGGAGCCGAGCTCGGCGTACCCGGGGAGGCTCGGGAAGAGCAGCCCGCAACTCCTCGATCCACTCCGCACTCGGGGCGATCGGCACGAGGTCCGGTTCGGGGAAGTAGCGGTAGTCCTCCGCATCGGACTTCTCGCGTCCGCTGGTGGTGATGCCAGTGTCCTCGTGGAAGTGACGAGTCTCCTGCAGGATCGTGCCGCCACCACTCAAGATCGCGGCATGGCGCGAGATCTCATACCTCACCGCCCGCTCGACGCTACGCAGCGAGTTCACGTTCTTGGTCTCGGTGCGGGTGCCCAACACCGGCGAGCCCGTGGGAGCCAGCGAGAGGTTGACGTCGCAGCGCATCGAGCCTTGCTCCATGCGTACGTCGGAGACGCCCAGCCCGAGTAGGAGTTCGCGCAACTGGGCCACATAGGCCTTGGCCACCTCGGGCGCCCGCGAACCCGTCCCCAAGATCGGTCGGGTGACGATCTCGATCAGCGGGATACCGGCCCGGTTGTAATCGACAAGCGAGTAGTCCGCACCGTGGATGCGTCCGGTGCTGCCGCCCACGTGCGTGGACTTGCCGGTGTCCTCCTCCATGTGGGCGCGCTCGATCTCCACCCGGACGACCGTGCCGTCGGTCAACTCCACGTCGAGGTAGCCGTCGTAGGCGATCGGCTCGTCGTACTGAGAGGTCTGGAAGTTCTTCGGCATGTCGGGATAGAAGTAGTTCTTCCGGGCGAAGCGGCACCACGAGGCGATCGAACAGTTCAGCGCCAGGCCGATGCGGATCGCCGACTCCACACCCTTGCCGTTGACCACCGGCAGACTGCCGGGCAACCCCAGACAGGTCGGGCACGTCTGGGTGTTGGGGGCGGCCCCGAACTCGGTGGGGCAGCCGCAGAACATCTTGGTCGCGGTGTTGAGTTCGACGTGCACCTCGAGACCGAGGGCTGGGTCGAAGGCAGCCACGGCGTCGTCGTAGGCGATCAGGTCCTGGCTCATCGGTGCGCTCCCCCGTTCTGGATCGAGGCGAGAAGGTCGGGAGCCCGATCGAGCAGTGGACCGCCCCATCGAGCCTCTTGCAGGGCCTCCAGGGCGGCACCCACCCGATAGAGGCGGTCATCGGCCATGGCCGGAGCCAGGATCTGGAAGCCGGCCGGCAGATCGTCCTCATCGGCCAGACCGCACGGCAACGACATGCCCGGCACTCCGGCCAGGTTGGCCGGGATCGTGGCGATGTCGTTGAGGTACATCGCCAGCGGGTCGTCGAGTTTCTCCCCCAACCTGAACGCGGTGGTCGGGGCGGTGGGCGAGACCAGCACGTCGGCCCGCTCGAAGGCGGCTGCGAAGTCGCGACTGATCAGCGTGCGCACCTTCTGGGCCTGGCCGTAGTAAGCGTCGTAGTAGCCGCTGGACAGGGCGTAGGTGCCCAGGATGATCCGTCGCTTGACCTCGTCGCCGAACCCGGCGTCGCGAGTGACCCGCATGACGTCCTCGGCACTCGGGTCGCCCTCCGGGGTCACCCGCAACCCGTAGCGCATCGCGTCGAAGCGGGCCAGGTTGGACGAGGCCTCACTCGGCATCACCAGGTAGTACGCCGACAGCGCGTGCACGAAGGAGGGGCAGGAGACCTCCACGATCTCGGCACCGGCCTCGACCAGCAGGTCGAGCGCGTCGTGGAAGCGGGCCAGCACGCCCGCTTGGTAGCCCTCACCGCCGAGTTCGGTGATCACCCCGATCCGCACACCGCTCAAGTCGGCCTGAGCGCCGGCACGCGCCGCGGCGACGACCGGAGGAAGCGGTGCGGCGATGCTGGTGGAGTCGAGCGGATCGTGACCGCCCAGGATCTCGTGAAGCAGAGCCGCGTCGAGCACCGTGCGCGTCACCGGGCCGGCCTGGTCGAGCGAGTTGGCCATGGCGATCAGCCCGTAGCGACTGATCCCGCCGTAGGTCGGCTTGACCCCGACCGTGCCGGTCACGGCGCCGGGTTGGCGGATCGAGCCACCCGTGTCGGAGCCGATCGCCACGCCCGCTTGGAAACCGGCCATCGCGGCCGCCGAACCACCGCCGGAACCTCCAGGGATCCGGTCGAGGTCCCAGGGGTTGCGCGTGGGTCCGTAGGCCGAGTGCTCGGTCGAGGAACCCATCGCGAACTCGTCCATGTTGGTCTTGCCCAGGATCGGCAGTCCCGCGGACTTGAGCCGCCGGACCACCGTGGCGTCGTACGGCGGGATCCAGCCCTCCAGGATCCGGGAGCCACACGTGGTGGGCAGCCCCTCGGTGGTGAGCACGTCCTTGACCGCGACCGGCACTCCGTCGAGGGCACTGGCAGGGCGACCGGCCGCGCGCCGCTCATCGGAGGCGGTGGCCTGGGCCAGCGCTCCCTCGCCGTCGACGTGCAGGAACGAATGGACCGCTTCATCGGTGGCCGCGATGCGATCGAGGTAGGCCTGAGTCAGGGCGAGGCTGGTGGTCTCCCCCGAGGCCAGTGCGTCCGCCAGATCGGCGGCCGAACGCTGGATCATCACTCCTCCCCCAGGATCTTCGGCACCGCGAAACGCTGTTCCTCGACCTCGGGGGCTCCGCTCAGCGCAGCCTCGGCGCTCAGGCTCGGCACCACCACGTCCTCACGAAAGACGTTGGTCAACGGGAGGGCGTGGGACGTCGGCGGAATGGCGTCGGCGGCGATCTGGGCGATGGCGGCCACCGACTCCAAGATCACGCTCAACTGAGGAGCCAGGTGATCGAGTTCGGCGTCGTCGAGATCGATCCGGGCGAGGTCGGCCAGGTGGCGCACCTCGTCGCGCGTGATCGTCTGGGGGGTCTGGGGCATGCGCCCAATCCTAGGCAGTCCGCGAACGCTGGCCGACCACACCCCGAACGCCCTGACATGGCCGTTCTCACGATGTGGTCGAGATGACCGGTCGCTGATGGCGAGCGTGATTGACTCCCGTCCAGGTCATGAGCACCAGCGCACAGCCCCGGCTTGCTGGTCGGCAACCCTCCTCCACGGCGGGGTGCTCCGGGTGAAGACCGGGTCGGCACCCGCCTGCGCGTACGCCGACAAGCGTGGGCCCTGACCGGGTCCCGGACCCGAGCAGGAGAGCCAGGAGAGCATCGAGATGGACCAGCACCAGCGCACCGACCGCGATCTTCGCCTGGTCGCGCGCCTGCACGTCGACCTGGTGCGCACGGCTACCGCGATGTGTCGGGGCTGACCTTCACCCAGCCCGCCCGCCCCGACTCTGCCTGCCTTCGGTCCCTTCGCGACCGAACCTGAGTCGGCGCACCCCTCCAGACCCCTCACCCGGGTCCACCATGCGTCGCGCCCTGAGGGCGCCGAGAGGTCACCATGTCTGTCCCACCCGCCACACTCACCCCACCCCACGCTCCGCCCTCCCACGGCCAGTGGGCGTTGACGGGGCGCACCCCGCTCAACCCCAACGAGGCCTTCAAAGCCGAGGACGACGGTCTGGCGGTGCGCGCCCGCGTCGAACAGATCTATGCCCACAAGGGCTTCGCGTCGATCCCGCCCGACGACCTGCGGGGTCGGTTGCGCTGGTGGGGCCTCTACACCCAGCGCCGGCCCGGCATCGACGGCGGCCAGACGGCCACCTTGAGCGCGGACGACCTCGATGATGAGTACTTCATGCTGCGCGTCCGCATCGACGGCGGCCAACTCAGCGTGGCCCAACTGCGCACCATCGCGGCCATCTCCACCGAGTTCGCCCGGGACACCGCCGACATCACCGACCGGCAGAACGTGCAACTGCACTGGGTGCGCATCGAGGACGTGCCGGAGATCTGGCGGCGCCTGGAATCGGTGGGCCTGTCCAGCGCCGAGGCCTGCGGTGACGCCCCGCGGGTGATTCTGGGCTCCCCGGTCGCCGGCATCGCCGCCGACGAGATCGTCGATGGGACGCCCGCCATCGAGGAGATCACTCGCCGGTGGCTCGGGTCCACCGAGTTCTCCAACCTGCCACGCAAGTTCAAGTCGGCGATCAGCGGCTCGCCCCGGCTCGACGTGGTGCCGGAGATCAACGACATCTCCTTCGTGGGGGTGGTCCACCCCGAGCACGGACCCGGCTTCGACCTGTGGGTCGGCGGTGGCCTGTCCACCTCGCCGCATCTCGCGGTGCGCCTCGGCGCGTGGGTGCCGTTGGTCGACGTACCAGAGGTGTGGGCGGGGGTGATCGGCCTCTTCCGCGACTACGGCTACCGCCGTCTGCGCACGCGGGCCCGGTTGAAGTACCTGGTCGCCGACTGGGGCGCGTCGCGGTTCCGGGAGGTGCTGGAGACCGAGTACCTGCGCCGACCGCTTCTCGACGGACCTGCGCCGCCACCGGTCGATCCGGTGCTATCCGATCATGTCGGGGTCCACCGGCAACTCGATGACCGCTTCTACGTCGGGGCCGCACCGATCGTCGGTCGGGTCAGCGGGACGGCACTGGCGGCCCTGGCCGACATCGTCGAGGCGGCCGGTTCGGACCGGATCAGGACCACGGCCCACCAGAAACTCCTGGTCCTAGACGTCGCGGAGGAGTCCGTGACTCCACTCGTGGAGTCCTTGGCCCGGATCGGCCTCTCCGCCGAACCGAGTCCATGGCGTCGAGGCACCCTGGCATGCACGGGGATCGAGTTCTGCAAACTCGCCATCGTCGAGACCAAGGCGCGCGCTCGGGATCTCGTCCACGAGCTGGAGGGCCGGATCCACGATCTCGCTCCCGACGAGGTCGTGACGATCCACCTCAACGGCTGCCCCAACTCCTGCGCCAGGATCCAGGTGGCCGACATCGGGCTCAAGGGACAGATCGTCACCGACGAGGACGGCATTCGCCAGCCCGGCTTCCAGGTCCACCTGGGCGGGTCCCTCGGGCTCGACCCGGGGTTCGGTCGCAAGTTGCGCGGGCACAAGGTCACCGCCGACGAACTGACCGACTACGTCGAGCGCGTCGTACGCCGGTGGCTCAGCGATCGCGTCGACGGAGAACGCTTCGCCACCTGGGTTGCTCGGGCAGACGAGGAGTCGCTGCGATGAGCGGGCGCGCGGTGCCGTTCCACTGCCCTTTCTGCGCCGAGGAGGAACTGCGGCCGCACGAGGCGGGCCACGGCTCCTGGTGGTGCCGTGCCTGCACACGGGTCTTCACCCTGAAGTTCCTCGGGCTGCACTCCGAGGCGGCGTCATGACGGCCGTCGACCCGGGCATCCAGGTCGCACTATTCACCGAGGTGAGCGGCCCGGTGTTCGTGGCTGAGGCCGCCCGGCGGCTCGCCGACGCGGACGCCGCCGACGTACTCTCCTGGGCGGCAGCCACCTTCCACGACTGGGTCGTGGCGGCTTCCATGGGCGACACGGTGGTGGCCCATTTGGCCTCTCGGATCGCGCCGGGGGTCGAGGTGCTCTTCCTCGACACCGGCTATCACTTCCCCGAGACCCTCGGCACCGCAGAAGCCGTGCGTGCCAGCTACCCGCTCACCCTGACCGTGCTCACTCCCGAGCACAGCGTGGCCGAACAGGACGCCACCTTGGGCCCTCGGCTTCACGAGCGTGACCCGGCGAGGTGCTGCGCGCTGCGCAAGACGGCGGTGCTCGACCAGGGCCTGCAGGGTCGTCAGGCCTGGGTGACCGGGGCTCGACGCGTCGAAACCCGCAATCGAGCCGACCTGCCGTTGGTCCAGTGGGATCAGCGGCGCGGGCTGGTCCGGCTCAACCCCTTGGCGGCCTGGACCGACGACGACGTGGCGACGTACGCCGAGGAGCACGAGGTGATCCTCAACCCGCTGTTGTCGGCCGGCTACCCCTCCATCGGCTGCGCACCGTGCACCCGACCGGTGGCGGCCGGAGAGGACCCACGCAGTGGGCGCTGGGCGGGGATCGGCAAGACCGAGTGCGGGATCCTGCTATGAGCACCTACCCGTTGTTCCTCGACCTCACCGACCGTCTCGTCGTGGTCGTCGGCGGCGGTCCCGTGGCCGCCCGTCGGGCCCTGGGCGCCGCTGCCGCCGGAGCTCGACTCCGGGTGATCTCGCCCTGGGTGTGCGAAGACCTCGCCGACCTGTTCGTCGCGGACCAGCGCCACACCTGGCTCGAGCGGGAGTACGCCGACGGCGACCTCGCCGGGGCCTGGCTGGTGCACACCGCCACCGGTGACGCCGACATCGACGCCGCCGTGGCCCGGGCCGCAGAGGACGACCGGATCTGGGCGGTGCGGGCCGACGAGGCTGCCGAATCCGCCGCCTGGACCCCGGCGGTCGCACGAGTCGGCGAGGTGACGGTCGCGGTCAGCGGCGGTGGCGACCCCGGGCGAGCGCGAGCGGTGCGCGACGCGATCCGAGTGGACCTCCAGACCGGCAGACTCCCGCTGCGGCGCAGCCGGCCACGGCGCACCGGCCCAGGGCACGTGGCGTTGGTCGGTGGCGGACCGGGCGATCCCGGACTGCTCACCGTGCGGGCCCGGCAGTTGCTGGCCCAGGCCGACGTTGTGGTCACCGACCGACTCGGACCGGTGGAGGTGCTCGCCGAGCTCGATCCCGATGTCGAGGTGATCGACGTTGGCAAAGTCCCCGGCCATCATCCGGTTCCGCAGGAGCGGATCAACCAGATCCTCGTGGAGCAGGCGGGGGCGGGCAAGCGCGTCGTACGCCTCAAAGGAGGGGACCCGTACGTCTTCGGTCGAGGTGGCGAGGAAGCCATCGCCTGTCTGGAGGCCGCGATCTCGGTGGAGGTGGTCCCGGGGATCACCAGCGCGATCGCGGTCCCCGCGGCGGCCGGCATCCCGGTGACCCACCGCGGCCTGGCCCGCTCTCTGACCATCGCCACGGGCCACGACGGGCTGCCTGACTCGGCGCAGTCCGATGCCGACACCCTGGTCCTGCTGATGGGGGTGAGCCGGTTGGCCGACACCATGGCCGCTTTGGTCGCGAGAGGACGGAGCCCGCAGACTCCGGTCGCGATCATCGAGCGGGGCACCACCCCACGCCAACGGACCACGGCGGGCACCATCGCCACGATCGCGGATCTCGCGCGTCAACGCGAAGCGGAGGCACCGGCGATCATCGTGGTCGGTGACGTCGCGGCGCTGGCCGATCGGCTTCCCCATAGCCACGACGTGGCGACATGAGGGGGCTCCTGCTGGTCGCGCACGGGTCACGAGATCCTCGTTCAGGCGCGGCCATCCACCATCTCGCCGGTCGGATCGCAGCCCAACTCCCTGACGTTGTCGTGCGGGCAGCCTTCTTGGAACTCACCCATCCTTCGATCGCCGAGGCCCTGGCCGAGCTCGCCGAACAGGTAGAGGCGATCGTGGTGATGCCGCTGGTCTTGACCAGCGGGTTCCACGAGACCACCGATCTGCCCGACCAGATCGCTCGGGCCCAAGCCGACGGCGGGCTCCCCCCTGTCGATCTGGTCGACGGCTTCGCCACCGACCCACTCGTGGGTGCGGCACTCCGGGATCAACTCCACGCGGCCGGGGTGACCGGGCCAGGGTGGGGAATCGTGCTGGCCGCGGCCGGATCATCGCGTGCACAGGCTCGCGAGCAGGTGTTCGCAAGGTGTGACGAAGTGGCGGGTCGAGTGGAGGTGGGTTTCCTCTCCGGGCCGGGGCCCAGCGTCTCCGATGCGATCGGTGCGCTGCGGTCCGGCTCGCCGCAGGTCGGCGGCTCGGATTCGGACCCGGCGACCAAGATCGCCATCGCTACCTACCTGATGGCTCCGGGTCACTTCACCGACCAACTCGATCAGGTCGACGCCGATGCCCGCACCCGGCCACTGGCCGAGTCTGACCGGTTCGTCGAAGCGATCCTCAGCCGGTTCGCGACGTACGCCGACGCCATGCCGCAACGGCGAAGCCAAGCGGAACGATCAGGATCAGCCACGGCACCAAGGCGCCCACGACCTTGATCAGGGTGCCGAAGGAGGCCACCAGGGCGTCCCAGCCTTGCCGCAGACCCGAGACGAACGGGTTGGTCGAGGTCTTGGCGGTGGTTCGCTCCATCGACACCGTGATCGTCGACATCGAGGTCTGGTCGGCCAGCCACTTCTGTTGACTGCGCAACGAATCCAACTCTGCCTGTCGGCGGCTGACCTCGGCCTCCAGAGCCACGATGTCGCGCAGCGACTTGGCCCGACCCAACAACCTCTCGATGCGGGCGACGCTGGCTGCTTGGACCCGCACCCGGGCGTTGATGTCGAGCACCTGCGTGGTGACGTCCTCGCTGGAGTTGCTGGCATGGACGAATCGGCCGATCTTCGACAACTGATCCATCGTCTTGTCGAACGAGGCACTCGGCACCCGCACCACCAGGGTGGAGAAACTCACTCCGCCCTTGGGGCTGGCGACCGTCTCTTCGCGGTCGATTGTCCCGCCGACCGCCCGCACGATGCTCAGCGCCTGGCCGCGCATCTTGACGATGTCCGAACCCTTCACGGCCACGTCACCGTTGCGGATGACCGATGCCGCCGAGATGGCAATGGACTTCTCATCGCCGACCACCTGCCTCCCGCCATCGGTGGGCGCCGGTTCCTCGGCAGCGGCCCGGGAGCCGGCGACGCCCATGTCCGGAGAACCGGGCGAGACCCCCGCACCTGCGCCATCGGACCCACCTGCGCGTAGCGAGCCGAGCGACCAGCCCACCGCGACGAGCACGGCCATCAGGGCGACGAACCCCACGACCTTGTGCACCGGGATCTTCTTCAGCTCGATCTCTTTGAACGGGTTGGTTGCCATGTGGGTGAGACGCGGCAACGGTCCGCTCGGTTCCACGCAGGCACTAGACCATCACCGGTACGCCACGTACGGTGCCCACAACCCCGAGGAGCATCATCATGCGTTCACTGAAACTGGCAATCACCCTGGCGGTCGTCACCTCGTTGAGTCTCACGACCCCCGCCGTCGCGACCAAACAGAACGCTCCGGCCACGGACATGCCACCGGTGCGCTACGTCGCGCTCGGTGACTCCTACACCGCGGCACCGTTGGTGCCGACCACATCGATCGCCGGTGGATGCTTCCGTTCCGACCACAACTACCCCGCTGTGTTCGCCGCGGCCCACCCGGCCTACAGCCTCGCCGACGTGTCCTGCAGCGGCGCCACGACCACCGACTTCCTCCAGCCCCAGAACACCCCGTTTGGTCCGGTGCCGGCACAACTGGACGCAGTGACACCTGAGACCGGCTTGGTGAGCATCTCCATCGGCGGCAACGACGAGAGCGTCTTCGGCACCCTGGTCACGTTCTGCCCCACCTTGCGGGCCAGCGATCCCACCGGCGCTCCCTGTCGGCGAGCCATGAAGCTGCCCGGACATCGCGACGCGCTGAAGGCAGCGGTCCACCGAACCCGGACCCGGGTCCTGCGTATGGTGCGCGCGGTCAAGACGCGCGCTCCGCACGCACGCATCGTGGTGGTCGGCTATCCCCAGATCGTGCCGACCACGGGCACGTGCACAGACATCTTGCCGCTGGCCGACCGCGACTACCGCTACGCCCGGGTGATCAACCATCTGCTCACGAAGGCGCTGCGTCGGGCGGCCCGCAAGACCGGCTCGACGTACATCAACATCTGGCGCGCCAGCCGCGGCCATGACATCTGCTCGGCAGACCCGTGGATCAACGGTTCGAAGACCGACAAGGCCCGCGCCCAGGCCTACCACCCCTTCGCCGTCGAGCAGGCTGCGGTGGCGGACTTGATGGCCGCGGCTCTCGACACGCCCTGAGGTCAGGCGGGTCCGTTGGCCAACAGCTGCACGAACCCGGCTTCGTCGAGGATCGGCACTCCGAGTTGCTCGGCCTTGTCTGCCTTGCTGCCCGCGTTGGCCCCGATCACCACATAGTCGGTGTTCTTAGACACCGAACCGGCGGCCTTGCCACCCCGGCTGATGATCGCCTCCTTGGCCGAGTCGCGGGTGAAGCCCTCCAATGAGCCGGTCACCACGACGGTGAGCCCGTCCAGAGTGCGGGAGATGGAGTCGTCTCGCTCATCCTGGAGGCGTACGCCGGCGCGAGCCCACCCGTCGACGATCGCGTTGTGCCATGGCGCGTCGGGGCCGTCGAACCACTGACGCACCGACTCGGCGATCGTCGGCCCCACACCTTCGACTTGGGCGAGATCATCTTCGGCGGCCACCCGGATCGCCTCGATCGACCCGAATGCCCCGGCCAGGGCCCGCGCTGCCGTCGGGCCGACGTGTCGGATCGAGAGGGCCACCAGCACCCGCCACAGCGGCTGCTGTTTGGCGGCGTCGAGATTGGCCAGCAGTTTAAGGCCGTTGGCCGAGAGTTGCGGCCCTTGCTCGTCCTTCTTGGGGGCTCGGGTGAACAACGGTGTGCGCAGAAGATCGGTCTCGGTCAGGGCGAAGATGTCTCCCTCGTTGGTGATCACCCCCTCCTGCAGGAGGGCGACGGCCGCCTCGTAGCCCAGCCCTTCGATGTCGAAGGCACCTCGGCCAGCGACGTGGAAGACGCGTTCGCGCACCTGCGCCGGGCACCCCACGTGGTTGGGGCAACGAAGGTCCTTGTCGCCCTCCTTCTGCTCCACCAACTCCGTGTCGCAGGCCGGGCAGCGAGTCGGCATCACCCACTCGGGGAGCCCGGGCGGCCGCAGGGCCAGCACCGGCCCCAGGATCTCGGGGATCACGTCACCGGCCTTGCGCAAGATCACGGTGTCACCGGGGCGGACGTCCTTGCGGCGTACCTCATGGGCGTTGTGGAGCGTGGCCATCTCGACGGTGCTTCCGGCCACGCGGGTCGGCTGCATGCGCCCGAAGGGGGTCACCCGACCGGTGCGCCCGGTGTTGACCTCGATGGCCAACAAGACGGTGTTGACCTCCTCGGGTGGGTACTTGAACGCGATCGCCCAACGCGGGGCTCGGGAGGTGGACCCGAGTTGCCGCTGGGTGGCCACGTCGTCGACCTTGACGACCACCCCGTCGATCTCGTGCTCCACGTCGTGACGGTGCTGGTCGTAGTAGGCGATGAACTCCTCGACCTCGGCCAGGCTGGTCACGACGCGGGCGCGCTCGCTGGTGGGCAACCCCCAGGCGCGCAGAGCGGCGTAGGCCTCGGACTGGGTCACCGGCTCGAACCCTTCGCGGAACCCGATCCCGTGACAGACCATGCCCAACTCACGGGTAGCGGTGACCCTGGGGTCCTTCTGGCGCAGTGACCCCGCGGCCGCGTTGCGGGGGTTGGCGAACATCGGCTTCCCGGCCGCGCTCATCGTGTGGTTGAGCTTGTCGAAGGCGGCCACGGGCAAGAAGACCTCACCGCGCACCTCGAGCCGGCCGGGGACCGGGAACTGGCTGGTGCCGGTCAACCGGTCGGGGATCGACGCGATCGTGCGCACGTTGGGAGTGACGTCTTCGCCGGTCCGCCCGTCGCCTCGGGTGGCAGCGCGGACCAGCCGGCCGTCCTCGTAGAGGAGATTGACGGCCAACCCGTCGACCTTGAGTTCGCAGAGGTAGGCCGAGATCCGCACCCCGTCTCGTGAGACCCGAGCCGCCCAGGCCTGCAACTCCTCGGTGCTGAACGCGTTGTCGAGGCTCTCCATGGGTTGCAGGTGCTCCACGGGGGTGAACAACGTCGAGACCGCGCCGCCGACCTTCTGGGTCGGGGAATCGGGGGTGCGCAACTCCGGATAGGACTCCTCCAGGGCCTCCAGCCGTCGCATCGTGGCGTCGAAGTCGGCGTCACTGATCGTCGGCTGGTCGAGGACGTAGTAGCGCCACCGAGCGTCGTCGATGCGCTCGACCAGATCGGTGTGCTCCTCACGGGCGGCGGCTGGGGCGGCCTGGGGTTCAGTCACAGGCACATCCTGCCGGGTCGCCCCCCCAACTTCATCGGCACCGCACGCCGCAGTCATGGTCGAGTCAGTCGTGGTCGAGGTCGGCGGGCGCTGACACCGATGCCGCCGCCCCCGCGGCCATCTCCAACGCGGTTCGGGCGTAGGTCGGCGTGGCCCCGGCCAGCCCGCAGGCTGGAGTGAAGACGGTGCGCTCGGTGGGGTCGAGCCCGAGCATGTCGAGGAATCGGTGCGCACGAGTGTTGACTTGATGAGCGTCATCGGCGGAGTCGGTGGCGGACACGACACCCAGGAGCACCCATTCGCCGGCTTCCAGCGATTCCGCGAGTGGGTCATAGCCGCCTGCAGGAAGGTTCAGCAGGTCGACGGAGACTCCGCGGGCCCCCGCCTGGCGCAGCAGTCGCACCGGGGCATCGGCGGCACAGCAATGGGCGATCGGGGTGGCTCCGGCCTCGGCGATGGCGCCGAAAACCAGTTCGAGGGCAGTCGACGCCGTCGGCGGGTCCACGCTGCGGTGGCGGTGGAACCCTGAAGCGGTGGGCACCTGGCCGGACATCACCGCAGGCAGGCCGGGTTCGTCGACCTGGACGATGAGATCCACGACTCCGGGCAGTCGTCGGCGCAGGTCGGCCACATGGGCCGAGATCGCCAACGCAAGCGCCTCGGCCACCTCGCGTCTCGCCCCGTGGTCGGAGAGCAGGAGGTCGCCCTTCGGCTTCTCCACGGTGGCCGCCAGCGTCCAGGGGCCGCAGACCTGCACCTTGAAGGTCCCCGAGACCGATAGCTGGGACACCACATCGAGGTCTTGGGCGATCAGAGAGGCGGCCCGGCGCTGGTCGATGCCTCGCGGAGCCAAGCGCCACCCGGCCGGTTGCAGATCGAACCCCAACTCGCTGATCAGACCCAGCGTCCGCCCGGTCATCGAGGCCACCGCACCACGACCGGGCACCTCGACCAGGTGGGGCAACGACACCTCACCCAGCGCTACCCGTTGTGCCTCGGCGAAGTCGGCGGCGTTGGCCGTCTCGGCTCCAACGGAGCCGCCGGGCATCGAGCCGATGCCGCTGGAATAGGTCATCGGCGGGTCTCGGCGATCGTCGCGGAGCCGATCACGCGGGTGTCGGCGTACATCACGACCGCCTGGCCGGGGGCGATCCCGGAGGCGGGGTCGAGCAGGTCCACCTCGACACCGCCCTCGATCGGGCGTACGACGGCGCGGTGCTCCTCCCCGTGGGCACGCAACTGCACCGTGCACGAAAGCGCCGACGGTGGTTCTCCAGCGCACCAGATCGGCCGGATCGCGCGCAGGCCGTGCACCGCCAGCGCCTGCCGACCACCCACGCGGACGGTGCCGGTGACCGGTTCGATGTCGAGCACATAGCGCGGCTTGCCGTCGGGGGCGGGTCGGCCCAGTCGCAGCCCCTTGCGCTGCCCGACGGTGAACCGCCAGGAGCCCTCATGTTCCCCCAGCACTTCCCCGGTGGCGTCGTCAACGATCTCCCCACCACGGTTGACCTCGGCGAGTTTGTCGCTGAGCCACCCGCCGGTGTCGCCGTCGGCGATGAAGCAGATGTCGTGCGAGTCGGGTTTGGCGGCGACCGCGAGTCCCCGGGCGGCCGCTTCGGCTCGGACGTCGGCCTTGACCGAGCCGCCGAGCGGGAAGATCGAGTGGCGCAGTTGCTCCTGGGTGAGCACGCCGAGCACATAGGACTGGTCCTTGGCCGAGTCCAGCGCCCGGTGCAGGTGCGCGGTCCCGTCGGAGTCGGTGGACACCGTCGCGTAGTGGCCGGTGACCACCCCGTCGAAGCCGAGTGCACGTGCCTTGTCGAGCACAGCCGCGAACTTGATCTTCTCGTTGCAGCGCAGGCAGGGATTGGGGGTGCGGCCGGCGGCGTACTCGCTCATGAAGTCGACCACGACCTCGTCGTGGAACTGGTCGGAGAGGTCCCACACATAGAACGGGATGCCGAGCACGTCGGCGGCCCGGCGGGCATCGGAACTGTCCTCGATCGAGCAGCACCCACGAGATCCGGTGCGGTAGGAGGCGGGGTTGCGCGAGAGCGCGAGATGGATCCCGGTGACCTCGTGCCCGGCGTCGACGGCACGCGCGGCCGCGACCGCTGAGTCCACGCCCCCGGACATGGCGGCGATGACTCTCACGGTCGGGTCACCAGCATCGCTTTCCGGGCCCGCTCGACAGCGGGTCCGAGTGCCTCACCCAAGGCCGCGATATCGCTTGCCGTGGAGGCGTGCCCGAGGGAGAACCGCAGCGACGATCGGGCGAACTCACCGGTGCACCCCATCGCCAGCAGCACGTGGCTGGGCTGGGCAACCCCCGCGTTGCATGCCGACCCGGTCGAGCAGGAGATGCCCTTAGCGTCGAGCAGCATGAGCAGCGAGTCGCCCTCGCAACCGGGGAACTTGAGGTGGGCGATCCCCGGCAGTCGCTGGGAGGAGTCCGCCGCACCGTTGTAGACCGCGTCGGGAACGACGCCCTTGACGGTGGCGACCAACTCATCCCGCAGGGCACTGAGACGGATCGCGTGCTCGTCGAGATGACCCACTGACCACGACACCGCCGCTGCCAGCCCGGCGATGCTGGGGACGTTGAGGGTGCCCGAGCGGATGTCTCGCTCCTGGCCACCCCCGTGGGAAAGCGGCGTGAGCCCCAGCTCTCGGCGTACCACGAGGGCACCGACCCCCATCGGGCCGCCGAGTTTGTGTCCGCTCAGCGACAACAGATCCACTCCGCTGGCGGCAAAGTCGACCGGGACCGAGCCGACCGCCTGCACCGCGTCGGTGTGCACGGGGATGCCGTGCGCCGCCGCGGCCGCCACCACCTCGTCGAGAGGTTGCAAGGTGCCTACCTCGTTGTTGGCCGCCATCACACTGATCAGCGCCACCGAGTCGGGGTCCTGCTCGATGCTGGCGACCAGCGCCCCCACGTCGAGGCGGCCCTCACGGTCGACCGGCAGCAACTCCACATCGGCACCTTCGTGCTCGACGAGCCACTCCAGAGGATCGAGGACCGCGTGGTGCTCCACGGCCGTGCTCAGGATCCGGGTCCGTCGGGGGTCTTCGTCGCGGCGGCACCAGAAGGTGCCCTTCAGCGCCATGTTGTCGGACTCGGTGCCTCCAGAGGTGAACACGAGGTCGCCGGGGCGGCAGCCGATTCCAGCCGCGATCTGCTCACGGGATTCTTCGACCACCCGTCGGGCCGCACGCCCCTCGGCGTGCAGCGAGGCGGGGTTGCCGACGCGGCCGAGGTGACTGGCAACCGCCTCGATGGCAGCAGGGGCCATCGGGGTCGACGCGGCGTGGTCGAGGTAGACGCGCTGATTCATGACCCGCTCAGGGTACGGCGGTGAAGTGCACGGTCGTGAATCCTGACCGCCACTGGCTCACCTCGTCGCCCACGCCGGGTTCACGGCGAAGACCGCGGTCGATGAAGTCGGCCAGTGCGGGCATGTCCGCGGCGGTCATCCCCAGGCGAGCCGTTTCGGGGGTGCCGAGCCGCAGTCCGTTGGTGTCGTCCTGCACCGGAGCGATCGGCAATCCGATGCCGCAGGTGAGCAGGTTTGCCTCCCGAAGCCACCGTGAGGCCCGTTGCCCGCCGGGGAACCCGGTGGCATCGACGGCAAGTTGGTGCGAGGCGGTACCGCCACGCTCGGCGGCGAACACGGGCACGCCGCGGCGGATCAACTCCTGGGCCAGGGATTGCGCCGAGGCGACCATCTCGCCGGCGTAGGCAGCACCGGTGGCCAGCCAGTCGTTGAGTGTGACCGCGAGGGCGGCGATGCGACCCGCATCGCTGTTGGCGGTCAGCCCGGGATAGGCGATGGCGTCGAGCCTTCGGGCCAAGTCGCCGTCGTTGGTGACGATGAGTCCACCGGGCGGCCCGCCGAGACTCTTGTAGGTGCTCATCGTCATCAGGTGGGCACCGTGGTCGAGTGGGTTGTCCCAGATACCGCCGGCGATGATCCCGCACTGGTGCGCGGCATCGAAGAGCACCCGGGCGCCCACCCGGTCGGCGACCTCACGGATCTGCGCGACGGGGTGTGGGAAGAGGTTGAGACTCCCCCCGATCGTGATCAGCGCGGGCCGGACCTGTTCGGCGAGGTCGGCCAGCGCGGCCACGTCGACGGTGTAGCCGTCGGCATGCACAGGGGCCGACACCGTGGTGAGGCCGTAGAGACCGGCGGCACCGGCAGCGTGGTGGGTGACGTGGCCGCCGATGCTGGGGGGCGGCGCGATGATCGTGTCACCCGGAGCGCACGTTGCCATGAAGGCGTAGAGGTTCGACAGGGCACCAGAACCGACCCGCACCTCGGCGTACGCCGCGCCGAAGAGGCGCGCGGCCAACTCCGCGGCGATCACCTCGATCTGCTCGATGGCCTCCAGGCCGGTCTCGTACTTGTCCGCAGCCCACCCCAGACTGGCCCGGCTGCCCAGCCCGCGAGCCAGGAGCGACTCGGCGACCGGGTTCATCACGTTGGTCGCCGGGTTGAGGTTGAGGCACTGGACGTCGTGGATGCGATGGTTGTCTGCCACCAACCCGACGAGGTGCTGGTGGACCGCTTCCGGGGTGTCGGGGATCCCCCCGACGATCTCGCGCACACGAGCCTCTACGTGCGCCGGGGTCCAGGTGCGGGAGGCGAGAGACTGCGTCACGCGAGTCATTGTGGTCCATCGCCCGGCCGGCGATCAGCCGCGGCGTGGACACACATGTGACAGCGGCCCGGGTGTTTCAGTACGCCCGCGCCAACACCGCTCGATGGTCGCTGTTGGCCACGTCCATCACCTTGGTGTCCACACAGGTGAAGCCCGAACTGAACAGCACGTGGTCGATGGTGATGACCGGCGCGGGCCACCACGTTGGGACCGACCGGTGGCCGGGGGTGGGCCAGGTGGGGTGCCACCCGGAGCCGCACGCCTCCGCGGCATCGGCGAGCCCCACGTCGAGGATGCGCCGCATCGGCTCGTGGTCCAACGTGGCGTTGAAGTCACCGGCCACGACCAGGGGACCCGTGATGCCAGCGGCGATGTCGCGCACTGTGGCCAGGTCCCGGTACCAGAGGTCCAGCGAGTCCGGGGTGGCTGCGTGAAGGGCGATCAGTTCGACGTTCTTGGCCGACGGCCCGGCCTGGATGGTGGCCCGGATCCCTCCGTTGGAGACCGGAACACTGCTCGCCGCGGTGATCGGCCGGTGGGAGAGCACCATCAGGCCGGTCACGCCCGGTTGCGGTTGCCCGACCCGGTACTCGAAGTAGTTCGCAGCATCACTCTTCGCCACCGCAGCCCAGGCCTCGGGGGTCACCTCCTGGACCACGACCGCGTCGGCGTGGAAGGCCCACCCCTTCTCCAGCGCCCCGGCCAGATCTCCCTGCCCCACCAGCACGTTGGCCGTCAGTACGGTCACGGTGGGCGTGGATGAAGGGGTTTTGTCGGCAAGGAAGAGCGGAACCACCTGCCTGCCGATGATCGCGGCCACCGTGAGAGTCAGGGTGGCACCGAGGATGCTCCACCGAGACGGCTTGGTCACGGCCAGCAGCGTGAAACCCACTAGTGCGACGAGGACTGCGACCGCGGCGTACGGCGCGAACGAGGCCAACAACACGATCGCTCGGCCGCCCATGAGGCGATCGTTGACCAGGCCCGCTGCCAGAAGGACGACAGCCCCCACGAGGGCTCCCATGGATGCGATCGCCACGCCGATCCGAGGATTCACTCGCTCACCGTACCCACACCACCACAACGGCCGCGGGGCTTGGGAACCGATGGTTCCCAAGCCCCGCGAAAGACGTGCCGATCAGCCCTTGCGCTGGTTGATTGCCTCGGTCGCAGCAGGCAACACCGTGTGCAGGTCGCCAACGACGCCCAGGTCGACCAGTTCGAACAACGGAGCCTCTTCGTCCTTGTTGATCGCGATGATCGTCTTGGAGGTCTGCATGCCGGCGCGGTGTTGGATCGCGCCGGAGATGCCGGCGGCGATGTACAACTGCGGGGAGACCGTCTTGCCGGTCTGACCCACCTGGTAGGTGTGCGGCACCCAGCCGGAGTCGACGGCCGCACGCGAGGCACCCACGGCAGCACCGAGGGCATCGGCCAGGGCGTTGACCGGGTCGAAGTTGCCGCCGGTGCCACGACCACCGGAGACCACGATGGCGGCTTCGGTGAGTTCGGGGCGACCGCTGGAGGTCCTCGGCTGAGCAGCCACGATCTGGGCCAGGCGGGCCGAGTCGGAGACGGTGGCCGCGACGTCGGCGCGAACGCCGGCCCCGGCAGCCTCCTCGGGTGCGGCCGCGTTGGGCTTCACCGTGATGATCGGCGTGCCCTTCGTGACCTTGGCGTTGACGGTGAAGTTGCCCGCGAACACGCTCTGGGTCGTGACCGGAGCCCCACCATCGGCCTGGACGTCGACGGCGTCGGTGATCAGGCCACTGTCGAGCTTGATCGCGAGACGGCCGGCGATCTCCTTGCCTTCGGCCGAGGAGGTGATCAGGATCGCCCCGGGCTGCGCCTGGGCGGCGATCTGCTGGAGCACCTCGGCCTTGGGCGCCACGAGGTAGCCCTTGATAGGTGCGTCGTCGACGACGTACACCTTGTCGGCGCCGAACTTGGTCAGCGCGGCCACGGCTGCGTCGGCCTTGTCGGGTGCGCCGATGAACACTGCGGCGGGTGAGCCGAGGCGCTTGGCGATCGCCAGTAGTTCGTAGGCGGGCTTGCGGACCGCACCGTCGACGTGGTCGACCAGAACCAGGATCTCAGTCATGTCTTCCTACTCCTCAGATGAATTTCTTGGCCGCGAGGAAGTCGACGAGCGCTGCCGCGCCGGACCCACCTTCATCGGTCACGATCTCGCCGGCCGAACGCGGCGGGCGTGCGGTGGTCTGCTCGACGGCGGTCCAGGCGTTGGCCAGCCCGACCTCACCGGCGTCGACGCCGAGGTCGGCCAGCGACCAGGTCTCAACGGGCTTCTTCTTCGCCGCCATGATCCCCTTGAAGGAGGGGTAGCGGGCCTCGCCCGACTGGTCGGTGACGCTGAGCACCAGCGGCGCGGTCGCGCCGATGATCTCGGTGGCCACGTCGCCGTCGCGCCGGATGCGGAACTCCTTGCCCTGGTTCTCGATCACCGAGGCGAAGGTGACCTGAGGCAGGCCCAGGCGCTCGGCCAACATCGCCGGAACGACGCTCATGCCACCGTCGGTGGAGGCCATGCCGCACACGACCAGGTCGACTCCGCCGATCTTCTTGACCGCTTCGGCCAGGATCTTCGAGGTTGCGGCCGCGTCGGACCCGGCGATTGCCTCGTCGCTGACGTGCACGCCCTTGTCCGCGCCCATCTGCAGGGCCTTGCGGATGGCGTCGGCTGCCTTCTCGGGGCCGATGCACAGCGCGGTGACCTCGGCACCTTCGGTCTTCTCCTTCAACTGCAGCGACTGCTCGACGGCGTACTCGTCGAGCTCGGAGAGCAGCCCGTCCACGTTGACGCGATCAACGGTGTTGTCGGCTTCGAACTTCTGCTCGGCCGTCGCGTCCGGGACGTATTTCACACAAACGACAATGTTCATCCAGATCCGGGCCGCGCGGGCCCCCTCCTTGGCTAGAAGTGAGTACTTCTGAGGCTACCTGCGTGTCAGGTCGCGTGGGAGCCGGGCCCGAGGTGGGTTCGGTCACACGTTTGTTGACTCGCCAGTAACCACAGGTGTGCTGGTCAGACGGGCTCACCCTCGCTCGGCGTACGCCGGGGGCGGGGATGGATGAGCCGAGCCAGAAGTCGGCCCAGGAGCAGGTAGACCAGCGCCACCAGACCCCAGTTGAGGGCCGCGTCGGTGAGCGGACCACCCACATGCAGCGGACCGGCGATGCGGTGGAACGGACCTGCGATCACGTCACCGACGGCCACCAGCGAACGCACCCATTGGGTGCCCGGGGAGACACTTCCTCCCAGCGACAACAGCAGCAGCCCGAGCGCGAGGACACCCGCAGCGACGAGAGTGGCGGCACGAATCAGCCAGGCCAGCACCCGGCGCATCCAGACCACGATCAGGATCCGGTGAACTGGGCTTTGCCCGGGCCGTTCTCCACGAACGACGTCATCCCGATAGTGCGGTCCTGGGTCGCGAACAGCGCCGCGAACTGCTGGCGCTCGATCTCCAGACCGGTCTGCAGGTCGACTTCGAGACCGCGGTCGATCGACTCCTTGGCCGCCCTGAGGGCGTAGCTGGCGGCGTTCGCGAACTGGGCTGCCCAGGCATGCGCGGCCGGATAGACCTCGTCGGCGGCCACCACCTTGTCGACAAGACCGATCGCCAAGGCCTCGTCGGCCTTCACGAAGCGGCCGGTGAAGATGATGTCCTTGGCCTTGCTGGGCCCGACCAGACGCGAGAGCCGTTGCGTACCGCCGGCACCCGGGATGATCCCCAACAACACCTCGGGCTGACCCAGCACGGCGTTGTCGGCGGCGATGCGGATGTCAGCGCACAACGCGAGTTCGCAGCCGCCGCCGAGGGCATAACCGGTGATCGCGGCCACGACGGGCTTGGGGATGGCCGCCACGGCGGAGAACGACGAGGTCAACGCGCCCGAGCGCTGCACCATGTCGGTGTAGCTCATCTCGGCCATCTCTTTGATGTCCGCTCCGGCCGCGAAGACCCGCTCACCGCCGTAGACGATGACCGCCTTGACGTCGTCGCGGGCCGCTGCCTCGTGCGCGCAGGAGCGGATCTCCTCTTGGACCTGCGCGTTCAGCGCATTCATCTTGGGCCGATCCAGGCGGATCGTGCCGATGCCGTCGACTACTTCGAGACTGACGAATTCACCCACGGCCCCAACCTAGCCTCCCCTCGCGGGCGAGGGGTCAGAAGGTGATGCCGCGCGCTGCGAAGCGAGCCTTGACCGCGTCGGCGAGCGCCTGGCCGTCGCGCTGCAGGGCCATGTCGTAGGTCGCCTGGGCAGCGGCAGCGAAACTCGTGTCGGGGGCGAAGTTGAACTGAGCGGCGATCAGGGTGGTGTCCCAGTCGCGGGTGGTCTTGCCGGCGGCAACGTAGTCACCGCGGATCTCCCACAGCGCCTGGCTCCAGATCTGGCCGTCGTAGTGCACCTCACCCTTGCGGGTGTCGACGGTGAGGTTGCGGTCGAAGCGGCGGATGCAGTGCGGGGCCTTCGTGTAGGAGGTGGAGTCCCAGTCCATCGGGCAGGCGGCCTCGGCGCGCACCGGCCAGCCGTACTGCGCGGCGGCGTCCAGACCGACGGTGACTGCCAGGTAGTCGCCGAACGCCTCACCGATCGAGCCGGCGTCGAGGCTGGTGCCGTAGCCGGGCACCTGGCTGGCGTGCACCGCGTGACCGTATTCGTGCACGATCACCTCGGCGTCCTCGGCATCGTCGACCCCGCCCTTGCCCAGCCGGATCCGGTAGGGCTTGTCGGTCTGGTAGGAGTTGTCTCCGCCGTACTGGTTGATCTTGACGTGGAACTGCTCGGCCACGATGCCGGGGTACGTCGTCCCGAAGCCCAGCGAGCGGAGGTACTCCTGGGCCTGGTTGACCCAGAAGTAGCCCATGACCTGCTCGAACTGATCCTGAGAACGGTTGTAGTTGAAGGTGTTGGTGCTGGAGAAGGCCGGAGTGCCGGTCGCGGACTCCACGATCACCCAGGTGCCGCGCAGATAACCCGACCCGTCGAGGTTGGTCAGCGGCGCCACGGCGTACTCACTGTCGGGGATCGCGGTGGCGGAGTCCTTCTTGTCGGTCAGGGTCTGGTCACCTGAGGACTGGACCGGGTTGACCATGAAGACTCGCGCCGTGCCCGTCGAGGTTCCAGGGGTGGGCTTGGTCGCCTGACTGGTGCCCGGCACCGCGATCAGGATCGCGGCCAGCGCCATCGTGCCGGCTGTCGTCATCGAAGAGCGCACGCTCATGGGAACACCTCCAGGTGGTTAGCGAGGTCACCGTAACCCGGAATCAGACCGGTTGCGCCCCCGATCGGGCACGAAATTGGCGGCGAAAGTGGCACCACCCCACCCCGAGTTCGCATGGCGGGCGAGATGACAACGTTGGCGGGTCAGCCTCTCCCCTGGTCCTGGCCGGCGAGGCGCATCCGGCCGACACCTAAGCCCGCCCGGATCGCACCCACGGCCTCGTGCAGCGCTCGCTGCCCCAGAGGCGTCACCAGGATGTTGATGAACGGGTGGACCGCATCTCGGTGTCGTCGCAACGTGACCGGAACGCCGGCTGCAGCCAGTCTCTCGGCATACGCGACTCCTTCATCGCGCAGGACGTCGAATCCGGCGACCGCGACGTAGGTGGGCGGGAGCCCGCTCAGGTCCTGGGCATACAAAGGCGACGCCAGGGGGTCGGTGCCGTCCCCGTCGGGACCGAGGTAGTGATCCACGTTCCACCGCATCTCGGCCGCGCTGAGGAAGAACCCACTGGCGAAGTGCCGATACGAGGCGGTGTCTCGGGCGGCCAGGTCGGTCACCGGCACGAACAACGCTTGGAACGAAGGTGCCGGTTCGCCTGACCGGGTGGTCGTCCAGGACACGACGGCGGCCAACGTACCGCCAGCGCTGTCCCCGGCCACACCGATACGGGCGGGGTCGATCCCGAGGTCGGCGGCCTGTTCTCGTGCCCACCTGAACGCGTCGAGGCTGTCGTCGACCGCTGCCGGGAACCGGTGTTCTGGGGCGAGGCGGTAGCCCACGTTGAGAACAGCGACCTCGGCATCGGCGCAGATGGCCCGCGCAAGGCGATCGTGGCTCTCGATGCTGCCCAGGACCCAGCCGCCGCCATGGAACCACAGCAGCAGCGGCAACCGGCCGCCAACGTGCGGCGGTCGGTAGAGGCGTGCCGGGATGGGGCCGCCCCGCCCAGGGATCGTCAGGTCTTGTACCTCACCGACTTCGACCCTCGGCCCACCGAACATCCAGGACTCCTGCTCAAGCACGGCCCTGGCCCCGGTCGGCTCGAGTTCGGTCATCTCCGGTGTCTTGAGCGCGGCCAGGATCCGCAAGCCCATCTGGACGTCAAGGTCGAGCGGCGCATCGTCGATCACCAACGGTGGCCCGGCCAGCGTGCGTTTGAGTCGTGCAGGAAGGCGCATGAGAGCGGCAAAGGCACGCTTCTGGGCTCGGTCGGCAAGGCTGGGCTGATAGGTGCTCACCGGTCTCCTCTGGTGTCGATGGTTTGGAACAACGCGCCGAAGTGGGCGCTGGACATGGCCACGAATTCGTCGACGAAGCGGTCGCCGTCCGGCCCTCGTGCGATGGCCGTTCGGATGACGGTGCCGAGCAGGTCACACAGCAAGAACGCCGAGGCGAAGAGGCGCTCGTCGGTGACGACGTCTGGTGTCAACGGGCGGGCGGTTTGGAAGACAACATCGGCGTTGCGAGTGGTGTCATCGAGGTCGAGTTGTCGCAGCACCGGGCTGGCGCCCACGGCGTGCCAGACCTCGAACATGGCCGGATCATCGGCGACCAGGCGGTAGAGGGTCACGATCAGATCGGAGCCGGCGGCAACGAACTCCTCCCCTGAGGTGACCCCGGCGAAGCACTCGGTCAGATAGGCGTGCGCTCCCTCGAAGAGGTCGTTGAGGATTCGAGCCAGCAGCGCGGTGCGGTCAGGAAAGAACTGGTAGACCGATCCGATGGGTACGTCGGCTCCCCGGGCCACGGCTTCCATGTTGAGGGACTCGATCCCCCCTTCCGCGATCAGCCCACGGGCCGTCTCGACCATGCGCGCCACGCGGGCACGACTGCGCTCTTGGGAGGGCTCACGCCAGGGCGGAAGTGGGGTCATCGGCCCAGTATCAAGGCACGCCAGGCATTCGGTGCCCATGTCAGCGCCGACCCAATTGATCGGCCAGCCAGCCGAACCAAATGAACAGCGTGAAGTCTCCGTCCACCACCAGGTCGCGGGTGCGCATGGCAGCCAGGAACGCCGAGATGTCTCGTGCGCCTCGCAGCAACAGACTCATCGCGGTGGCCCCAGAGGCGAAGGTGAGGATCGCCACGCGCTCACCGAGGTGACCACGTCCCACATCGGCGCACCGAGGATGCCAACCGGTGCCGGTGCCGAAGGTCTGGTCATCAAAGTCGAACCAACGGATGCCGGTGCCGTTGCGAAGCGCCATCTGCAGCACCACCTGCTTGTCTCTGATCTCGTACCGGAAGATCCGGTCGTGGCGAGACAGCCAGGCAATGCGACGGCCTATCAACCACAGGGTCAGTCGCAGGATCATGGTCATGGTCGGTTCCTCATCTGGCTGTCATGGCTGGACGGACCGGCCGATCAGGAGTACCGCGCCAAGGCGGTCGACGTGATGGAGCCGTCTTGCACGCCCTCAGCCACGGCGGCGAGGTCGCCCAGGTAGGAATCGATGAGTTCTTGCGGCACCGGCTCAGCGATCAGTTGCAACATGATCGGGTTGAACACCCCGAACGGGAAGTAGCCGCGGTCCACCATTCCCCCGATGACCGTTGCCATGTCCAGGGTCTCGGATCGGAAGAAGATCATTGTTCCGTCGGTCTGGATGCATCGGAAGTCGGCGATCTTCTCGATCCCGGCAACCAGTTCGGCCTTGACCTCCAGGCACCGGCGAGTCAGTTCGACGTACCCGTCCTCACCCAGGACGTTCATCACCGCCCAGGCTGTGGCAACCGACGAGGTCGGGCGGCTGCCCACGAACCCCGAGGTCTTGTATTCACCCTCGGGCCAGTTGTCGACCGGTACGAAGTGGAATTTCTCCAACTGACGTGAGGCGAACACGACGGTGGAGCAGGGTTTGGCGGCGTACCCGTGCTTGTGCAGATCCGCCGACATGGACCGCACCCCCGGCACCCGGAAGTCGAACCCGGGCTCCAGGTGACCGAGGCGTTCCAGCCACGGGTTGAGGTACCCACCCACGCAGGCGTCGATATGCATCCACAGGTTGTGCTTCACCGCGAGGGCGGCGATCTCCGGGATGGGGTCGATGGTTCCGTAGGGCCAACAGGGTGCGGAGCCGACGATCGCAATCGTGTTGGGCGTGATGGCTGCCTCCATGGCCGCGACATCGGCGCGGTAGTCGGCACCGACCGGGACGCGCACGATGCGAAGGTCGAGGTAGTGGCAGGCCTTGTCGAAAGCGGCGTGCCCGGAGTACGGCATCACCACCTCCGGGCGTCCCTCCACTGGCCGCTCCACACGACTCCATTCGCGGGCGGCGTGGATGGCGCAGAAGATGCTCTCGGTGCCCCCGGTGGTGATGAACGCGCGCGCGTACGGGCCGCCGTTCAGGATCTCCACCGCCATCTGCAACACCTCGGCTTCCATCCGGCCCGAACCGTCGAGGTATTTGGCGATGAAGGCGTTGGAGTGGGCGAAGATCCGGCCGGCCTCCTCGCGGATCGCGGCCAGGTCCTCGGTGCCTTTGTGGCAGTAGATGTTGAGTCTGCCCAGGTCGGGGCTGACGTCGAGGTCTCGCAGTTCGCTGAGTCGGGATCGGACGGTGTCCCACTGCTGCCCGTGCCGGGGGAACAGACGGTTCGGGGTGTTCAGTGCCATGGGGTCCTCTTCGTCGACGTACCCAAAACATAGAGGACCCTCATGTTTCTGCGCAAGAGTCGACGGCTCAATCTCGGAACGGCGCGCATGACAACGTGGTCATCGACGATGCAGCACAATGATGCGCGTGACCCCTGGAGAGTGGACCGCGGACGGTGAACAGGTCCCGGTATGGCCCGGACAGAGTTGGCCGTTAGGGGCGACCTGGAGCGAGGAGTCGACCAACTTCGCGGTGTTCAGCCCCGAGGCGAGCGCGGTCTGGGTGTGCCTGTTCGACGACAGTTCGGGCACCGAGGTCGAGGAGCGATTCCAACTCACCGAGCACACCCTCGGCATCTGGCACGGAGCGTTGCCGGGCATCGGCGTGGGCACCCGCTACGGCTTCCGGGTGGACGGACCCTGGGAGCCGGCCATGGGTTTTCGATTCAACCCGCACAAACTGCTGATCGATCCCTACGCGCAGGCGATCGAAGGCTCGGTGCGGCACGACCCGGCGATTTTCGGCTACCGCATGGACTCCTCCCCCGATGCTCAGGTGCGCAGCGACGAGGACTCCGCGGCCTCCATGCCCAAGTGCGTCGTGGTCGACAACCATTTCGACTGGGACGGGCAGCAGCCGATCCATCGGCGCTGGCGCGACACGGTCATCTACGAACTCCACGTCAAGGGGTTCACCCAGTTGCACGATCGGATCCCCGAGGAGTTGCGCGGGACGTACGCCGGACTCGGCCACCCCACCGTCGTGCAGTACCTCCACGACCTCGGGATCACTGCGGTTGAACTTCTGCCGATCCATCAGTTCGTCACCGAGCCGGCGGTAGCAAGCAACGGCCTGGTCAACTATTGGGGTTACAACAGCATCGGCTACTTCGCTCCGCACGGGGCCTACTCATCCTCGGGGGACCGCGGCCAGCAGGTCCGTGAGTTCAAGCAGATGGTCAAGAACCTCCACGACGCCGGCATCGAGGTCATCCTCGACGTGGTCTACAACCACACCGCCGAGGCCGGGCCCTTGGGGCCCACCTTGTCGTTCCGCGGGCTCGACGACCGCGGCTACTACCAGCGCGTCCGCGAGGACCATGCCCGTCCCGACACCTACTGGGATGTCACCGGGTGCGGCAACACCGTGGCCGCTCACCACCCCAACGCGCTGCGGATGATCTTGGACTCGCTTCGCTACTGGGTCACCGAGATGCACGTCGACGGGTTCCGTTTCGACCTGATGTCGGCGATCACCCGCACCGGCCACGAGGTGGACATGCACAGCCACCTGTTGACCACGATCGGTCAGGACCCGACGCTGCGCCACGTCAAACTCATCGCCGAGCCCTGGGACGCATCGATGGACGGCTACCGGGTCGGCGAGTTCCCCCCGCCCTGGGTGGAGTGGAACGACCAGTTCCGCGACACCATGCGCGATTTCTGGCGCTCTCGGACCGAAGGCGTCCGCACGCTGGCTACCCGGCTGGCCGGGTCTTCCGACCTGTATCTCGACGACGGCCGCTCGCCGTACAACTCGGTCAACTTCATCACCGCACACGACGGCTTCACCCTGCGCGACCTGGTCTCCTACGACACCAAGCACAACGAGGCCAACGGCGAGGACAACCGCGACGGCACCGACAACAACCGCTCGTGGAACTGTGGCATCGAGGGACCGAGCGACGACCCCGATATCGTCGCGCTGCGCAAACGGCAGGCAGCCAACATGATGCTCAGCCTCTGCCTGTCCAACGGAGTGCCGATGCTGGTCGCCGGTGACGAGCGCGGTCGCACCCAAGGCGGCAACAACAACCCCTACTCCCAGGACAACGAGGTCTCCTGGGTCGACTGGCGCGCCGACGACGCCTGGCTGGACCTCTATGAACTGACCAAGAAGGCGCTGCGCATCCGTCGCGATCACGAGGCGCTGCGGCAACGGCACTGGTTCGAAGGGCGGCCGGCGATCGTGGGCGGGCCCAAGGACCTTGCCTGGATCCACCCCGGCGGTCGCGAGATGACGCCCGAGGACTGGCAAGACGACGGTCTCAACGTGGTCGGGATGTTCGTTTCTGGAGACCCGCTGCGATCACCGGGCCCGCGTGGGGAGCAACTGCACGATTCCTCGTTCCTGCTGTGGCTCAACGGCTCGCCCACCGACGCCCTGGTCAAACTGCCCCGCAACCCGTGGGTGCAGCAGGGTCGGGTCGTCTTGACCACCGACCCCGAGGTGCCCGAGAGCACCCTGGTCAGCGCGGGTGAGGAGTTCGTCCTCCACGCCCGCTCGGTGGTGCTGTTGCAGCAGGCCTGATCAGGCCTGGGCCACCAGGCCCAACTCGGCGTTGGAGGCCAGCGCCGGGTTCTTCGGCAGGATCCGCACGGTGTAGCCGAACGGACCGGTCCGACCCAGGGTCAGGACGCCGTCGAAGCGGTGGCGTCCACCCTCGTAGGACTCGGTGAGCGTCAACGACTGGTCCTGGGGGTCCATCAAGTCGTCCTCGAGGCCATGGACTCGGCCGTAGACCACTTGCACGTCCACGTCGTCGGGAGTGAGGTGGCCCAGCGAGACGAAGGCATGCAGCGATACTTCGCCGCCCACCTCCACAGAGTCCTCAGCCCCGGTCGCCTCGACGTGATCGACGTGGACGCCCGACCAGTTCTCACGGACGTTCTTCTTCCAAACGGCGAGGTTCTTGGCGCCGGTGTAGTCGGTGTTGATCGCGTGGGAGGCGCTGGCTGCCGGCACGTAGAGCTTCTGCACGTAGTCGCGCAGCATCCGGGTCGAGAGCACCTTGGGCCCCAGTGACTTCAAGGTGTGCCGGACCATCTCGATCCAGCGCAGGGGCACTCCGTCGGCGTCGTGGTCATAGAACCGTGGCGCGACCTCGCGCTCGATCAGGTCATAGAGCGCTGCGGCTTCGAGATCGTCGCGATGGTCGGGGTTGTCGACGCCGTCGGCGGAGGGGATCGCCCAGCCGTTGTTGCCGTCGTACCACTCGTCCCACCAGCCGTCGAGGATCGACAGGTTGAGCCCGCCG
>CALMLL010000046.1 GCA_937868075.1 uncultured Marmoricola sp. | reverse complement strand
CGACCTCTGGGTTATGAGCCCAGCGAGCTACCGAGCTGCTCCACCCCGCGTCGGCTTGCGAAAGCTTACGGGACGTTGCGCCAACACCCAAATCCGCGACCGGGGGCCAGGGTTCAGCAGGCGCGGTCGTCGAGGGCGTCGATCTTGGCGACTTTGCGAGCAGAACCGCCTCCTTGGAAGTCGACGGACAGCCAGTGGTCGAGGAGGATTCGGGCGAGGTCGGGGGTGACCACTCGGGCGCCGAGGCAGAGGATCTGGGCGTTGTTGGAGGCGCGGGCGCGCTCGGCGGAGTACGGGTCGCTCACGTTGGCGGCCCGGATGCCGGGCACCTTGTTCGCCGCGATGGCCATGCCGATACCGGTCCCGCAGACGAGCACCCCGGCATCGGCCTCGGCCTGGGCGACACGGGTCGCGACCGCCACGGCGACGTCGGGGTAGTCGTCGTCGACGTCTCGGGGGCTGGCGTCGACGACCTCGTGACCACGCTCGGCCAAGTGGGCGGCCACGACGTCCTTGAGCGCGAAGCCCAGATGATCGGCCCCCAGCATGATCCTCATGGTGTGCTCCCTTCCGGGTCGACTAGGGCACCTGCGACGGCCTGCGCCGCGATCGCGAACGACACACACCCCGGGTCGGGGGTGCCGATGCTCGCTTCCGCGTGTACGGCGGCGCGCCCCCGACGACTCGCCATCGCGCTGGTCGACTCGGCTGCTCGCTGCGCCGCAGCAGCAGCCCTCGTCCACGCCTGCGACAGGGCCGATCCTTCGGCGAGTTCCGCGGTCAGGACCTCGGCGAACGGAATGAGGGCATCCAGCACGGTCTTGTCTCCCGGCGCGGCCCTCCCCAGATCCGCAACCGCCGACACCGCCGCCGCGGCGGCAGAGCCCGGCGACTCCCCCAGTCCCACCGAATGCCCTGCCGCCGCCAGCCCAGCCCCCCACAACGCACCCGACGCGCCCCCGCTGTGGTCGGCGAACGCCTCCCCAGCCGCGGCGAGTACGTCGGCAAGACCTGGCCCACTTCGACGCGCCGCCTCGACCGCGGCGCCGAACCCCCGACTCATCCCGAGTCCGTGATCGCCATCGCCGGCCACGGAGTCGAGCCGGCCGAGTTCATCGACCGCCCGCCCGATGGCATCCGAGGCACGGCTCAGCAACGCCACCGCGGTGGCAGCCGCGAGGTCCTGATCGACCGTGACCGGCTGGGCCGGCTCACGCGGCGCTAGCCGCCGGTTCACCGACTCCATGTCCGGGGCCGCCGTTGGACTCCCACCGACCCTGACCAGCGCAGGAGCGGTGGCCGGAGCAGCCAACAGCGCATCGAGTTCCGGGGTGGTCCAGCACAGCGTGACCGAGCAGCCAGCCATGTCGAGTGAGGTGACGAACTCACCCACGCCGGTCTCGACGACCTCACAGCCTCGATCTTGAAGGAGGCCGACCAGGGCGCCGGTGAGCACGAACAACTCCTCGTACTTGGTCGCCCCCAGCCCGTTGACCAGCACCCGCACCCGCATCGCGTCAGCGGGCCGCTCGGCCAGGAGCCGATCCAGGAGGAGCTCGGCGGCTTCGGCTGCGGGCATGGTGGGCACCATCTCGATGCCCGGCTCCCCATGGATGCCCAACCCGAGTGCGATCTGCGAATCCGGCACCTCGAAGAGCGGCCGTTGGGCGCCGGGGAACGTGCACCCGCCGAAGGCGATCCCCAACGTGTGCACGCGTGCGTTGACCCGCTGAGCCACCGCCTCCACCTCGGCGATGGGCAGTCCGGCTCGAGCCGCGGCGGCAGCAGCACTGAAGACGTAGAAGCCCCCCGCGACCCCGCGGCGACTCTCCCATGCCTCGGGTTTGGCACTGGCGATGTCGTCGGTCACCAACACGATCCTCACGTCGCGCCCTTCGCGGCGTGCCGCCTGGGCGGCCAACCCGAAGTGCATGACGTCACCGGAGTAGTTCCCGAACATCAGCACCACCCCGTGTCCGGAGTCCGTGGCCTCGATCAGGTCTGTCACCGCGCGGGCAGACGGGCTGGTGAAGATCTCCCCGACCACGGCCCCGTGACACAGCCCGGGTCCGACGAGCCCGGCGAACGCCGGGTAGTGCCCCGATCCGCCGCCGATGACCACGCCGACCTGGCCGGGGGTCGGCGCATCGATGGAGGCCACCCCGGCTCCACCCGGGACACCTTGGATGAGGGCGGGGTTGGCCGCGACGAGACCTCTTAGGAACTCGGTCCTGAAATCGGCGGGGTCGTTGAAGAGCCGGGTCATCGGGCCACCTCCCGGTCGAGGGCGGAGAAGATGTGGTCGGCGACGTCGCGCAGCGAGCCGTAGACGGCCACCGCCAGTGCCCGCGCGTCGGGTGCCACGGGATATTGCGCATGCTCCATGCCGACCACCTTCAAACCCGCCGCCGCAGCGGCCCGAATTCCGTTGCTGGAGTCCTCCACGGCCAGACTGCGATGGGCTGCCAGCCCGCATCTGTCGATGGCGGCGAGGTAGACATCGGGGCTCGGCTTGCCGCGCGGCACTTCGGCCGAGGAGACGGTCGCGGCGAACCGACCGGTCAGTTCGGGGAAGCGCAGCACCCTGTCGATCACCTCGCGTGGAGCCGAGGTGGCTAGCCCGATCGGCCCGCGAGCGCAGGCTCCGGCCACGAGGTCCGCGGCGTACGGCAGCAACGTGACCTCGCCGCTGTCATAGCTGGCCACCACGTAGCCCACCACATGGTCGCGCACGTGGTCGCTGGGCAGACCGGTGAGGTCGGCGATGTAGTCGGCCCACTCGGGCACCGACTTGCCCTGGCAGGCCCGGGTGTTCGCCGCCGACCAGACGACGTTGCGGGTCGCCGCGACCTCTTCCCACCCGAGTTCCCAGAGGTGCTCGGAGGCGACGAGCACTCCGTCGAGGTCGAAGACCACACCGGGTACGCCGCTCATGAGCGCGCCTGCCGAGCCACGTCCACCAGGCCGGTGAAACGCGCGAACGCCGCCGCGTGCCCTCGATGTGCGGCCTCGTCGAAGCGGTAGCGGACCGTTTGAACCGTGCGTTCGGCGAGGAAGTCGAAGTCGCGTTGCATCCCGCCGCCGACGAGCGCACACGCGGCCGCACCCACCGCGGCCGCGTCCTGGGCGCCGACCAAGCACTCGAGATCGCGCCCCACCACGTCAGCGATCAGTTGTGCCCACGTCGTCCCCAGGGCTCCCCCGCCGACCGCCACGATCCGGCGTACCGGATGCCCGAACCCCTCGCTGTAGTCCAGCGACCAGCGCAGTTGATAGGCAACCCCCAGCATGGCGGCCCTGATCAGGTGGCCGGGCCCGTGGTGGAGCCCCAGCCCCACGACGACACCGCGCAGCGAGTCGTCGAACAGCGGCACCCGCTCCCCGGAGAACCACGGCGCCAACAACAAGTCGTCCATGCCCGCCTCGGCCTCGGCAACCAACCGATCCATCTGTGAGTAGTCGGGCCCGTCCTCGTTCAACCCGGTCAGGCGCAACGCCCAGGCCAGCGCGGCACCGCCCGTGGCCGTCTCCAGCCAGAGGATCCAGCGACCCGGCTCGACATGGGCCAACGGCGCCAGCACCCCTCGCGGGTCGGCGGCCATATCGGCCATGACCAGGCCGAAGTACGCCGCCGTCCCCAGACTGAGGTGTACGTCGCCGGGGTGGACCGCCCCCGAACCAAGCTGGCTGGCCGGCACATCGCCGGCCCCCACATAGACCTGCGTGCCGGCCGGCAACCCCAGCGCCTCGGCAGCGGCCGGTCGCAATCCACCTGCGATGGCCGTGGCCGACCGGATCTCCGGCAGCATCCGTGGGTCGACCCCCGCCGCAGCACAGCGGGAGAGGTCCCAGTGTGTGCCGTCGTCGCTGGCCAGCCGGAAGGCGGTAGCACCCGTGGGGTCGATCACCGCGACACCCGTCAGCCACATCACGACGGCCTCTTTGCAGTCCAGCAGCCACCGTGCCCGGGAGAATTGGTCGGGTCGAACCTGTCGCAGCCACTCGATCCTCGGGACGATGTCCTTGGCGGTCAGGTGGCAACCGAACACCGCGGTCTGGTCCTCGATCCGCGCGCCCAGGTCGGCGGCGACCCGGTCGGCGCGCTGATCCAGCCAGCTCAACATCATCCCCACGGGGACGCCGTGCTCATCCACGGCGGCCAGGTTGAACATCTGGGCGGTCACCACGATCGAGTGGATCTGCCAGTCCCGGTGCGCTGCGGCCTCAGCCAGGTCCCGGGAGACTGCGGCCAACGCCTCGACGATGTCGCCGAGGTCCTGCTCGACTCCGCCTCCCGGCAGGGTCTCCAGTCCGTAGGCCCGGTAGCCCGAATGGCGCAGGTCGCCGGCCGCATCGACCAGCACTCCCTTGACCCCCGACGTGCCCACGTCGAAGGCCAGCACCACCGGCGTGGAGGTCATCCCTGTCGTCCGCCCGCAGCGATCTCGCCGAGCAACTCCAGGTACCGGTCGTTCTGGGCGAGGGTCCCCACGGTGACCCGCACGTGGGAACCGCTCAGCCCGTGCGCCGACATGGCCCGGATCAGGATGCGTTCCTTGAGCATGGTCTCCACGACCCGGGCCGAGTCCACTCCGGTGCCGGAGATGTCGGCCAGCACGAAGTTGCCGTCGGAGGGGAACGCCTTCACCCCAGGGATCTGGTTCATGTCGGCGTACAACCGGTCGGCCTGGGTGGAGATGAACTCCTGCCGCACCGCGAGATAGCCCGGCTCCTCCAGCGCCGCCAGGCACCCCCAGATCGAGGCGAGGGTGAGGCTGAACGGGATCCGCACCCTCGCCACCAGATCCATCAACTCCGGGTTGCCGATCAGGTAGCCGACCCGAAGGCCGCCCAGCCCGAAGCCCTTCGACATCGTCCGGGCTGTGACGAGGTTGGTGTAACTGCGCGTCAACGGGGCGAACGACTCCGCGTAACCGCATTCCAGGTAGGCCTGATCGACCATCACCGGAATGCCGGTGTCGAGCAGCCTGATGAGGTCCTCGCGCGCCCAGCCCTTGCCGGTGGGGTTGTTGGGGCTGCACAGCAAGATCGCCTTCGTCCGCCCGTCGACCTGCGCCAAGATGCCCTCGACGTCCAGGGTGAACCCCGCACCCAGTTCGACCGAGCGAACCTCCCCACCGTTGATCCGGGTCTGGCTGGTGAAGAAGGCGTAGGTGGGCGTGGGCACAATGGTGTTGTCGCCCGGCTCCACCAAGAGCCGGATGAGCACATCCAGCACCTCGGTGGAGCCGTTGCCCAACACGATCGACTCCGGTGGCACCGCGTTGAACGTCGCCAACGCCTGCCGCAGATCCAGCCCCGAGTAGGGATAGAGCTGCCCGATCTTGACTGCGCTGGTGACTGCCTCGATCACCGCCTCGGAAGGCGGGATCGGGCACTCGTTCGACATCATCCGGGCCAGGTCCCGGTGTTGCCAGGCGAAGTCGTGATGGGTCGCGTCGTACGGCGAGGCGCTGAGGAACAGCGGTCGTACGAACTTGTCGATCGTCTCGTTCACGTCGAACCTTCCGAGGAGTTCAGCAGCCCGGCAATCAGTTCTGTGACACCTGCTCGGGAGGCACGCCGGCAGACCCTGCTCCGATCTTGGAACGCAGGGCGACGAAGTACCAGATCACCGCCAGCACGACGAAGATCCCGGCAGTCTCGGCAGTGCCGTGGTTGTCGGTCGGGAAGATCAACACCGCGATCACCACCACGGTCCAGACCAAACCCATGACCGTCACCGGCCCGGACATGCCGCCCATGCTGAAGCTGCCCTCGGCGGTGCTGCGCGGCAGTCGGCCTGCCGAGCGTGACCGCATCACGGCGAAGATGGTCAGGCCGTAGACGCCGTAGTAGCCCAGAGCGGCCATGCCGACGATGCGAGCCATCGCGTCGTTGCTGAGCAGTCCGACACCGATGAGCACCAGGCTGGCGACCGAGACCAGGATCAAGGTGGCGATCGGCGCCTTGGTGCTCTTGGAAACGGTGCGCAGGGCTCCTGAACCGGGCAGCATGTTGTCGCGGGCCAGGGAGAACATCAGTCGGCTGGCTGCGGCCATGTTGGCCAGGCCGCCGGCGTACAACGCGATGATGGCGATCGACTCGAACACCGTGCCACCGAAGCTGCCCAGGGCGCTGTGCAGAATCGCCGACGGGTCGCCGTCGTTGAGCCCGCCGGGGTTGTTGAGGGTCAGCCCGATGATCATCAAGAAGCCCACCACGATCGCGAAGACCAGGGACCGAAGAACCGCCTTGGGGACGAACCGGCTGGGCAGTTTGGTCTCTTCGGCCAGGTCCGCGGCGCCTTCGAAACCGGTCAGGACCCACATCGCCAACAGGCTGGACAGACCGAAGGCGGTGAAGAAGCCAGCGGCTCCTGGGGAGGACTCGAAGAGGTAGCCCAGGTTGTGATCGGCTCCAGAGCTGAGTCCAACGACCAGCAGGATGGCGGTCATCACGATGGCCAGGGCGATCTCGACGGCCAGTGCCACCACGTTGTTGATCCTCGAGGCCACCTTCACTCCGATCGCGTTGATCGCCAGTTGCGACAACGTGGCAAGTGCGGCAACCAAGGCCAGATTGGCTTGAGAGGTCTCGATGCCCAAGCGGGTTAGCAGCACCGACCCGAGGCCGAAGTTCAGCCCGGTGAATCCAGGGATGAAGGCCATCAGTCCGAGCCAGCCGACGAACCAGCCGTAATGCGGGTTCACCAGGCGGCTGGCCCACTGATACGCGTAGCCGCTGATCGGCATCGAGGAGCTCAGCTCGGCGAGGATCAGGCCCACCAGGAGTTGGCCCACCGAGACGATCAGCCAGGTCCACACGAAGACCGGGCCGACCTTGCCCATCGCGTAGGCGAAGGTGGTGAAGACGCCTGCGGTGACGCACATGCAGCTGATGGAGATGGAGAACGAACTCCAAGCTCCCATGGAGCGGTCGAGCTCGGGCTCATACCCCAGACTGCGCAGTTGTTCGTCGTCAGACATCTGACGACCGGCTGATGGTGCCATGTGTGGATCCTCAATTCTCGGGATGTGTGACGCGGAGACGGCGGGCGCCGTCCCCACTCAGGTGCTGGTCAGCAGGCCACTGAGGGCCCGGTTCCTCTCTCTGTTCACCGTGAGGGTGATGACCCCGGGGAGGTAGTGCTCTTGGGCAAAAAGCACCGGCCTGCCCCCGGTGTCGTGCTCGACCTGCTCGAGACGGAGCAGAGGGATGCCGCGCGCGCAATTGAGATGTCGCGCTAGTTGCGCCGACGGCACGACAGGGGCGATGTCGACGACACCACCACTGAGTTGGATGCCGCATTCTCCTTCCAAGAAGGCATACACCGATCCCCCGGCATAGACCGGGGAGCCGGCGGCTTCGATCACGGAATTCGGAATCACGTCGACGACGTGGACTGCGGGCTGATCATCGACCCTGACCACGCGCTCGATCCGAAGACCCATCGATCCCTCCGACACGTGCAAAGTGGCGGCCAACCACCCCGGGATCTGTTGTTCGGCCAACTGCACCAGCCGAACCTCGGTGGACACGTCCGAAGCGCTGAGCCCCTCGGTGACCCCCACATCACTGTTGAGTGCGCTACGCAGACGTTTGTCGGGTGCGGTGACGAACGTGCCGACACCATGCACCCGGCGGACGAGCCCGTCGCGCTCCAAGACGCTGAGAATCTCCCGCAAGGTGGCACGACTGACTGCGTAGGTCTCTGCCAAGTCCGGCTCACTGGGAAGCCGCTCCCCGATCGCATAGGTGCCATCGGTCAGTTCGGCCTGCAACTGCTGGCGTACTTCCCCGGACAGGCTGGCTCGTTGAGTACGCCGTCTGGCTCCCCCTCGAGTCATACGCGGCAGGTTGTCAGACATCTGATCTCGTGTCAACGGTCCCGAATCCCTGCCCCTACTTCTGCTGCGCCAACGCCCGCTCGACCAGCCGCTGGGCCTCTTTCACATCGGCGGCGTACTTGGCGAGGTTGCCGGCCTTGAGGGCAGCATCGGCGTCCTGGAACTTCTGCGCGGCCTGCTGGAGGAGCTCCTTCGTGCTCGCCGTCTGGGTCGGCTTGCCTGGGTCACTCGGCTGCCCGCTGGGCGGCTCGACCGCTCCGATCGCCATCTGCAGCGCCTCATCGAGGGTCTTGCCGATGCCGACATCTTGACCGAAGGAGACCAGCACGAACCTCAGTGCCGGGTAGGTTCCGACACCCTCGGTTCGCTGGGTGTAGAGCGGCTGCACATAGAGCAATCCGCCACCGACCGGGAGGGTCAGCAGGTTGCCCGGAACCGTCTTGGCCTTGGTGCGCGTGTAGGGCAGCGTCGCCTGCGACACCGTCTGGTCGCTCTCGAACGTGTTGGCGATCTGCGACGGCCCGTTGACCGCGTTGACCTTGGGCAGGACCAGGAGTTGGAACTTGCCGTAGGTGTCTGGCTTGGTTGGGTCCGCCCCCACCGACATGAAGCTGGCCAGGTTGCTGCGCTTGTTGGGCACATAGACGCTGGTCAGGCTGAAGACCGGGTCGGCCCCGGGCACCGGTGCCACCGAGAGGCGGTAGGGCGGCTGCTTGCGGGTCTTGTTGTAGGGGTCGTCCGGGACGTTCCACTTGTCGGACTTCTGGTAGAAGGTGTTGGCGTCCTGCACGTGATAGTCGGCCAGGATGTTGCGCTGCACCTTGAAGAGGTCCTCGGGGTAGCGCATGTGCGCCAGCACCGCCGCCGGGATCGACGACTTCGGCTTCACCGTGCCGGGGAAGGCCTTCATCCAGGCCTTCAACAGCGGGTCGGTCTCGTCCCAGGCATAGAGGGTGACCGTGCCGTCGTACGCATCGACGGTGGCTTTGACAGCGTTGCGCATGTAGTTGATCTGGTCCGAGGGCAGCCCGGCGACGCTGAACTGCGGCGTCGTCAGTGCGTCAGAGGTCATCTCCAGCAGCGAGCGGCGCTGCGCCAACGGGTACTGATCGCTGAGGGTGTAGCCGTCGAGGAGCCACACGATGCGGCCGTCGATCACCGAGGGCAGCGCGTCGGAGTCGACGGTCAGCCACGGCGCCACCTTCTCCACCCGCTGGGCCGGAGTGCGGTCGTAGAGGATCTTGGAGTTCGCGCCCACGCGGGAGGACAACACGATGTTGAAGTCGGAGAACTTCGCGGCATAGAGCAGTTTGCGGAACGTGGTGCCCACCTCGACGCCGCCCGCGCCGTCGTAGGTGTAGGTGCGGGAGGCGCCCTTGCCGTCCTGGCCGGGGATGTCGAGTTCGACACTGGGCGCGCCGGGTGTCTTGCCCACGATGGAGTACGCCGGGGACTGCTCACCAAAGTAGATCTGCGGCTTGTAGCCACCCGAGTTCAGATCGGTGAGCTGCCCGACCGGCGGGATGTCCTTCTCCGCCCACACCGGCTCACCGTCGTTGTTGGTGACCGGGCTGTCCGCGGCGTCCTTCTGGTTGCCGTAGGCCGCGACCATGCCGAAGCCGTGGGTGTAGACGGTGTGGAGGCTGTTCCAACTCTGGGCGTCGTTGGGGATGCCGGACTGCTGCATCTCCCGGGCGGCCACGACCATGTCCCGCTCGCGACCCTTGATCTGGTAGCGGTCGACGTCGAGCACCGACGGCACCGCGTAGTAGCCGCTGACCTGCTGCAGTTGCTCGAAGGTCTCGCTGACCTCATGGGGGTCGATCAGGCGGATCCCGGGCAGGGAGGCCGCATCAGCTTTGAGGTCCTTGGGGTCGACGTTGACGCTGGCCGGGTAGGTGGTGGATTGCGCGCCGTCCACGCCGTACGCCGCCCGCGTGGCGACGATGTTCTTGGCGATGTAGGGCGCTTCCTTGTCGGCCTCGGACGGGTCGACGGTGAACTTCTGCAGCAGCGCCGGCCAGACCATCCCGATCAGCACGGCCGAAAGCACCATGAGGCCGATCGACACCCCGGCGAGGAGGAAGCCCGAGCGGAAGATGTTGGCCAGGACGAGAGCAGCACACACGAACGCGATGAACATCAAGATGTTGCGAGAAGGCAGCACCGCGTGGTCGCGGGCATAGGTCATGCCGGTGATCAGGCCCCCGTCGTCGAGCACTAGGTCGAATCGAGCCAACCAGTAGTCGACGCCTTTGAGCACCAGCACCAGCGCCAGCAGGATCGACATCTGCACCCTTGCTCCAGCACTGACCCACAGGCCACCGGCCAACCTGATGCCACCGAAGACGTAGTGCACGACCGCGGCCACGATCAGGCAGATGATCAGGGCGGTCGTGGCGAAGTCGACGACGAAGTGCAGCCAGGGCAGGTTGAAGATGTAGAAGCCGAGGTCGCGCTTGAAGTAGGCGTCGGTGGTGCCGAAGGGCTGCTGGTTGCGCCACAACAAGAAGTCGCGCCACTCCCCCGTGGCCGACATGCCGGCGAACAGCCCGATCAGCAACGAAGGAACCAGGAGGGCTGCCCACCGCACCGAACCGACCAGTTGTCGATAGCGCATGAGGCTGAGTTGATCGGGCGTGCGGGGCACCACGACCGGCCGCAGCCGATAAGCCACCGAGATGGTGATCCCCACGACCACTGCCATGGCCAATCCGAAGATCACGAACAACAGCACCCGAGTGCCCAGCAAGGTGGTGAAGACCCGCGAGAAGTCGACGCTGTCGAACCACAACTTGTCGGTCCAGATCGTGGTGAAGACGCTGCCCAGGATCACCGCGAGCCCCAGCACCAGGCCGGTGAGGGCCAGCGGGCCCGGCCGCCGTGCACCGGTCGCAGCCTTGGGCCGCTGCGGCATGGGCCGACTGGAGAAGATGTCGCCGAAGTCGCTCACTGCTGGGTCTCCTCATCGGAGGGTTCGGGCTGGTCGGGGTCGTCGGTGGGGTCGGGATCCTCGACCAGAGAGGCCTGCAATAGGTCCAGCAAACCAGGTACCAGGTTGTCCCCGGCCATCACCGAGGCATCGTCGTCGTGGCTGCGCAGCCGGACTGCGCAAAATGTCTCCCCCGCGCGAGTGGCAGCGGCCACGATTCGCACCTCTTCCCGATCCGGATGCTCATTGGCGTACGCCGACGCAGCCGCCGGGTCCGTGGGCACCTCGTCGTCGGCTTGAGGCGGCAACACCACGCGCTCGGCGATGGCCGCGACCCCGGCAACCCCGACCGGCCAGACCGCGCTGAGTAGGACCTCTTCGAGGCTCTGCTCGGCCTTGAGCGGCTCCTGCTCGACGGCGGTCAGCCCGCCGCGCTTGTCAGCCAGCAGATCGGCCAGGCCCGGCTCGGCAGCGACCAGATCGTCGGTCGGGACAAGGGCGAAGAGGCGCGCGGGTTGGTCCCAGCCGGCCTCGGCGGCGTGGGCCTCGAGTTCACGAACGACGGCGGGCAGGGTCGTGGTCATGAGGTGCACTCCACCATGGTCGCTTTCGGGTCTTTGCTCCAGGCCTCGATATCGCTGATCGCCTGGTCGAAGGTGTCGACCCGCACGACCCGCATCGCGGAGTGATCCCACGTGGCTGCCCTGACCTCGTCGCAGTTGCCGGCCGGGGCCAAGAAGAGCTTCGCGCCCGCGGCCTCGGCAGCGGCCAACTTCTGGCCGATCCCGCCGATCGGGCCCACGCGTCCATCGGTGTCGATGGTTCCAGTGCCGGCCACGGACTGGCCACCGGTCAATGACCCGGGTGTGAGGGTGTCGTAGATCGCGGTCGCGAACATCATCCCGGCACTGGGGCCGCCGATGTTGTCGTCAAGGGCCACTCGGACGTCGATGGGGAACTCATACCCGATGCCGATACTGACTTGGAGCGCGGCTTTGCCCTTCTCGCGAGTCGACTCTATGGCTGTGACGCTCACGTTTCGTATGTGTCCCTTCCGCTTGATCACCAGTCGCACCCGATCCCCAGGTTTGGCCCCCTGGATCGCTGTGACCGCCTCCTCCGGACTCGTGATGCGCTGGCCCTGCACCCGCAACACCAGGTCGTGCACCTGCAAGATCCCCTCACTCGGCCCATCCGGGGCGACGCCCAGGATCTGCACGTAGGTGGGGAAGGTCTTGCCCAAGCGATGCAGGGCGACCGCGATCGCGGTGTCCTGGGAGTTCGTCATGTCGACTCCGGCGTCCTCCTTGACCGTCTCAGAGGTCTCTTGTGGGGCATAGATGTCTTCGTAGCGATACACCGCGTCACGAGGACTTCCCCAGGCCGTGAGAGCGTCCCAAGCCGACACATGTTCCTCCGGGCCGGTGGAGACGACGGTCAGCATGCGCAAGGCACCCCGGTCCCGATAGACCGGCGCGCCATGGATCTGGATGTAGTCGTTGCCCTCGTGGGCACCGAGAAGGTTGACCGTTGGGCCCGGGCTCATCACGACGTACGGCGCTGGGACGACGCCGAGGGTGACGTAGAGCGCCAGCAGGACGGATGCCGCCACCAACAGGGCTTTGGTGTGGCGGCTCATGGGCACACCCTAGAGAGGTCGCGGTCGGCGCCTACGCGGCGCCATCGTGTGGGAGGTCCCAGAAGACCTCGTCCGGCCCGGACGCCCCGTCTGGAGAGGCAAGGGGCAGCGGTGGCTGCGGCCGAGAGCGCACTGACTGGTGGTGCGTTGGCGATGTCGGCGAACCCAGTGCCCGGCCGATCCGATCGAGCACGGCGGGGTCATCGAGACGGCTTCCGGTGGCACCGTTGGCGACCCAACGCACCCAGGCCATGGCGGCCAGTGAGACCACCAGGCTGGGGACCAGCCACCACAGGATCGTCATGCCCAGGAGCGTACGTCGCCGAACACTCCCCTACGCCTTCCCCACGCCGGGTCAGGGCGTGCCCACCCACTCCTGGGAACCGTCGGCGAAGACCTGGTGCTTCCAGATCGGCACCCGCTCCTTGAGCCGGTTGATCAGCGCCTCGGTCGCCACGAACGCTTCGCCTCGGTGAGCGGCCGCGGTGGCGACGATCACGGCCGCTTCGCCGATCTCCAAGCGCCCGGTCCGGTGCACGGCGGCCAGGGCCAGCACGTCGAACTCGGCGGCCACCTCGGCGGCCACCTCGGCAAGCCGTGTCACCGCGGTCGGATGAGCGGTGTAGTCCAGGTGCGAGACCGCCAGCCCGCCGTCGTGATCACGGACGTTCCCGACGAACACACTCACCCCACCGGCCGCGTCGTGGGACACGGCGGCCAACACCTCGGCCACATCGAGGGCGGACTCGCGGATCTCCAGCAGTCGGATCGTGCTCACCGGCCAACCCTAGGACCGTTCGGTACTTTTGCCAGCATGAGCAACGAGCCCATCCCGGGCGACTCCCCCGATCCGAACAACCCGTTCAAGGGCACTCCGTTCGAGCAGCTGTTCGCCTCCTTCGCCTCCGGAGGCGGTGCCGGCCAGATGCCGGACCTGTCCGGTCTGATGGCCCAGTTCCAGGGCCTGATGAAGCCCTACGACGGTCCGGTGAACTGGACCTTGGCCCACGACCTGGCCCGCCAGGTGGCCGCCGCTTCCCCAGACCCCACCCCCGGGCGGGCCGATCGCGACAGGGTGAACGACTCGGTGCGCCTGGCCGACCACTGGCTCGACTCCGAGACCCCCCTGCCCAGCGCGGTGACGGTCGGAGCCGCCTGGAGCCGAGCGGAGTGGATCGAGGAAACCCTCCCGGTCTGGCAGAAGTTGGTCGCCCCGATCGCCACCAAGGTCAACTCGGCGATGTCCGAGGCCCTCCCCGAGGAGGCTAAGGCGATGGCCGGGCCACTGCTGGGTATGTTCGGCAAGGTCGGCGGCAGCGTCTTCGGCGCCCAGGTCGGCCAAGGCCTCGGCACGCTGGCCGGCGACGTACTCACCGCCAGCGACATCGGACTGCCCCTCGGCCCAGCCGGGCAAGCGGCGCTGGTCACCAGCAACATCACCGCCTTCGCCGATGGTCTCGACGTCAGCGAAGAGGACGTGGTGCTCTATCTGGCGCTGCGCGAGTGCGCCCACCAGCGACTCTTCGGACACGTCCCGTGGCTGCGCGCCCACCTGCTCTCGGCCGTGGAGGCGTACGCCGCCGGCATGACCATGGACCTCTCCGGCATCGAGTCGGCCATGCGCGACATCGACCCGAGCAATCCGCAGGCGATCCAGGACGCGATGGCCGGTGGGCTCTTCGAGCCGCAACAGACCCCTCAGCAGACCGCAGCGCTGCAGCGACTGGAGACCACGCTGGCCCTCGTCGAGGGCTGGGTCGACGACGTGGTGGGACAGGCAGCATCGAGGATGCCGAGCGCGCCGAAGTTGCAGGAGGCCATCCGGCGGCGACGCGCGGCCGGCGGTCCGGCCGAGCAGACCTTCGGCGCCCTGGTCGGCCTCGAACTTCGCCCACGCCGGCTGCGCGACGCCGCAACCCTGTGGGGATCGCTGCGCTCGCGGTTCGGCGCCGACGGTCGCGAGGCGGTCTGGGCGCACCCCGATCTGCTGCCGACCGCGGCCGACCTCGACGATCCGTTGGGTTTCCGCGCTGACGTCGTGGAGCCGACGACGCTCACCGACGAGGAGTTCGACCGGGCCCTCAACGACCTTCTCGACTCCGAGGGTGAGTGACCTCCACGCCGAGGCGCTGGCCACGCTGCGCGCCTGGCGGGCGCCCTCGATCGAGCAGGCCCGGCTGCAACGCGACTATCTCGACTTCGTCTCGACCCATGACGACGCCGACCTGCGCACCTGCTTTCCCGGGCATCTGACCACCAGCGCCTTGGTCGTCTCCGCGGACGCGGGCCACGTCTTGTTGACCCTGCACGCCAAGGCCGGTCAGTGGTTCCAGGTGGGCGGTCACACGGAGGCCGGGGACTCCTCCTTGGCCGCGGCTGCGCTGCGCGAGGCCACCGAGGAGTCGGGCATGACCGGGTTGGTCATCGACCCCACTCCGGTGCATCTGGACCGCCACCCGGTGTCGTTCTGCCACCCACGTGGGGTGGTGGACCACCTCGACGTCAGATTCGTCGTGACGGCACCTTCCGGGGCCCAACCGCAACGAAGCGAGGAGTCCCGCGACGTGCGGTGGTTCGCTCCGGACGCCCTGCCCACCGCGGAGTCCAGCATCCGCGACCTGGTCGAGCTCAGTCTTCGTCGTCGTCGCTGATCTGGAGCCCGGCCGCGGCGGCCACGCCCTCGAGGTAGCCCTTGGCCCGCTCGGCCTGGGGGTAGCGGTCGGCAAGGGCCCAGAACTCGCTGCCGTGCCCCGGCACCAGCAAGTGGGCCAACTCGTGAACCAGCACCGAGTCGATGACATAGCTCGGCATCTGTTGGAGGCGGTGGCTGAGCCGGATCGCCCCCGTGCTCGGCGTGCAGGATCCCCAGCGGGTGTTCTGGTTGCTCACCCAGCGCACGCTGGTCGGCTGTGCCTGACCGCCGAACAGATCGGCGGACAACCGTGCCGCCCTCGCCGCAAGCGCGGCATCGCTGCGCGGTGCTCGGCGGCCCGTCGGGCGGTCGAGCCGAGCGACCATCTTGGCCACCCACTCCGCCTCCTGGGCCCGGGTGAACGCGGCCGGGATCAGCACGATCACCTTGCCGTCGCGGCGGTAGGCCGAGACGGTGCGCCGACGACGCGCACTTCGGCGTACCTCCACGTTGGTCATGGCGACGAGCCTAGATCGAGGGGCCGACGAAACCTGGTCACGCCGGGCGCGCCCAGGACAACAACCGTTCGGCCGGCCAGGTGTTGATGATCCGGTCGGGGTGGATGCCGGCCGCTTCGGCGCGCTCGGTGCCGTAGACCAGGAAGTCGAGTTGGCCCGGGGCGTGGGCGTCGGAGTCGATGGAGAACACGCAGCCAATCTCGGCAGCGAGTTCGAGAAGTCGGGTGGGCGGGTCGCGGCGCTCGGGGCGGGCGTTGATCTCGACGGCAACGTCATTGGCCGCGCAGGCCTCGAACACCGCCCGAGCGTCGAAGTGCGACTGCCCGCGGATCCCCCGACTGCCGGTGACCAGGCGCCCGGTGCAGTGCCCCAAGACGTTGGTCCAGGGGTTGCGGACCGCAGCGACCATGCGCCGGGTCATCGCCTCGGAGTCCATCTGGAGTTTGGAGTGGACCGAGGAGACCCGCAGGTCGAGTTGGGCCAGCATCTCCTCGGACTGGTCCAGCGAGCCGTCGTCGAGGATGTCGACCTCGATGCCCTTGAGCAGCCGGAACTGGCCGCTCAGATGGTCGTTGACCGCCTCGACGACCCCCAACTGCTTGCTCAGCCTGGCCGCAGAGAGCCCGTTGGCGACCCGAAGTCGGGGTGAGTGGTCGGTCAGGACCAGATAGTCGTGGCCCAACTCCATGGCCGTCATGGCCATCTCCTCGATCGGCGAGCCGCCGTCGGACCAGTCCGAGTGGGAGTGAAGGTCACCCTTGAGCTGGGCCCGCAGTTCGTGGCCGCCCTTGGTCAACGGCCCGCCGTCGGTGTTCTCCAGAGCCCTCAGTCTCTCCGGGACGCGGCCCTCGAGCGCCTCCTCGATGACGGTGGCCGTCGACTTTCCGACCCCAGCCAACGTGGTGAGCCGGCCCGACTGGCCCAACTCCACCAACTCGGCCTCGGGCAGCGACAGGATCGCGGCCGCTGCGCTGCGGAACGCCTTCACCTTGTAGGTGTCGGCCCGCGAGCGCTCCAACAAGAAAGCGATCCGCCGGAGTGCCGCGACCGGTCCGCCGGCGTACCCGCCGGCCTCGTGTGTCATGGGCGGCATTCTGCCCTCCCCCTCCGACGCGGTGGGGTCGGTGGAGGCTCGTCGGGCGATGGAGAGCCGAAGAGGCTCCCGGTGGCCGACGCCCGTTTGCCTTCCCCTTGCGAACGGTGCCGACTCAGCGGGAGCCTCGTCAGAACTCAACCGTAGGCGCGTGGCGAGGGATTGGTCAATCGCTCGTGGGCAGGTCGCCACCGGCTCGGTACGCCGGGAGTCTCACCCTCCGGTGAAGGGTTGTCCACGGGTTGTGGACAACCCTGTGGAAAACGTGTGTACAGCCCGAACCGATGTGTGGAAGACCACAATCAAGCTGTGATTCGCGCCAGATTGTCCGGATTTCAACAACCCCGGCACAGATGAGCCAACCGTCTAGAACAGACCCGGAAAGTGCCCGACCGAGGCGAAACCCACAGGGGCAGGACTAGCGGCCGAGGAACTGGGGAGGCCGCTTCTCCCGGGCCGCGGCAATGCCTTCTTGCAGATCGGCAGTGGCCAGGGTGATGGGTTGGGCCAGGGCCTCCCACTGGATCGCGGTCTCGAACGAGGCATGGCCACCGTCGCGCAGCGCCAGGGTGGTGTAGCGGCTGGCGATCGGCGCGGTCCGGGCGATCCCGGCGGCGATCTCGATCACCTCGTCGCGGAAGGACTCCTTGGGAAGAACCCGGCTGACCATCCCCAATCGCAGTGCCTCATCGGCGTCCACGAGCCGTCCGGTAAGCAGCAGGTCGCGAGCATGGGCCTCGCCCACCACGTTGGGCAGGAGGTAGGTAGCAGCCATCCCGGCGTGCATCCCGAGTTTGACGAAGGGAGCGCCCATCAGCGCTCCATCCGCGGCGTACCGCAGGTCGGCGGCCAGTGCCAGGCAGAGACCGGCCCCGATCGCGTGCCCGTTGACCGCGGCGATCACCGGCACTTCGAGTTCGCGGATGGAGAGCCAGGCTCGGTAGAAGGCGATCATCCGAGTGCGCAGCGAGTCGACGGTGGCGTCGGGCTCAGAGGCGATCCAGCCCGTGTTGCCGCCGGAACTGAAAGCCGTCCCTGCGCCGGTGACGACGACCGCTCGTACGCCGGCATCGGTGCGCAGCGAGGAGATCGTCTCGACCCATTGCGCGGTCATCTCATCCGACATCACGTTGCGTCGGTCCGGGTCGTTCAAGGTCAGCACCACCACCCCGTCGGCAGGGCGGTCGATCAGGAGCAGGCTCATGACTGGCGAGCGTAGTTCCAGGCCCCCGGCAACGCGCCGACACCCCACCTCCCCCACGCCTGAACATGCGTGTCGTAGGGTCATATCGGCTCAGCAAGGCGAGCCCCGGCGGGTTCTTCCCTGGTCCCCCGCCGCGACGACCAAGGATCGATGAAAAGGAGGCCGTCATGGCGGAGACCTGGAGCGGCGAGTTCTACTGCGTGAAGTGCAAGGCCAAGCGCGAGGCGAGCGGTGAAGTGCGAGTGAACGACAAGGGCACCCGGATGGCCAAGGCCGTCTGCCCCGAGTGCGGCACCAACCTCAACCGCATCCTCGGCAAGGCGTAATCACGCCACACGTCGCGACGGGCGGCGGGACCTTCGGGTCTCTGCCGCCCGTCTTGTTTTTCCCGACATGTCGAGGGTGCTGCATCCGCTGTGGATAACCACCCCCGCGTCAACCTCAGGCGTGCTTTCCTCACCGCATGACCCGCCACGTGCTACGCCCCGGCTTCCACGTGCTGCGGCGCGAACACGACCAGGTCCAGATCGGGCTCCAGCCCCATCACGCGGTGATCCTCGACCTGACTCCCGACGTACGCCGCACCCTCGACACCCTGGCCGTGGCGGGACCTGCCGAAGGCTGTGACCCCGAGGTCATGGCCGCCCTCGACACCCTCGGCCTCCTTGTGCAACTGCCCCTGGCCCGGGTGCGGCCACCGCGACCGGCGATCGAGATCCGCGCTTACGGCGCCAGTCCGCTCCTCGGGCTCGACGCACTCGTCGAGGACCCAGGAGAAGGCGACCCACAGGCGGTCCTGCTCGTGGGAGCCGGGGAGATCGACCGCAGTGAGGTGGACCCGCTGATGCAGGCGGGACTGCCGCACTGCCTGGTGCGGTTCATGGAGGGCGATGCCCTGATCGGCCCCCTGGTGATGCCGGGTGTCTCACCCTGCGTGCGCTGCCTGGACGCGCACCAACGCGACCATGACCCGAGGTGGCCGCTTCTGGTCGCCAGCCATGCCCGAGCCAGCGCCCTCCCCCGTGCTGACGGACTCGGCGACCACATCGATGAGGACCTCGCTCGGCTCGCGCTGGCCTGGGCCCTCAACGACCTGCGCTGCTGGCTCAGAGGCGGCGCCGCGACCACGGTGGGCGGCACCGTGACAGTGAGCGGGCAGACCGGGGAGGTCGAGATCACCCACTGGCGACCGCATCCCGGATGCGGTTGTGGATGGTCGGTCACAATGGAGGCGTGAGCGAACTGCCCCGCAAGGCCATCGCGCGTGGCGCCCGCCTCGCGGCCCTGCCGATCGGTTTCGCCGGGCGCACCGCCCTCGGCCTGGGCAAACGCCTCGGGGGCGCCAACGCTGAGATCGTTCTCGCCGACGTCCAACAGCGCACGGCCGAGCAGCTGTTCCGCACCCTCGGTGAACTCAAGGGCGGCGCCATGAAGATGGGGCAGGCCATGTCGATCCTGGAGTCGGCCCTGCCCGACGACCTGGTCGCCCCCTACCGCGACCATCTGACCCAACTGCAGGACGCGGCCCCGCCGATGCCCACGATCACCGTTCGCGAGATCCTGACCGAGCAACTCGGCCCGGACTGGCGCTCCCGCCTCGTCGAGTTCGATGCCGAGCCGGCCGCGGCGGCCTCCATCGGGCAGGTCCACCGAGGCCGGTGGTACGACGGCCGAGAGGTGGCCGTCAAGGTGCAATACCCCGGCGCCGAGCAAGCGCTGATGTCCGACCTCAAACAGATCGCCCGGCTGGGCCGCTCCATCGGGGCGATGCTGCCCGGCATCGACGTGAAGCCCCTGATCGACGAACTCCTAGACCGTGCCAAGGACGAGTTGGACTACCCCCTCGAGGCCGAAGCCCAAGCCACCTTCGCTGCGGCCTTCGAAGGCGACCCGCACATCGTCATCCCCGATGTGGTCGATGTCGGCGAGCAAGTGCTGGTCACCGAGTGGCTGGAGAGTTCCTCATCCCTGGCCGCGGTGATCAGCGACGGTAGCCGCGCCGAGCGCGACCACTACGGCCAGTTGTTCGCTCGCTTCCTCTTCGACGGCCCGGTGCGCACCGGGCTCCTCCACGCCGATCCGCACCCCGGCAACTTCAGGGTCATCCCCAACCCCGACGGCAGCCCTGGTCGACTTGGCGTGCTCGATTTCGGTGCGGTCGCCCGGCTCGAGGAGGGCCACCTGCCCGAAGCCATGGGCCGGCTCATCCGGGTCGCCGGGAAGCATGACCGTGAGGGGCTGCTGGCCGGGCTGCGCGAGGAAGGATTCATCCGCCCCAACGTCACCATCGACCCCGACCTGCTGCTGGACTACCTGGCGCCTTTCGTGGAACCGGCCGCGGTCGAGCGGTTCGGTTTCTCCCGTGACTGGATGCGCACCCAGTTCCAGCGGATCAACGACCCCCGCGAGCCGGGCTACACCTTGTCGCTCAAACTGAACCTGCCGCCGTCGTACATGTTGATCCACCGGACCTGGCTGGGCGGGATCGGGGTGATGAGTCAGTTGGGCGCCGAGGCGCCGTTCCGGGCGATCCTGACCGAGTTGCTGCCCGGCTTCGCCGAGGACTAGGACCCTCACCACCATTCGGAGTCGAGCTTGGCCTCCATCGAGCGCAGATGGTCGCGACTGCAGATCGAGCAGAAGAACTTCTGCCGGCCGCCCTCGACCGCACTCGTCCAGGTGATCGGCAGGTCGTCACTCTCGGTGTAGTCGCCGCAGAAGTCGCAGGTCGGCATGGAGCAAAAGTACGACGCCCCACCCCCGAACGTCACCACGCCCCCGGGTTGAACCGGGGGCGTGGTGGTCGATGCGGGCTCACACCAGTCGCAGCAGCTGATGTCGGGCGTCGAGCACCCGTTCAGCCTCACGACTGGCGACAACCGCTCGGGCTCGGGCACTGATGCGCGCCACGACCCGGTAGTCGTGCTTGGTCATGTCCGTCTTCCTGTCTCATGGTCTGGTCTGGTTGGGGTCACGCGGCGACGGGGTTCTTCCGTGGCCGTCCCCGGGGACGCTTGCGAGCGATGATCACGCCGTTCTGGAAGAGTTCTCCGCCCCAGACGCCCCATGGCTCACGCCGGTCGATGGCGCCGGCCAGGCACTCCACCCGGACCGGGCAGGCCTGGCACAGCGTCTTGGCGTGCTCCAGATCCGCCGGGGCCTCAGCGAAGAACAGTTCCGGCTCCACTCGATGACAAGGCAGCGCCGTCATGGCGTTTCCCTCCTCCTCTACTACCTGTCTGTGGGTGTGGTGGTGGGAGCCGGACTGTCGTGGTCGAAAACCACGAAGGCCGCGATCCCGGTTCGGGTCCGCGGCCTGTTTCGCCTAGTGATCTAGGTGTGAAGACAGACAGTCGTCCCCGGATAGGACGTGGTCACCTCTGCGGTGCGGACCGGGCCATTGATGCCGCTGAACTTGATGCCAGACAGGCGGGCGCGATCGGCGCAGGGCATGGAGCCACCAAAGGCAGCGGTGCCGAATGCGCAGGTGTGGGTGATGGGGTTGAACACGTGCGCACCTCCTCTTCGCTGCATGCGCCCGTCCGTGCCAGGGACGTGTGACGCGAGTGGCCCCTTCCGGGGATGTCGTGGGTAGGTTAGTCGCCGCTGTCCCGAGCGGGCAAACCAATTAATTTCTCGCCGCGCCGATGGGTCGTCAGGAGTCGGCTCCCGCTGCGGCGTACGCCGAAAGCACCGCCAGCAACTCCTCGGAGTACTTGTCGACCTTGGCGGCCCCGATCCCGCGCACCTGCAACAGCCCACGAGCCGTGGTGGGTGGGTGCTCGGCCAGTGCCTCCAAGGTGGCGTCGGAGAAGACCACGAAGGCCGGCACCGAGTCTGCGTCGGCACGCTGCTTGCGCCAGGCCCGCAACTGCTCGAACAACGCCTCGTCATAGGGGATCGGACAGTCGTCGCAGTAGCCGCGGTTGCGCTCCTTGGGAGTGCCCAACGGCACCGAGCAGGTGCGGCACTGCGCGGCCTTGCGCCGCGACTTCGCTGGCTTGTCCAGCCGCGCCGCACTGGAAGCCGCCAGGGCCTCGGGGAGAGCCGCACCGATGAAACGACTGGGCTTGCGACGCGCCTGGCCACCGGGATGACGCGCCGCCGACCACGACACCCAGAGGTGTCGACGAGCGCGGGTCATGCCGACGTAGAGCAGGCGCCGCTCCTCCTCGACCTCGGCGGGTCGTCGGGCGTAGCTGATCGGCATCGACCCCTCGTGGATCCCCGCCAGGAAGACCGCCTCCCACTCCAGCCCTTTGGCCGTGTGCAGAGTCGCCAAAGTGACCCCCTCGGCGACGGGGGCGTGCTGTTCGGCGGCTCGGCGGTCGAGGTCGTCGATCAGTTCGGCCAAACCGGCTTCGGGATGCGAGGCGGCGAAGTCGTCGGCCACGGTGACCAGCGCGACCAGTGACTCCCACCGGTCGCGGGCCTGCCCTCGGCCGGCCGGCGGTTCATCGGCCCAGCCCAGACTCGACAAGATTTCACGCACCCTGCGGGGCAGGGTGTCCCCTTCGCCGTCGGCGCGCAGAGAACCGCGCAACAGGGCGGTGGCCTGCTTGACCTCTTGGCGGTCGAAGAACCGGGCCGCGCCGCGAATCGTGAACGGTATGCCGGCCGAAGTCAGCGCCTCCTCGAGGGCCTCCGATTGGGCATTGACCCGGAAGAGCACCGCCATCTCGCGCAAGGCCACCCCCTCGCGGTGGAGTCGGCTGACCTCACGGGCCACCGCATCGGCCTCGGCAACTTCGTCGGGTTGGGCCGACCAGGTCACCTCCGGCCCCGATTCGGACTGGGCCTGCAGTCGGACACCGGAGGTGCGGCCACCACCCAGGGTGGTGTTGGCGACGGCCACGATCTGGGGGGTCGAGCGGTAGTTGCGGACCAACTCCACACTGGTGCAGCCGGGGTGGCGGCGTTTGAAGTCCAGCAGGTAGGTCTCGCGGGCACCGGCGAAGGAGTAGATGGTCTGAGCGGGGTCCCCCACGACGCAGATCTCGTCTCGACCACCGAGCCACAGGTCCAACAACGTCGCCTGGATCGGGGAGACGTCCTGGAACTCGTCGACCACGAAGTGGGTGTATTGGCGGCGTACCGTGGCGGCGACCGAGTCGTCCTCCAACAGTGCCGCGGCCAGCAGCAGGACGTCCTCCATGTCCATGCGGCCCTGCTCCTGTTTGACCTGCTCGTAGCCACCGAAGACGTGGGCCACGGTGGCCGCATCGACCCCGGCGACCTCCCGACCCCGTGCGCCGGCGATCCGCGCGTAGTCGTCGGGGCGGACATTGCTCACCTTGGCCCACTCGATCTCGCTGGCCAGATCGCGCAACGTGGCCTGATCGGTGGCCAGACGCAACGAGCGGGCAGCCTGGGCGACCATGCCGAATTTGGAGTCCACCAGCGTGGGCGGCGCCGAGGAGTAGACCTGGGGCCAGAAGTAGCGGACCTGGCGCAGCGCAGCGGAGTGGAACGTGCGGGCCTGGGTGAGCCCAGCCCCCATCGTTCGCAACCGCGTGCGCATCTCGCCTGCCGCACGCGTGGTGAAGGTGACCGCAAGCACCGAGGAGGGGTTGTAGACCCCCGTGGCTACGCCGTAGGCGATCCGGTGGGTGATCGCGCGGGTCTTGCCCGTGCCGGCACCGGCCAGCACCCGCACCGGACCGCGCAGCGCGGTGGCCACCGCCCGCTGCTCGGGGTCGAGCGCGTTGAGCAGGTCGTCGGCGTGCACCGGGAATGCCTCCGCATCGGTTCGGGTTGGGCACACTGGTGCCCGCAACACCCACAGACTCTAGATCCGAGGTCCGACACGATGAGCTTCACGATGTACACCACCGTGTGGTGTGGCTACTGCTACCGCCTCAAGGCGCAACTCAAGCGTGCCGGTATCGAGTTCACCGAGGTCGACATCGAGCGTGACCCCGCGGCCGCGCAGATCGTGATGGACGCCAACGGCGGCAACCAGACCGTCCCGACCCTGGTGTACGCCGACGGCTCGGCCCAGACCAACCCCTCGATCAAGCAGGTTCAGGCCAAACTGGCCGAGATCGGCTGACCAGGGCTCACCAGGAGCCCGGCAACTCCTCACCGAACCAGGTCGCGATGAGGGTGCGACTGATCGAGACTCCCGGCGGGAACACCACCGACCCGTCCTCGGCCCCGGCCCGCAGTTGATCGCGGGTGAACCAGCGCGCCTCCTCCAACTCCTCGCCGTCGACACTGATCTCCTCGGTCAAAGCGGTGCCGTAGTAGCCGAGCATGAGGCTGGAGGGCAGCGGCCAGGGCTGCGACCCGACGTACCTCACCTCGCCGACGGCGACCCCGGCCTCCTCCCAGACCTCTCGGCGCACCGCGTGCTCGAGAGACTCCCCCGGCTCGACGAACCCGGCCAGGGTGGAGTACCGCCCCGCTGGCCAGCCCGGGCGACGCCCCAGCAGCGCGCACTCCTGGTCGCCCTCACCGCGGGTGATCAGCATGATCACGGCCGGGTCGGTGCGCGGGAAGTGTTCGCGCTGGCACTGCACGCACTTGAGTACGTGCCCCTGGTGAGTGCTGGCCAAGTCACCGCCACAGCGCGGGCAGAACCGTGTGGCCCAATGCCACTCGGCCATGCCGACCGCGTGGACAACGAGTTCGGCGTCCCCACCCAGGGCCGGCAGTGCGTCCCGGATGGGTAGGTGGTGCGGCTGAGCGCGATCTGCGGCCACAAGCACCGCCACGTGGATGACCCCGTCGTGCTGCCCCAGCAGGACCCGAGTGCCCTCGGGCGCCTCGGCCGGGGCACACCAGACCACGGTGCCGTCGACTACGGGCACCCGCGTACCGGGGATGACCAGCACCCGTGTCGAGGGCGATGACCACACCTCCTCCAACCAGGCGTCGTCGACGCGACGGTCCGCGATCCGGTCATGGGCATAGCGGGAGAAGGCGATATCGGTCAGCACCCCCTTAGTCTCTCCTGCCATGAGCACTCACATCGGCGCCGCTCCCGGCCAGATCGCCCCCGTCGTCTTGATGCCCGGCGACCCGCTGCGCGCGGCCTGGATCGCCGAGACGTTCCTCGATGACGCGCAGCGCTACACCGAGGTGCGCGGGATGTACGGCTTCACCGGCACCTGGCAGGGTCACCAGGTCTCGGTCCAGGGTTCGGGCATGGGGCAACCGTCGCTGGCGATCTATGCCAGCGAACTGTTCACCGAGTACGCCGTCGAGACGATCATCCGGGTCGGCTCGTGTGGAGCGCTGAGCCCCGACTTGGCCCTGCGAGACGTGGTCTTGGCCTCGGGTGCGTGCACCGACTCCTCGATGAACCGGATCCGGTTCCACGGACTGGACTATGCCCCGGTGGCCGACTTCGGACTGCTCAGCGCGGCCCATGCGGCCGCCACGGCTCGTCCGGGAGTCACCGCACACGTCGGGCTGATCTTCTCCAGCGACTCCTTCTACAGCCCTCGGCCCGAGATCACCGAGCCGATGGCCGGCCACGGAGTGCTCGCGGTCGAGATGGAGGCCTCCGCGCTCTACACGCTGGCCGCCGCGCACAAGCGTCGGGCGTTGGCGATCTGCACCGTGAGCGACCACATCCTCACCGGGGAGGAAACCACCGCGGCCGAGCGCCAGGAGACCTTCGCCGACATGGTGCACATCGCGTTGGCGGCGGCGTTCAGTTCCGACTAGGTCGGACCAACTCCTCCAACTCCCCGCGATCGGGAAGCGGCGGGGTTAGCGTCTCCCCGCTGCGCACGTAGTGGAACGCCGCCCGCACCTCGGCTGGGTCGGTGTCGGTCAACTCGGCCCAGGCCTCGCGATAGATCGCCAGTTGCAGCGGGTCGGCATCGTGGGCGCGATTGGTCTTCCAGTCCACCAGCAAGAACCCGTCGCCGTCGGAGTAGACCGCGTCGATGCGACCACGAATGACCTGACCGGCCAGCACCAGCGCGAAGGGGGCCTCGACGGCCACCGGGCGCCGCTCGGCGAAAGGCCCCGAGGCGAACCTTTGGATGAGGTCGCGCAGATCTTCGTCATCGTCGATGTCGGTGTCGGCCCGACCGGGCAGGTCGTCGGGGTCGAGCAGGCCCAACTGACCGAACCTCGACTCGACCCACGCGTGGAACCTCGTGCCGAACCTCGCCGAGGGTGAGGGCTGCCTCGGCATCGGCCGGGCCAGGTCGCGAGCGAACCCGTCGGGATCGTCGCGCAGACGGGAGAGGGCGGTCGCCGACAACGTGCTGGGCAACGTCACCTCGGTGGCGTCTTGGCCGGTCAGCGCCTCATCGAGCAACCGCTGGATCTCGCGATCCCAGTCGGCGATCACCATCGCGGACGCCGGTGACTCCACTGGCAGGTCGGCCGGAATCCGCCCGGCCTGACGATCGGTCACCCAAGCCGCGGCCGCCTGCCTGCGTTCGGTCTCAGGAGAGGTCTCAACCCCGGGCCAGGGATAGAGGTGGTCGACGGCCAGCAGCGGGTTGGGCACGCCGCGGCCCGGGCGGTCGAGCCAGTGGTGGGTGTCGACTCCAAGGTCGGTCGGGGCATCGCGGATCGTGGACAGATACGAGGAGGGACCGAACGGGGTCGGGCGGGCTCCCCAGAGGTAGGCGCTGAGGCTGAGCGTCTGCGCCGGTCGGGTCACCGCCACATAGGCCAACCGGAGTTCCTCGGTCAGGTCGTGAGCCTTGCAGTCGTTGCGGTAGGCCTCGATCGCCTCCTTGGTGTAGCCCGACAGGTGCGGCAGGTCGCGGGCATCGCCACGCAGATCGGAGGGCAGCACCGCCGGACTGGTCACCCACAGCCACCGACCTCGCGTGCTGGGGAACGTGGTCTCGCAGACGCCGATCACGAAGGCCGCCTGCCACTCCAGGCCCTTGGCTCGATGGACCGTGAGCAGTTTGACCGAGTCGGCTTCGCTCGGTGTCGCCGCGTCGAGGCCGTTGCCGAACTCGTCCTCGGCTTTGAGCCAGGCCAGCAGCGCGGTCAGGCTCACCTCCCCGTCGATGGCCTCGAAGTCGGCCACCGCCTTGATGAACAGGTCGAGGTTGTCGCGCCGTGCCGACGCGGCCGGGCTCAGTGAACTGGCCAACTCCACATCGATCCCGGTGACGTCGATGACGCGGCGGACGAGATCGAGCAGGGGCTCGCCGGCGTACGCCCTGAGGTGGCGCAGTTCGGCGGCAAGCAGTCCGAAGCGCTCTCGCGCCTCCGGTGAGTACGCCGCCTCGCCAGGATCGGCCACCGCTTCACTGAGCGAGGCGACCTCGGAGGGGTCGGACCCGACCACGCAAACGGCGAGTTCCTCATCGACGTCGAGCCCAGCGGTCGGGACGTGGGAGACGTCGGCCAGTTCGCGAGCGCGGCGACCCAGTAGGGCCAGATCGCGCGGGCCGATCGCCCAGCGCGGCCCGCTCAGCACGGTGAGCATGTCGGCGTTGGCGGTCACGTCGTGGATCAAGCGCAGCACCGCCAGCACCTGGGCGACCTCGGGCAGTCGCAGCAGACCGGACAGGCCGACGATCTCCACCGGGATTCCGGCCTCGCTGAGTGCGTCGAAGGCCGCCTCGGCGCTCTTGTTGTCGCGGGTCAAGACGCCGATCTCGCGCCATTGCGGGTCGGTCATGGCTTCGTGGGCCGCGCGGACCCCCTCGGTCAACGCTCGCAACTCCTCGGGCTGGGTCTCGAAGACCTGGACCCGCACCTGACCACCGGACTTGGCCGGGTCGGGATCGAGTGGTCGCAGGGAGTCCGAAGCGGCATAGAGCGGCTCGGCGAGGAGGTTGGCGACCTGGAGGATCACCGGGGCCGAGCGTCGGCTCACCGTGAGCGGGTAGACGCGGACCCCGTCGGGGTGAGGGAAGTCGTCACCGAAGTTGAGGATGTTGGACACCGAGGCGCCCCGCCAGCCGTAGATCGCCTGGTTGGGATCACCGACCGCCGTGACCGGGTGGCCGTCCCCGAACAGGCGGGCCAACAGCAGTGCCTGGGCCACCGAGGTGTCCTGGTACTCATCGAGCAGCACCACCTTGAAGCGCTCACGCTCGCAGGCGCCGACCTCGGGGTGGGTCGAGGCCAACTGGGCGGCCCACTCGATCTGCTCGGCGAAGTCCATGAGCCCGTGTCGACGTTTGGCCTCGCGGTACTCCTCCACCAACTCCAGCAACTCACCACGGCGGGTCATCGCACCCAGGGCCTTGTCGATGGCCTCGAGGTGGCCCGATCGCGCCTTGCCGGCCAGTTCGTCGAGACGAGCCTGGTGGAAACCAGGCCGCCAGCCTTGAGCGTGCTCGCGGATCCGATCGGCGGAAACGAGATGCTCCGACATCGCCGACTCCAACGCCAGCATGTTGGCGATCACAGTGTCGGGGTGGTCGGACAACTGTGCGATCGGGCCCCGGTGGGCGGCGACGACGGCCGCGGCGACCTGGAAGCGACTGGCGTCGGCCAGCACCCGGGTGTCGGGCTCGAAACCGATGCGCAAGCCGTGCTCGCTCAGCAACGCCGAGGCGTAGGAGTTGTAGGTGGCCACAGTCGGCTCCACCACGTCGACGTCATCGGGATCGTCGAGCGCTGGCGCCAGAAGTCCGGCCGTCCGCAGGGCCTCCCGGATCGAGGTGGCCAGTTGGCCGGCCGCCTTGGTCGTGAACGTCAGCCCCAGCACCTGCTCGGGGGTCACCTGGCCGGTGGCGACGAGGTAGACCACGCGCGCGGCCATCAGCGTGGTCTTGCCCGAGCCGGCCCCGGCGATCACGACGGCCGGAGCCAGGGGCGCACTGATCGCGTCCCACTGCTGCGCACTGACCGTGTACGCCGTGCGCATCACCTCCTGCAGGTCGCGAGGAGTCTCGATCCGAAGGCTCACCTCAGCCGCCTCATGTCAGCACCGTC
>CALMLL010000045.1 GCA_937868075.1 uncultured Marmoricola sp. | reverse complement strand
GGTAGCCGTTGAAGCTGACCAGGTCGTGCTCACCGGCAGCGATCGCGTCGGCGTCAGCGGTGCCGCCCTGGGGTCCGAGGTAGGACTCGGACTGGACGAGGACGAACTCCTCGTCGACCGGGGCGAGGTCGGGTGGGTCGATGATCACCGCGCCGAACATCCCGTTGGCGATGTGCATGGACATCGGCATCGTCGAGCAGTGGTACATCCAGATTCCCGCCCTGGTGGCGGTGAACCGGTAGAGCAGCTCCTCCCCTGGGGCGATGGTGCGCATCGGGCGGTCGGGGGCCAGGGCGCCGGCGTGGAAGTCGATCGAGTGCCCGATGGAGCCGTCGTTGACCAGGGTGACCAGGAAGGTGTCGCCGACCCGCCCGCGCAGGACGGGTCCCGGTGCGGTCCCGCCGAAGGTCCATCGGGTCTGGCGGACACCCGGGGCCACCTCGGCCTGCGTCTCGGTCACGACCAGGCGGACACGGTGGGTGCGGCTTGTGGATGCCGGGGCCAGGCGTGCGTCGTGGGCGCTGAACCCCAGCCCAGGCTCAGCCATCAGGTCCGGAGTGGGATGGTCGTCGGATTCCGTGTCGGCCACGTCCCCGCCGTGCTCGGCGTCGTCCGAGTGCTCCCCGGAGGTCCCAAGCCCGGCGGTGGTGTCGCTGATCCCGTCGACCTCGATGGCCAGGACCATGCCCATCTGGCGGTGACCGGCGATGGAGCACCACCCGGCCAGGTCGCGGCCCACGACGGGGATCTCCAGCGTGGCCGACTGACCCGGGGAGAGCCGCGGCGTGCGCTCCCCGGTCTCCAGGACCAGGTCGTGGACGTCGTCGCCGCTGTTGACCACGGTGATCTGCAGGGAGTTCCCGGCGGGCACCCGGAGGGTATCCGGGGTGAAGCGCATCCCCTGGATGCTGACCGTGACCCGGGTGACCTCGCCGGTGGCCGCCACTCCTGCGGAGGCCGGCTCAGCTGTGGCCGCGGCGCCTCCCAGGGCTGCCGGGTCGAGCGCCACCCCGCCGGCCACGGCGATCAGGATGACCGCGAGCCCGAGCGCGATGCCGTGGCTGTGCTGGCCCAGGCCGGGGGCGGTGGCCACGGCGCCCTCCGGGGTCCCCGGGTCCACCCCTGGTGGGGTCTCGCGGGTTCCGGTCACGAGGAGGGCGCCGGTGGTGACCAGCGCTGCGAGCACGGCAACGGAGGCCAGCACCCGGACCGCGCTCGGGCTGGGCAGCACGCACACGGCGAGCCCTAGGTTGACGGTCACCAGGCGGAGGCCGAGTCCCCGGTCGGCGTGGGCGATCCGTTGGCGCATCGCCGCGGGCCCGCCACCGGCCATCACCGGCGACAGGTAGCTCAGGGCACCCAGGAGGACCTGGAGGACCCCGCCCACGACGACCGCGGCTGTCAACGTCCCCATGCTCTGGGTCGCCGTCTCCGCGTCCGGGTTCACCGCGAGCACCAGGGCGAAGGCGGCCAGGGACAGCACGATCCAGGCGACCCCCGCCAGCGTCGACCAGGCGGGGAACGAGGCCGGCGGGCGCTGGCGCATCACGACCGCCATGGGTCCGATCGTCCAGGCGATCCCGACCAGGTACGCGGCGATCCCGGCGACCGCGAGCAGATGGACCGGGGCCAGGACGCCCGCGGCGGTGACCAGGGTGCCCAGGACGAACGCCGGCAGCGCTCGCCGCGCGTTGCGCTCGGCGCCGGGCGCCAGCCCGGTGCGCAGCATCGTGGGCCAGAGAGTCACCAGCGTTCCCATGATGGGCAGCCCGACCCAGCCCATCAGGTTCACCGACACGTGCGCCAGCAGCAGCTGGCTGTGCACGGTGGGAGCCTGGGACCCGTCTGCGAGGGCCACGCCCAGGGCGATCCCCGGGATCAGCAGGAGCCCTGCGGCCACGTAGGCGCGCACGGTGATCGCGAACCGGCTGGGCAGGGTCCGGCGCATCATCGTGAGCAGGGCCACGACATGGCTGAGCACGGCGGCCGCCAGGACCAGGGCGCCGACAGCCACGGCGGGAGCTGCGTCGAGCAGCACCCCCGCGACGACCGCGAGTGCTCCGGCGTTGACGGCCACCAGGCGCAGCACCTCACCCCGGCGGGACTTGGCTGGCGGTGCCCGCAGCACCGCGACCGTGAAGTGCCAGCTCCAGATCACCAGGGCGTTGGTGACCGCCCCCAGCATCAGCAGGTGCACCATCAGCCAGGTGGAGGCGGGGACCTGCCGATGCGCCAGCGCCACGATCGCTGCGGCAGCCAGCCAGGCCAGGACGACGGTGGAGGTGCGGGCGTGCCACGTGGACCGGTTCATCGGCGCACCACCAGGACCGCCGACAGCGCCACGAAGCCCAGCAGCGCCAGGACGTTGCCCACCCCGCCAACCTGCCACGCCCACCCGATCCCGCGGATGTCACCGGCAACCCGCAGGATCAGCGAGAGCTGCAGCGCCAGCGTCGCGGCGTAGAGCACCGGGCGGTAGGGAAGCGGCCGGACCAGGACCGCGGGCAGGATGATCGGGGCGTGCGCGAGCACCATCGACATGGCGAACCCCAGGGTCACCGCGTGAACCACCAGGTCGTAGCCGGGGCCGTCGACCTGCGGGCCGAGCACCACCCAGGATCCGCCGGCGACCGCCAGCCAGCCCATGCCCAGCAGCAGGTTGACCGCCGAGTACCGGGGGAGACCAACCGATCGCACCGTGCGGGTGGCCACGTCGTTTCGCAGCAGCCACCCCACGAGGGCCAGCAGGGCCAGGCCGAACGCCTCGGTCCCCGGCGTCGGCCAGAGCAGGGCCGCGGCTGCGCCGATCGCGACTGCAGCGCTGATCCCCAGCAGGCCGGCCTGCGCGCCCGGTCCCGGGGCCGCCACGTGGGCCAGCTCGAGGCGCTCGCCGGCGATCGTGAGCACGAGGAAGCCGGCCAGCCAGGGGAACAGGGCACCGGTGGTGACGCCGGTGGTCCACAGCAGCACCCCACCGGTGGCGAGCACGGCGCCCAGCCATTGGATCGCGACCGCCGTGGATGCCGCCCGCCGCCATAGGGCACCGTAGATCCCGACCAGCACCGAGAGTCCGATCAGCTGGACAACCTGCCCGACCTCGATGGGCAGGGCGGTGAGCAGCAGCAGGGAGCCGAACCCGGTGGCCAGTGGCGCGCTGAAGCCCCAGGGCCGGCGCAGTGCCACGGCCCGCTCCAGGGCGATCACGGTGCCGAGGAAGCCGATGAGCATCAGCTGGCCGTGGACCTCGGGCAGGCGATCGATGGTCACCGGTGCGGGCAGGCCGAGCAGCAGCAGTCCCGCGTCGAGTCCCAGGAGCATGGCGACGCCACCGCCCAGCAGCAGTGCGAGCCGGCCCCGGGGCACCGGGCGGGGCGACGGAGGGCGGCGCGACGTCGGCTGGGGGTGCTCCGCGTCCACGTCTGTGGTGGTCATGATGGCGCCGGTGAGGGAGCGTGGGGCAGGACCAGCCGGCAGGCGTCGGACTCGGCGAACGGCAGCAGGTCGACGCCCGTGTCGTCTCCTCCGAGCTCGGTGAGTGCGCCCGAGATCAGCCCCATGTGGACCTGGCAGATGATCTCGGGGTACTGGCGGGCGACGTCCAGCAGGGGGCACCGAAGCAGCCGCACGCTGTCGCAGTCGGAGGATTCCTGCGGCGCGAACCCGAGGTCGTCGAGGATGGCCAGGACCTCGTGGCGGGCATGGGTGGTGTCCTGAGCGGCTGGGGAAGGCTGGCGATGCCGGTCCTGGGCGATCCGCCGGCCCCAGTCGACCCCCGCGACCCGCGCCTCGTCGGTGGGGGAAGGGCAGGTCCGGATCAGGTGCGCTGCCAGGGCTCCGGCCAGCGCCCCGTACTCGCGGACCCGTGCGTCGGGCTCCGGGTTCTGGGGGTTGGCCCGGTAGTGCCATGCGGGTCGCCCGCGACCGGAGGTGCCCTGCCGGTGGCGCAGGGCCAGGCCGTCGGCGACGAGCGCGTCGAGGTGTCCGCGCACGGTGTTCACATGCTGGCCGAACACTCCGGCAACTTGCTCCGCAGCGACCGGGTCGGCTTGGGACTGGAGGTACTCAAGGACCCGGGCTCGGGCAGGGGACAGCCAAGGCATGGCGTCGTCGTGCCGGATGGGGCGAGGGCCGTGATTTTCCACAGGAGACACTGTAGTATTTGGCGAACGGTCCAGCCAACACCCAGCCACACCCAGCCACAACCGAGGAGTCCACCGTGATCGAGCCCCTGCCCACCCTGCCCCACTCGCACTCCGGCTGCACCTGCGGCGAGGCCCAGGGCCATGACGCGCCGGTGCTGGATGCTCGGGAGATCCCGCACGCGATCCGGCACGCGGCCATCTTCGGGGCGCTGGACTCCCTGCCCAGCGGTGGCGCCCTGGTCCTGGTGGCCCCGCACGATCCGCAGCCCCTGCTCGCCCAGGCCCGCGACCGCTACCCCGAGGGCGTGGCCGTGGAGTACCTGCAGGCCGGTCCCGAGGCGTGGCACATCCGGCTGCAGCGCGCCTGATCGCCGATGTGCTCCTACTGCGGTTGCCGGGCCATCGCCATGATCGGTCGGCTGTCCACCGAGCACGTGGCGATCATCAATGCCACCGGTGCCCTGCGCCGCGTCGCCCTCGACGGTGATGGTGCTGGGGCGGCGACTGCTGTCGAGGTGCTCGCGGCCCTGCTCGACCCGCACACGAGGGGCGAGGAGCAGGGCCTGTTCGCCGAGTTGCGACTCGACGAGGATTTCGCGGGCCATGTCGAAGCCCTGTGCGCCGAGCACCGGGAGATCGACGCCCGCCTGGCCAAGGTCGCCGCTGGTGACCACGCAGAGGTCCAGGAGCTCGAGAACCTCCTGCGCCGGCACATCGACAAGGAGGAGAACGGCATCTTCCCGGCCGCAGCCGTCGCCCTCGACGGGGCAGCGTGGGACCGCATCGGCCAGCGTGCGCCCTGAACGTCTCGCGGTCCGCACCGAACTGTGTGACGGCCGCAGTGCGGGAGTCACAGTGAGCGCGCAGGGTGGTGACCCGGCCTGCTGGCTCTCACAGGTGTGCCCCCACTGCGGCCGGATCGACGACGGGTCCGAGGACGGCTGCCCTTCCTGCGCGACCCACACGCCGGGGGCTGCTGCGACTGAGGAAGACGCGAGATGAGTTGGATCACCGTGTGCGAGTTCCGCGAACTGGCCGTCGGGATGCCGGTCGCGGTGATGGTCGACGGTGACGCCATCTGTGTGGTCCGTGCTGGCGATGATGTGTTCGCCGTGCACGACGAGTGCACCCACGCCGCGGTGCCGCTGTCCGAGGGTGAGGTCGACGGTGCCACGATCGAGTGCTGGATGCACGGCTCGAAGTTCGACCTGCGCACCGGCGAGGCCCTGAACCTGCCCGCGACCGCACCGGTCAGGACCTATCCGGTGCGCGTCCACGACGGGCACGTCCAGGTGTCGCGGACCTGACCCCGCGCACACCGCGATTCCCCCGCCCGCAACCCCGAAACCGATCCGAAGGGCACGTCATGCAGACCACGTCATTGACCGCGCTGGTCCACCAGCACCTCACCGCTGCACGGGAGGCCTCCAGCGGGCGCAGTGCTCACACTGTCTACGGTGGCCATGAGCGCACGTTGCGCCAGACCCTGATCGCGCTGGCCGGCGGCCACCGCCTCGACGAGCACGAGAGTCCCGGCGAGGCCACTCTTCAGGTCCTGCATGGATCGGTGCGCCTGACCGAGGGCGACGCCGCCTGGGACGCGTCAGCGGGCGACCTCCTGGTCATCCCATTGGGTCGGCACGGCCTGGAGGCGCTCGAGGACAGCGTGGTCCTGCTCACGGTGGCGGTCCAGGGGTAGCCACCGGCTCGCCTCGGGGTAGGCGGCGCTCGCTATGCGCGCCTTGCTGCGGCCGGCAGGTGCCGGGCACGAGGCCAGGCTGCGCGTCGTCGCCGACACTGAGCCAGCCTGAGTCGACTGCTCGGGCGCTGGGTCGTTGGTGCTCATCCGTCCCCGCCTCGTCCCCGAGCAACCGTCACACGCCGACATAGAACGGCCCATTTGTGCTCGTAGCGCCGGGAATCGGCGCGACCGTCTGAGCCTGGAGCGCAGGCGAGACGCTCTCGTAAGGGGTCGGTCGAAGCGTCGGTGGCTTCTCGTCTCGGCGTCTCGAGCAGTCGTGCCGCACATCATTAGATGTGGACTGCCCGCCAACGGAACTTGGCCGCCGGAGCGACAGGTGCAGCAGCTGTGCTGTACCACCGGGCGTGTCGTCCACAGGGCCGGCGGGCTCGTGCCGGCGCGTTGCCTCTCGCGGCACAAGACTCAGCGCCGTGCCGGACTCCAGGGGCTGTACGTGAGTCGCGCGGGTCGCGAGCCCATCAGAAGGGTCGTCCTGAGTGACGGCTCTGCACGCTGGCGCTGCGTCGTCGATGCGGGCACGGCTCGCGACGGACGACGTCGCCAGGCAACGCGGACCTTCGACACGCTGAAGGAGGCGCGCGCCTTCATCGCCTCGACCAGGGTCGCGGTCAATTCGGGTACGTACGTGGGTCACGTCGAGGCGACACTGCAGGAGTACGCACAGGTGTGGCTGGAGTCCCGGCGCCATGCGATACGTCCCAAGACGCTCGAGGGGTACCGGGTCGCTCTGAACCGCGCGTTCGAGCAGTTTGGCCATCGGCGCCTCGACCAAGTCTCCAAGACCGATCTAGTCGCGCTGATCAACACGATGCGGGCCGGCCCTAGGCCGCTCGCCGCGCGCTCGGTCAACCTGACGCTCGGGGTCCTGAGGCAGGTCTTCCAGGCTGCCGTTCGCGAAGGCTTGTTGGTGCGAAACCCTGCGCAGTTGGTCGACTTGTTGCCGCAACCGACACAGGAGATGCAGTCCTGGACGCAGGAGGAAGCGTCGGTCTTTCTGCTCGCGACGGCGGATCACGAATGGGCGGGGCCGTTCGCGCTCAGCCTGTCAGGCCTCAGGCGCGGCGAAGTGCTGGGCATGCGGTGGTCGGATGTCGTGCTCGACACCGCGCGTCCGCACCTGGTCGTTCGACGCTCCCGCGTTCAGCTCGGTCACAACGGAGGTGGCGTGTCCGAAGGCGAGCCGAAGTCGGTGCGGTCGCGGCGCGTCGTGCCTCTCGCCCCCTTCGCAGTGGATGCGCTTCGATCGACGCAGAGACTCCAGGATGACAACCGCCGGGATCTCGGCGACGCCTACGTAGAGGACGGGTTCGTGTGCGCGGACGCCTCGGGTCGACCACCGCGGCCTGAGACGTACTCCAACGTGTTCCACCGGGTAGCAGCCGCAGCCGGGCTGCGCCGTGTCAGGCTCCACGACCTGCGCCACACCAGCGTGACACTGCTGCTCGGCGCAGGGATTCCCGTGCATGTCGTCGCAAGTATTCACGGGCACGACCCCGTGATCACTCAGCGGATCTACGCCCACACCCAGCACGGTGAAGCCGTCGCCGCGATGGCGACTCTGGACCGGATGCTTCGACGGCGATCTGGTCCGCAGAGGTCGTTGTGAGAGATTGTGAGAGGCCCGGGTC
>CALMLL010000044.1 GCA_937868075.1 uncultured Marmoricola sp. | reverse complement strand
GGGTGGACTTGGTGACCTTGCCGGTCTCGGACGTGGGGGAGTACTGGCCCTTCGTGAGGCCGTAGATCCGGTTGTTGAACAGCAGGATCTTGATGTTGACGTTGCGGCGCATCGCGTGGATGAGGTGGTTGCCGCCGATGGAGAGGGCGTCGCCGTCCCCGGTGACGACCCAGACCGAGAGGTCCTCGCGACTGGTGGCCAACCCGGTGGCGATCGCCGGGGCCCGTCCGTGGATCGAATGGATCCCGAAGGTGTCGAGGTAGTAGGGGAACCGCGAGGAGCAGCCGATCCCCGAGACGAAGACGATGTTCTCCTTGCGCAGGCCGAGGTCGGGCAGGAACGACTGCACCGCCTTGAGGACCGCGTAGTCACCGCACCCGGGACACCAACGCACCTCCTGGTCGGAGGTGTAGTCCTTGCCGGTCAACTGGGCATCGGCGGCCGGCACCCCGGCCAGGCCCGTGAAGGGCAGGTGCACCGCGGTCACGACTGGGCCCCCTTGATCATCTGGATGATCTCCTCGGCCAGTTCGGAGGAGGTCAGCGGTAGTCCGCGCACTTGGTTGTAGCCGACCGCGTCGACGAGGTACTTGGCCCGGACCAGCAGACTCAATTGCCCGAGGTTCATCTCGGGGATGAGCACCTTGTCGTAACGACCGAGGATCTCACCGAGGTCCAGCGGGAACGGGTTGAGGTGACGCAGGTGAACCTGGGCGACATCGAGCCCAGCTTTGCGTACCTCCCGGCACGCCGCCCCGATCGGGCCGTACGTCGAACCCCAGCCCAACACCAACACCTTGGCTGCACCGGAGGGGTCGTCGACCTCCAAGGGCGGCAGCGACTCGGCGATCTTGTCGACCTTGGCCTGACGCAGTCGGGTCATCGTGTCGTGGTTGTCGGGGTCGTAGGAGATGTTGCCGTGGCCGTCGGCCTTCTCCAGGCCACCGATGCGGTGCTCGATGCCGGGCGTTCCTGGGATCGCCCACGGGCGGGCCAGGGTCTCCGCGTCGCGCAGGTAGGGCCAGAACACCTCGGTGCCGTCGTCCAGGGTGTGGTTGGGGCCGGTGGCGAACGCCGGTTCGATGGCGGGCAGGTCGGCCACCTCGGGGACGCGCCAGGGTTCGGACCCGTTGGCGAGGTAGCCGTCGGAGAGCAGCATGACCGGGGTGCGGTAGGTGACCGCGATCCGCACGGCCTCGACCGCGGCATCGAAGCAGTCACCGGGTGACTGCGGCGCGATCACCGGCAGTGGGGCCTCGCCGTTGCGCCCGAACATCGCCTGCAACAGGTCCGCCTGCTCGGTCTTGGTAGGCAGGCCGGTCGACGGGCCACCGCGTTGTACGTCGACGACGACCAGCGGGAGTTCGGTCATCACCGCGAGCCCGATGGCCTCGGACTTCAAGGCCACACCAGGACCCGAGGTGGTCGTCACCGCCAGTGCGCCGCCGAACGAGGCACCCAGGGCGGCGCCGACCCCGGCGATCTCGTCCTCGGCCTGGAAGGTAGTGATCCCGAACCGCTTGTGCTTGCTGAGTTCGTGCAGGATGTCGCTGGCCGGAGTGATCGGGTAGGTACCCAGGAACAGCGGGAGCCCCGACTGCACGCCGGCCGCGATCAGCCCGTAGGCCAAGGCGAGGTTGCCGGTGATGTTGCGGTAGGTGCCGGCCGGCATGGGGGCCGGCTTGACGACGTACTGAACGGCGAAGACCTCGGTGGTCTCACCGAAGTTCCAGCCGGCCTTGAAGGCCGCGATGTTGGCATCGCGGATCGCCGGTGCCTTGGCGAAGCGACGCTCCAAGAAAGCCACGGTCGGTTCGGTGGGGCGCCCGTACATCCACGACAACAGGCCGAGGGCGAACATGTTCTTGGCTCGGGAGGCGTCCTTGCGAGTGAGCCCGAACTCCTTGACCGCCTCGACGGTCATCCCGGTCAGGTCGAGCACCGTGACCTGGAACTCGGCCAGGGAACCGTCGTCGAGGGGACTGGTGGCGTAGCCGGCCTTGATGAGGTTGCGTGCGGAGAAGTCGGCACTGTCGACGATGATCGTGGTGCCCGGCGCCATGTCGCTGAGATTGGCTTTGAGGGCCGCCGGGTTCATCGCCACCAGCACGTCCGGAGCATCGCCGGGGGTCAAGATGTCGTGGTCGGCGAAATGCACCTGGAAGCTGGACACACCAGGCAGCGTCCCCTGTGGGGCCCGGATCTCTGCGGGGAAGTTAGGCAGGGTCGACAAGTCGTTGCCGAAGACAGCCGATTCTTGGGTGAACCGGTCGCCGGTCAACTGCATGCCGTCACCGGAGTCGCCCGCGAACCGGATGATCACCCGGTCGAGCTGTTGGACCTCTTTGGTCACCTATGCCTCAGCTTCCTCGGCCTCGATCGCCTTGGGATTGAGGCCCCTGGAACGTGTTTCAGAAATGCGCCAGCTCAGTCTGACGCACAAACGTCCACGATAGCCCCGCCACGCCCGAAATGAGCAGTCCGTTCCGCCGTGACGTTGGTCTCTGGCGGCCCCTGCCGAGTGTGCTAGCGGTAGTTGGTGAACTGCACCGCGAAGTCGTAGTCCTGTGCCTTGACCAGGGCGATCACGGCCTGGAGGTCGTCGCGCTTCTTGCTGCTGACGCGCAGTTCGTCGCCCTGCACCTGGACCTTGACGCCCTTGGGACCCTCGTCGCGGATGAGTTTGCCCACCTTCTTGGCGTCCTCGGAGGTGATCCCTTCCTTGAGTGCGACCGAGATCTTGGACTCCCGGCCGGACTGGCGGGGCTCGCCGGCGTCGAGGATCTTCAGCGACTGTTGGCGCTTGATCAACTTCTCCTTGAACACCTCGAGGACCGCGCTGGCGCGGTCGTCGGCGTTGGCCGAGATCTCGATGGCCTTCTCGCCCGACCACTTGATCTCGGCGCCGGTGCCCTTGAAGTCGAAGCGCTGGGAGATCTCGCGGGCGGCCTGCGACAGGGCGTTGTCGACCTCCTGACGGTCGATCTTGCTGACGATGTCGAAGGATGAGTCGGCCATGAGGTACCTCCCGGGAAGCGATTTCGGATGCGCGCAGCCGGTGGGCTATTCTCAGCGCTGCTGTTGTCCAGAGTGCACCGAGCTGCAACCCACAGGTTAGTCACTCCGGCCACGAGCACGGCAGGTTGTCCGAGCGGCCAATGGAAGCGGACTGTAAATCCGTCGCGAAAGCTACAGAGGTTCGAATCCTCTACCTGCCACCATCGACCCCGTCATCGACGGGGTCGTCGTGTTTTTCGCGCCTCGTTCACCCAGCGGGAGTGGTGGGCGTCGACGGTGTCGGTTGCGCGACGAAGCCCCATGGCAACTCCAGCCGATGGGTGGCCATGAGGTCGGCGTCGGTCAGGATCGAGTACGTCGAGCCGTCGGCCACGATCCGGCCACCGGAAAGCACCGCGGCCCGTGGGCACAACTCCAGGGCATAGGGCAGGTCGTGGGTGACCATCAGCACGGTCACGTCGAGGCGACGGATGATGTCGGCCAACTCCCGCCGCGAGGCCGGGTCGAGGTTGGAGGAAGGCTCGTCGAGCACCAGGATCTCGGGCTCCATCGCCAGCACTGTTGCCAGCGCGACGCGGCGCCGCTGACCGAAGGAGAGGTGGTGAGGTGGCCGCTGGGCGAACTGGCTCATCCCGACCTGCTCGAGGGCGGACTCCACCCGAACATCGACCTCGGCCGCGGTGAGGTCGAGGTTGCGGGGGCCGAAGGCCACGTCGTCGCGCACGGTCGCGGAGAACAACTGGTCGTCGGGGTCTTGGAAGACGATCCCGACCCGGCGGCGGATCTCGCGAAGGTTGGCCTTCCTCACCTCAAGGCCGCTGACCTCGACAGTGCCGTGGCCGGCGCTCAGGATCCCGTTGAGGTGGAGCACGAGGGTGGTCTTGCCGGCCCCGTTGGGGCCCAGCAACGCCACTCGTTCGCCGCGGTGCACGTGCAGGTCGACCCCGAAGAGGGCCTGGTGACCGTCGGGGTAGGCGTAGGCCAGTCGGCGTACGTCGAGCACGGGGGTGCTCATCGCTCGTACCCCCTCGACAGCATCGCCCGGTGCACCCGTTCGCCACGCTCGTAGGACCGGACGAACAAGGCGCCCAGCGACGTGGCCAGCACCGCCCAATGACGAGGAGACCGCGCGCTGAATCCGCGGGAGTCGACCGCGATCCGCATGCGACGCAACTCGTCGGTGACCACGTCGAGGTAGCGCAGCATGAAGGCCATCACGTCGACCAGCGCGGCGGGCACTCGCAGGCGCCGCAGGCCGGAGAGAAGTTCGTGGGGCTCGGTCGTGGCAGCCAGCGTCAGCGAGGCCAACACGCCCAGGCTGCCCTTGATCACGAGCGCGGTGCCCGCCTCGAGCCCGGGCCGACTCATCGCAACGCCGAGGACCTCGATCCGTGGTCCGGCGGACAGGAACGGCATCAACGCAGCGAAGGCCAGGAACGGCACCTCCACCACCATGCGCGGCACCACATAGCGCAACGGGACTCCCGAGACGGAGATGACCAGGAGGAGTGCGGCGAGGTAGCCGGCGAAGGCCGGCAGCCACGTGCGTGGGGTGAGCACCACACACAGCATGAAACCGACCAGAGCCAGGACCTTGAGATGAGCCGCCATCGCGTGCACCGGCGAGTGGGTGTGGAAGTGGAGGCGATGCCCGTGCGGTGCGCCCACTAGCGCCGCCGGCGAAGAAGAAGGCTCACGCCGGCGACCAGCGCGAGCACGACCACCGCGCCCAGGAGCGCGGTCGCCGGGGTGTAGCCGCCGAACAGTGAGGGATGGCTGGCGGCCTCCTGGAACCCCTTGTCCGCGGCGACCCGATTGAGGCCGTCAGGTGCGGTGGAGGCCACCTTGGAGACCACCAGGATGGCGACGGCGGCGATCGCAAGACCGACCCCGATCACGACACGGGTGCTGGGTCGACTCATCGTGGTGCTGTCGCCAACTGCAGGGGCCGCGCGGCGAGTGCCGGGCGGGCGGCGTACACCAGATCGGGGCGTACGCCAACGATGCTGGCCACCACGAGGCCGGTGATGGCCGCCTCGCCGAGGCCGATCACCACATGCCAGCCGACCATGGCGGTCAGCACGGAGCCGAAAGGCAGGGGAGCGGTCCCGCCCAGGGCATAGAGGGCCGCGAAGACGCCGGCTGCGGTCGGAACGCTGAGGAATGCACCGATCGCGGCGGCCGGCGCGATCACGCCGACTCGCTTGGGCAGCATGGCGAGCAGGACCCGCGTCACCGCCCACCCGACCAGCACGCCGACGAGAGAGATCAGCGTGATGTTGGTACCGAGGGCGGTGATGCCGCCGTCGGCGAACAGAAGGCTCTGCACGATCAGGACCACGCTGAGGCACAACACCGCCGTCCACGGGCCGACCAGCACCGCCGCCAACGCGCCTCCGAGGAGGTGGCCGCTGGTGCCGGCACCGACCGGGAAGTTCAGCATCTGGGCGGCGAAGACGAAGGTGGCCACGAGTCCGGCCATCGGTGCCGTCGGTCCGTCGAGTTCCCGCCGGGCACCACGCAGCGCCAACGCCAGGCCCGCAGCCGCGACGGCACCGGTGGCCAGCGACGTGGGCGCGTTGAGGAAACCGTCGGGCACGTGCACCCTGCGAGGTTATTGCAAACAATTCGCAATAACCAATGGGGCAAGATGGGCCGCGATGACCCAGAACGTGAAGACCTCCCTGTCGCCCCGGCGATGCCCGTGGGCGACCTCCGACCCCGAGATGATCGCCTACCACGACCAGGAGTGGGGTTCGGCGATCCACGGCGAAGCGGCGTGGTTCGAGCGCCTCAGCCTGGAGGCCTTCCAGTCCGGGCTCTCCTGGATGACCATCCTGCGCAAACGCGACAACTTCCGGGCCGCGTTCGCGGGGTTCGACCCCGATCGGGTGGCCGCGTTCACCGAGTCCGATGTCGAGCGACTCATGAGTGATGTCGGCATCGTGCGCAACCGAGCCAAGATCCTGGCCACCATCGCCAACGCCGCCGCCGTTGTCCGACTGCGAGGCGAAGGGGGCCTGGAGGCGGTCATCCGAGCCCACACCCCCGACGTACGCCCGTCGCCGGAGGCGACCACCACGCCGGCCTCCGCAGCGCTGGCGGCACAATTGGCCCGGCACGGATTCAGATTTGTCGGACCAACCACGATGCACGCCCTCATGCAGGCCACCGGCCTGTTCGACCCCCACGTGGACGAGTGCTTCAGGAGATCAGCCCCATGACCCGCATCCATGCCTTCGGCGACGACGCGCTCGGCGACCTCGACGCGGTCGGGCTCGCCGCCGCGCTGCGCTCGGGCGCCGTCGGTTCCGACGAAGTGGTCGAGGCCGCCATCGCCCGCTGCGAGAAGGTCGAACCGGCCTTGGCCGGGTTGGCTGCCCAACGTTTCGACAGCGCCCGAAGCGAGGCTCAGCGCCCAGCGTCGGGGTTCTTCTCCGGGGTGCCGGCCTTCATCAAGGACAACTGCGACATCGCCGGGCTGCCGACCCAGCAGGGCACCAAGGCGTACGTCGGGAAACCCAAGTCCGCCGACGGTGATGTCGCCCGGATGCTGGGCGCCCAGGGCCTGATCGTGCTCGGCAAGACGCGACTCTCCGAGTTCGGCTTCTCGGGAGCCGCTGAGTTCATCGACGACGATCCGGTGCGCAACCCGTGGAATCCCGACCACACCTCAGGGGCCTCCAGTGCCGGGTCGGCAGCCTTCGTGGCGGCTGGAGTGGTCCCGATCGCGCACGCGAACGACGGTGGCGGCTCGATCCGGATCCCGGCCTCCTGTTGTGGCCTGGTCGGCATGAAGCCCACCCGCTTCCGGACCCCCAGCGACGCCATGACCCGCCAGATGCCCCTGCGGATCGTGGCCGACGGAGTGGTCACCCGCACCGTGCGCGACACCGCGGCCTACCTTCGGGAGTCGGAGAAGATCTATCGCAACCCGTCCCTGCCTCCCGTGGGAGACGTGCAGGGCCCCTCATCCAAGCGGCTGCGCATCGCCGTGATCACCGACTCGATCTCGGGTCGTGTCACCGATGCCGAGACCCGCGATGCCGTCCTAGCGGCTGCGGCCCTGCTCGAGGGGACCGGTCACCACGTCGACCTGGTGTCCGCACCGGTGCCGGACTTCTTCACCGCCGACTTCTTGGCCTATTGGTCGACCTTCGCGCTGTTCTTGACCGCGATGGGCAAGCGCGAACTCGATCCGTCGTTCGACGCGTCCTTGACCGACAACCTGACCAAGGGGCTGGCCCAGCACGCCAAGCGGTCTGTGGTCCGGCTCCCGCTGGCGCTGCCTCGGCTGTGGGGCTCCCAGTTCCTGACCCGCCAGTTCTTCACCAAGTACGACGTCACGCTCAGCCCGACCCTGGGCCATGTGACCCCCGCGTTGGGCCACTTCCACCCGGGGCAGTCCTACGAAACGGTGATGGCCAACCTGCTCGAGTGGGTCAGCTTCACCCCGCTTCACAACGCCACCGGCGACCCGGCCATCTCGGTTCCCGGCGCCATGTCGTCGAGCGGACTGCCGATCGGCGTACACCTCTCGGCCGGGCACGGCCAGGAGGCCCGACTGCTCGAACTCGCCTACGAACTGGAGCAGGTGCGGCCGTTCCCACAGATCGCGGCCTCCTAGGTACGCCGCCGGTCACGAGGTCCGACCCGATCGGCTCCACCGCCGTCTCGAACCGATTTAGAGAAGTGGTCCGCGAGTGTGTATTCTCCTCGCTGGTTTGCCCCTTTAGCTCAGTCGGCAGAGCGTCTCCATGGTAAGGAGAAGGTCTACGGTTCGATTCCGTAAAGGGGCTCGGAAAGACTCCGGTTTCGGGGTCTGACATGGCGGGGTAGCTCAGGTGGTTAGAGCACACGGCTCATAATCGTGGTGTCGCGGGTTCGAGTCCCGCCCCCGCTACCAGCACTACCTCCCAACGTGGGCACCCCCACATTGGAGCCCACCGTGGGCAGAGACCAGCAGGAAGAGAAGACCAGTGGCCAGCAAGAGCTCCGATGTCCGCCCCAAGATCACCTTGGCGTGCGTGGACTGCAAGGAACGCAACTACATCACCAAGAAGAACCGCCGCAACGACCCCGACCGCATGGAACTGAAGAAGTTCTGCCCGCGTTGCCGCACCCACACCGCTCACCGCGAAACCCGCTGAGCGCACCCAACTCGCACACAGGCGCCGCCTCCCGTCCGGGGAGCGGCGCCTGCGGCTTTGAGGAGACGAAGTCGCTACCGTCTCCCTATGGCAGTGGACCCAACTTTGGATGGTCGCCAGTTCCCGCCCACTTCGGCGTACTCGGTGACCGCGCAGCGGCTGGCTGATTTCGCGGGCGCGACCGGAACCGCCTGGCAGCCCGGTGACCCGGCACCCGCCACCTTCCCCATCGTGGTGGCGTTCGCCGCAATGCAGGGCCTGATGCGTGATCCGAGCGTGGGCATCGAGTTGCGGCACGTGATCCACGGCCAGCAACGCTTCGTCCATCATCGGCCCGTCCACGAGGGCGACGAGTTGACCGCGACCTTGCAGGTCACCGGGCTGCGCCAGATCGGTGGCGCCGACATCATCGCTACCTCCAGCGCGATCCACGACGCTGCCGGGGTCCTCGTCTGCACGGCCGAGGCCACCTTGGTGCACACCGCAGGTGCGGCATGAGTGCGATCGAGGCCCAGACCTATCGGATCACCCGGGCCGACCTGGTGGCCTATGCCGAGGCCAGTGGCGACCCCAATCCGATCCACCAGGACGAGACGGTGGCGTTGGCGGTCGGTCTGCCCGGAGTGATCGCCCATGGGATGTTCACGATGGCACTGGCAGCCCGCTTCGTCGATGAGTACGTCGGCAGGCCCGGCCAGATCGAGCAGTTGTCAGCCAAGTTCACCAAGCCCGTCGTGGTCCCCGAGGAAGGCACCGAGGTGCACATCGAAGGCGAGGAGACCGACGGGCGGATCCGCCTACAGGTGACTTGTCAGGGTGAACGCGTGCTCGGCAATCCGGTGGCGGTCCTGCGTGCCTGAGTTGCTGAGCGACCACACCACACTGCGGCTGGGCGGGCCGGCAGCCGACTTCGTCGAGGCCACCACGGAGAAGGATCTGGTCGCTGCTGTCGCTGAGGCCGATGCCGCCGGGATCCCGATCCTGGTCTTGGGCGGTGGCAGCAACCTGGTCGTCTCCGACGCCGGCTTCGCCGGCCGGGTGGTCCACGTGGCCACCCGCGGGGTGCGCGCCGATGCCGACTGTCCAGACGACCTCGGTTGCCTCGGCGCGGTCACCGTCGTCGCCGCAGCCGGGGAGTCGTGGGACGGCCTGGTCGCGCGCGCGGTCGAGTCCCAATGGGTCGGCATCGAGGCGCTCTCGGGAATCCCAGGGCTGGTCGGCGCGACGCCGATCCAGAACGTCGGGGCCTACGGCCAAGACGTCGGCCAGACCATCGCCCAGGTGCGCACCTGGGACCGCGTCGACCGGACCCAACGGACGTTCGCGGCTGCAGACTGCGGCTTCGGCTACCGCACCAGCCGCTTCAAGGCCGAACCGGATCGTTATGTGGTGTTGGAAGTGACCTTCCTGATGAGGATGGGCACCTTGTCCGCGCCGTTGGCCTATGCCGAACTCGCCGCGCGTCTCGGTCAGCCCGTCGAGGGTCGGGCTCTGCTGGCCGAGGTTCGCCGGGCCGTGCTGGACCTTCGTTCAGGCAAGGGCATGGTCCTCGACCCGGCCGATCACGACACCTGGAGCGCAGGTTCGTTCTTCACCAATCCCGTGGTCGCGCCTGCCGCGCTGCCCGATGGCGCGCCCGCATGGCCCCAGCCGGACGGCTTGGTCAAGACCAGCGCTGCCTGGCTGATCGATCGGGCCGGGTTCACCCGCGGCTACACCAGCGGGCACGTGGGGTTGTCCACCAAGCACCCGTTGGCGCTGACCAACCGTGGGTCAGCTTCGACCGAGGAGCTGGTCGATCTGGCCCGCACGGTGCGTGACGGCGTACGCCGGGTGCATGGGATCGACTTGGTCCCTGAGCCGGTCTTGGTCGGCGTCAGTCTGTGACGGCTGCCTAGACCCCCGACGAGCTGGCGGCAGCGATCACGAAGATCGCGGCCAGGCCGAGCAGCCCCAGGACCAACAAGACGGTGCCGATGATGCCCATGATCATGCCGGCCTGCCCGTTGCCGCGGCCGCCCAACTGGCCGTTGGACGCGTCAACCTCTCGCACGACGCGGGCGCCGGTCACCCAGGCGAAGGGGGAGAGGAACAGCGGTAGTCCGATGCAGAGGAATCCACCGATCAGCCCGACGAGGCCGAGCACCAGCGCGGTCGTGGCCGAGGGGTGATCGGGGACCATCTGGTAGGACGCGGCGTAGGGGTTTGCGCCCGGGGCAGGTGGGACGGCGTAGGTCGGCGCGGGGGGCGCGACCGGTGGGATGCTCCCGGCTGGTGGCGGCGGCCCCCAGGGGCTTTCCGGTGCTGCCGGGGTCGCCGCGGCCGTGGTCTGCTGCTCTCGCGCCTGCTGCTCCCAGTAGCCGACTTCCTCGACCGGTGCGATCGGGGCCGGTTCGATCGGGGCCGGTTCGATCGCGGCCGGGTCGATCGGAGTTGGCTCGATCGGGGTCGGGGTGATCGGCGCGGTGTGCTCGGCTGCTGCGCCTTCGCCGGCGTCCGGTTCGTTTCCTGGGTACGACGTCATGACCCTGATTGTGCCAACCATTGCCCGATTTCGCTCAACACCCCCGCGACCAGCCACTCCGGGGCACGGGAAGCCCGAATGCTCATGGCGGCCAACTCGGCCAGTGTCGCGTCATCGAGGTCGTGGGCGGCGCGCATCGTGGCGTACTGCCCGGAGAGCCGCGACCCGAAGAGGAGGGGGTCGTCGGCCCCCAGAGCCACTGTCGCGCCGGCCTCCAACAGGGTCGGGAGCGGCACCGACGTGAGGTCGCTGTAGACGCCCAGCGACACGTTGGAGGTCGGGCACACCTCCAGGGCCACTCCGCGACGGACCACCTCGTCAAGGAGTCGCGGATCCTCCACGCTGCGCACCCCGTGGCCGAGCCGATGGGCGCCGAGATCGTCCAGGCACGTGCGCACACTGTCGGGGCCGAGCAACTCTCCGCCGTGGGGTACCAGGTGGAGCCCGGCACGCCGCGCGATCGCGAACGCGGGCGCGAAGTCGGCGGTGTGGCCACGACGCTCGTCGTTGGACAGGCCGAAGCCGACGACCCCCCGGTCGACATACTGCGCGGCGAGTCGGGCCAACGTGCGCGCATCGAGGGGGTGCCGGGTGCGGTTGGCCGCAATCACCAGGCCGATCCCCAGGCCGGTCGCCTCCGAGGCTGCCCGCACTCCGTCCAGCACCAGATCGGTGAACGCGGTGATGCCGCCGAAGATGGCGGCGTACCCGCTCGGATCCACCTGGATCTCCAACCAGCGGCCCCCGTCGGCTACGTCGTCCTGGGCCGCCTCGAGCAACAACCTGCGGACGTCGTCCTCGGTGCGGATCACCGATCGGGCCACGTCATAGAGGCGCTGGAAGCGGAACCACCCTTTCTCGTCGGCCGCGCTGAGCACCGGTGGCCAGTCCTCCACCAACGCATCGGGGAGGACCAGTCCTTCCCTCTCGGCGAGTTCGAGCAGGGTGGTGTGGCGCATCGACCCGGTGAAGTGAAGGTGCAAATGGGCCTTGGGCAGGGACCGCAGGTCACGGCGCCCGCCGCCGGCGGACGCCGGTGCCGCGGCTTGGTCGGACACAGTCAGGCGAAGAGGCGCTGGACCCGGGTGATGCCCTCGACGAGGTCGTCGTCCCCGAGCGCGTAGGACAGTCGCAGGTAGCCCGGCGAGCCGAAGGCTTCACCAGGAACCACCGCGACCTCGGCCCGATCGAGGATGAACTCGGCCAACTCCGCGGAGGTGTCGATGCGCACCCCGTCGTAGTCCTTGCCGAGCATGGCCTTGACCGAGGGGTAGGCGTAGAAGGCGCCGTGGGGCATCGGGCACATGAAGCCGTCGATCTGGTTGAGCATCTCCACGATCAGCCGACGCCGACGGTCGAAGGCGACCTTCATGTCGGCCACGGCGGAGAGGTCGCCAGAGACGGCAGCCAGGGCCGCGCGCTGGCTCACATTCGCCACATTGGACGTCGCGTGGGACTGGAGGTTGGTGGTCGCCTTGACGACATCGCTCGGGCCGATCAGCCAGCCGACCCGCCACCCGGTCATGGCGTAGGTCTTCGCGACCCCGTTGACCACGACGCACGTGTCGGCCAACTCCGGGCACAGAACCGGCAGCGAGCCGGTCTCGAAACCGTCGTAGACCAGGTGCTCGTAGATCTCGTCGGTGAGCACCCACAGGCCGTGCTCGTGTGCCCACGCCCCGATCGCTTTGATCTCCTCGATGCTGTAGACCGAGCCGGTGGGGTTGCTGGGGGAGTTGAACAGCAGCACCTGGGTGCGCTCGGTGCGGGCTGCCTCGAGTTGGGCGACGGTGACCTTGTAGTCGGCGGTCTCATCGGCGAGTACGTCGACGGGCACACCCCCGGCCAGCCGGATCGCCTCGGGGTAGGTGGTCCAGTAGGGGGCCGGGACGATCACCTCGTCGCCGGAGTTGAGCAGGGCCGCGAAGGCCATGTAGATGGCCTGCTTGCCACCGTTGGTCACAACCACCTGGGCCGGGTCGACGGCGTACCCGGAATCGCGCAGCGTCTTGGCCGCGATCGCCTTCTTCAGTTCCGGCAATCCCGCAGCCGGGGTGTAGCGGTGGTTCTTGGGGTCCTGGCAGGCGGCCACAGCCGCGTCGACGATGTAGCTGGGGGTTGGGAAGTCCGGCTCGCCCGCCCCGAAGCCGATCACCGGGCGGCCCTCGGCTTTGAGTGCTTTGGCCTTCGCGTCCACCTTCAAGGTGGCGGACTCGGCGATGCCGCCGATGCGGTCAGAGACGCGGTGCCTGGAGGTCTGGGTGCTCATGGTCAACAATCGTAGGGTGCCCGGGGCGACCGTGCAGAGCACTTCTCGGCTCGGTTCGACTTGGTTGCCGTCGGGCCCGTACACTTCTGGTTTGGTGTTTCCCACCAAGCTTCAGCCATGCCAAAACACACCCAGCCGATCCACTCGGTGACGCGTGTGCGGCAGGCAGAGAACGACGTGGGATCGCGAAGGGCACTAGCTCAACTGGCAGAGCATCGGTCTCCAAAACCGAAGGTTGGGGGT
>CALMLL010000043.1 GCA_937868075.1 uncultured Marmoricola sp. | reverse complement strand
CGAGCATGGTGTCGCGGCCGACCTTCTCGGCGCGCATGATCAGGGCGCCGCTGCCATTGATGGTGCCGCCGATGACGAGGTCGCCGGTGGTCTTGGTGACCGGCATCGACTCGCCGGTGACCAAGGACTCATCGACGGCGGAACGGCCATCGATGACGGTCCCGTCGACGGGGACGGCTTCGCCCGGGCGGACGCGGAGCCGGTCGCCGCGTTGGACGGCGTCCAGGGGGATCTCTTCGTCGTCGCCGCTGTCGGTGATGCGGCGGGCCGTCTTGGGGCTGAGGTCGAGCAGTGCCTTGATCGCCCCGGAGGTTTGCTCGCGGGCCCGCAGTTCGAGCACTTGGCCGAGGAGGACCAAAGTGGTGATGACGGCGGCGGCCTCGAAGTAGACGTCGACGGTGCCGTCGTCGCTGCGGAAAGAGGTGGGGAAGATCCCCGGCGCGAGTGTCGCGACGAGGCTGAACAGCCAGGCGATGCCGGTGCCCATCGCGATCAGGGTGAACATGTTGAGGTTACGGGTCCGGACCGAGGCCCAGCCGCGCACGAAGAAGGGCCACCCGGCCCAGAGCACGACCGGGGTGGCCAGGAGCAGTTGCGCCCACACGGAGGCGGTGGCCGGGATCAGGTCGTGCAGCCACGGGACGAAGTGGCGGCCCATCTCGAGGATGACGATGGGGATCGTCAAAGCGGTGGCGACCCAGAAGCGGCGGGTCATGTCGGCCAGTTCCGGACTTGGCCCGGTGTCGGCGGTCACGGTGACCGGTTCCAGGGCCATCCCACAGATCGGGCACGACCCGGGGCCGGGTCGGCGGATCTCGGGATGCATCGGGCAGGTCCACTCCGCGACCTCACCCTGCACTGGCGAGGTCGCGGCGGGGATGCCGCTTGGGGCGCCGACGGCTTGGACATACGCGGACGGGTCCTGCCGGAACCGGTCGCGGCACCTCTGGGAGCAGAAGTGGTATGCCGTGCCGTCGTGATCGAGGGTCAGCGCGGTCTCGCGGTCGACGTCCATCCCACAGACGGGGTCGGTCGCGCCCGGTCGGGTGGGCACGTTGTCGTGTGGGGCGAGTTGGTGTTCGTGCTGCATGTCCGCTGCTCCTGACGTGGCGCTCGGGATGCCCCTGAAATGCAGGGCCGGGATCGTGTGGGTCAGCGTCGGCTGGCGGAGTAGCCGGCCTCGGTGACCGCGCGGATGACGTCTGCGTCGTCGACTGGGAGATCGCTGGTGATCGTGAGGTCGCCGTTGGCGGCGTCGACGGTCAGGTCACGGACACCGGTCACCTTGGACACCTCCTCACGCACGCTGCTTTCGCAGTGCCCGCACGTCATTCCGGTCACGAGATAGGACTGGGTCGAGGTCATGGTTGACACCCTCTCTGCTTCGGGGGAACGCTCCCAGTATACCCCCATGGGGTATATGTTCGTTCGGTGTTCACATGGCGATGCGGTGGTCTCAGTGTTTGGGTTGGTTGTTGCCGTGGTTCATCCAAGCCATCATCAGGCCCATCATGAGCAGGCAGCCGGCGGCGTAGATGAGCCCGCCGAGGCCGAGGCGGCCGGTGGCGATCAGGGCACCGACGAGCAGCACCATGGGCAGGCACATCAGCCACATGAGCCAGTGCTGGCGGGCGCCGTGGTGCGCGTGTGGGGCCTGGGTGTCTTCGGCGGCGGGCGTGTTGGTCGGTGTGGTGAAGGCGGCGTACTCGTCGGGGTGTCGGGTCGAGTGGTTCATCGTTCCGCTCCTTGGGTGTCTTCCCGGGCGGGTGCCTGGGTGTTCTCAGCCTGCGCAGCTGTTGCCGAGGTGGGGCCGTGGTGGCGTGAAGGTCTGGTCAAGATCGCGTCGCCGGATCATGGCAGGAGGTTCTCGGTGGTGGTGCCGCCATCGAGGGTGCGCAAGACCTTGCTGTCGGCGACGACGACGATCTCGAGGCCCCCGTCGCTGCCGCGCCGCGCGTGCAGCGCCTCAGCGGTGCCGATGCGTGTGGGGTTGAGGGTCCAGGTGGCTCCGGCGTCGCTGCTGACGCCCAACTGGCCGGTTGTGGTGGCGATGACGATGGTCTTCTCGTCGGCCCAGGTGACGAGCAGGGCGGTCCCGGGCGGGGACAGTGGTCGCCAGGTGCTGCCGGTGTCGCTGCTTGCCAGGAGCCCGGCTTCGGTGGTGGCGAGCAGGGTCCCCGAGGTGGGGGCCGCAGCCAGCGTGCGCGGCGGAGCCGGGATCGAGCGGGTGGTCCACGTCGTGCCGTCGGTGCTCGACCGAAGGACACCGTCGAAGCCGACCACCGCGGCAGGGCCCGCGGTCAGGGCGTGGAAGTCGGACTGGCCGCCGCGGGAGGCCACTCGCCAGGTTCGGCCGGTATCGGTGGAGGTGATGAGTCCGACCGGCTGTGGAAGATCGACCCCGGCGCCGGGGTGTCCGGAGGCGTAGTAGGTGCCGTCGGGGGCGACGGCAAACCCCATCAGGTCGATGACGGGGCCGTTCTGAACCAACTCGCCGTTGACGTGGCGGAAGAGTCCTTCGTGGGTGGCCAGGAGGAGTTCCCCGGAGTTGGGGTCGCGGGCCACGGCGTGGATGTGGGTGATCGCCACGGGAGGCCGGCTCGACGAAGTCTCCGCCGGGGACGTTGCCGCGGCCGTGGCGGCGGGCGCTGTGGCAGGGGACCCGCCGCGTGCCGAGGGGGTGGCGGCGCCCGTGGAACCACAGGCGGTCAGCACGGCCAGTGTCGCGAGGGCGCTACCGGCGAGGAGGAACCCACGGCGGGCGCGGGTGTTCATGTCGCGTACTCCAGCGCGATCATCATGCCGGCTTCGGCGTGGTAGATGTTGTGGCAGTGGATCATCCAGTCGCCGGCGTTGTCGGCGTCCAGGTCGATCGCGAAGGACTGCATCGGCGCCATGAGGACGGTGTCCTTGCGCAACCCGGAGGGCAGGGCGAAGGTGTGCCCGTGTAGGTGCAGCGGGTGGGTCATCATCGTCTGGTTCGTGGCGTTGATCCGCAGCCGCTGGCCAGCCTTGACGGTCAGTGGTTCGTTCTCCCCGAACTTGGCACCGTTCATGCCCCATTGGTAGGGCTTCATCGAGCCTTGCAGCGCCAGGTCCACGGTGGCATCCGGGGCTCTGTCCGGTAGTTTCGCGGACTCCGCCGGCCGCAGCTGGGAGCCGATGAGGACCTGCCCGGACAGCTCCGCCGGAGCGGCGTCGACGCCGGGCGCGCTGCCGCTGCCGGTGCGGACCACCGCGATCGCCTGGCCGCCGCTGGTTTTGCCGAACGGGCGGGCCACGAGCGGGAACACGCCGTCGCCGAGGGTGACGATCGCGTCATAGCGTTCACCCATCCCGATGTAGAACGCGCCGACCTCGGTCGGTTCGACGGCGTGGCCGTCACTGTGGGTGATCGTCAGCCGGTGTCCGCCAAGCGTGACGGTGAAGATGGTGTCAGAGGCGGCATTGATGACGCGCAACCGGATCCGCTGACCCGGCTTGGCGGTCAGGACATCGGGGTCGGTGGGTGGTTTGCCGTTGATCAGGAAGAACGGGTAGGTCACGTCCCCGGCATCTCCCCACGGGGGCGTCCCCATCGACATTCCGCCCATCGACCCATGGTCCATGCCGCCCATCGACCCGTGGTCCATCCCGCCCATGCCGCCGGAGGAGGCGGGGCCGCCGTCGGCGATGAGTTTCTTGAGGACGTCATCGGGTGTGGTGCCGGTGCCGTCGATCCAGTCATCGAGGACGACGATCCACTCGGCGTCATAGTCGCCGGCTTCGTTCGGGTCGTCGATGATCAGCGGTGCGTACAGGCCTCGGTCGAGCTGGACCCCGACGTGGGGGTGGAAGAAGTAGGTGCCCGGGTCGGGTGCGGTGAACTCGTACACGTATTTGGTTCCGGAGCTGATCGGGTCCTGGGTCAGGCCGGGCACGCCGTCGGCGGCGTTGCGCAGCCGGATCCCGTGCCAGTGGATCGTGGTGTCGGCCGGGAGCTGGTTGTCCAGGGACACCCGCAGGAAGTCCCCGGCAGTGGCCCGGACCAGCGGCCCGGGGAAGGTCCCGTCGTACGCCCAGGTCGACACGGTTCGACCGCCGAGGTCGAGACTGACCGGCTTGGCCACCAAAGTCTTCTCGACGAGACGTTGGCTCGGGGACGGGGAGAGCGGGGCCGGGGCGCCGAAGGTGCGCGACGGCATACCTGCCTTCCCCGGCGCCGGTGTGGTGCATGCCGCCACGGTGGCGGTGGCGGCGATGCCGAATCCGCCGAGGAGGATGTTACGTCGCGAGAGCAGGGGGGAGGTCATGGTGCCTTTCACGGTGGGGTCAGTGGCCATCAACGATCAGGCGGCGTCGTTGCTCGTATTCCTCGACGCTCACCTCGCCGCGCGCCAGGGATTCCTTGAGCAGCGTCAACGGATCGGGGCGATCCATGCCGCCCCCCTGCCGATTCCGGGCCGGGAGCAGGGCGCGGACCACCAGGACCACGGCGATCCAGAACGTCAGGGTTCCGGCGGCCATCAGCAGCCACATCCACCAGCCCATGCCGTACCCGTTGCCCCACATCATCGGTGCTCTCCTGACCCTGTCCTGCCCGCCTCATGAGGAGAGGCGGACAGGACCACTGTCCGTGGGTGACCTCAAGGCCCGGCCGTGGTCACGTTGAGATTTGACGAAGATCGTCCCCTGAGAAGGCCGGGAGTGGACGAGGTTCGCTCTTGAGCCGGGAGACTGAGGCGGTGAGCACGAACCCCACACCACCACCGGCAAGGGTGCTGGTCATCGAGGACGAGACCACGCTGGCCGGGCTGATCGCCGCCTACCTGTCCCGGGCCGGGTACGCCACGACGACCGTCCACACCGGGCCCGACGGGGTGCAGGCCGTGCGCGAACACGCCCCCGACGTCGTCATCCTCGACCTGGGGTTGCCCGGGCTGGATGGCATCGAGGTATGCCGCCAGATCCGAACCTTCTCCGACTGCTACGTCATTGTCGTCACCGCCCGCAAGGACGAGGTCGACACCCTCATCGGCCTGTCCGTGGGCGCGGACGACTACGTCACCAAACCGTTCAGCGTCCGCGAACTCCTCGCCCGCGTCCAGACCGTGCTGCGCCGCCCCCGGACCGGGTCCACGAGCGCATCAGAGACCCCGAGCAGCGAACCGATCCGAGTGGTCGGGGCACTCCGTGTTGACCCCAACGGTCATCGCGTCCACCTGGCCGACACCGAGGTGGCCCTCACTCCGACGGAACGGGACCTCCTCATCACGCTGGCTCGACGACCCACGATGGCCTTCACCCGTCGCCAGCTCATTGACGTCATCTGGGGAACCGACTGGGTCGGGGACGAGCACCTCGTCGATGTCCACGTTGCCCACCTGCGCCGCAAACTCGGCGACGACCCCGACACCGGCCGCTACGTCACGACCGTGCGAGGCATCGGCTACCGGATGGGACAAGGATGACCACCACCCACAGTCCCTCGTCGACCGGCCTCGCGACCAGGCTCCTGGCCGGGCAGGCCATCGTCCTGGTGGCCGGCGCGCTGACCGTGGGACTGGTCGCAGCCGTCATCGGACCCCCGATCTTCCACCAGCACCTTCTCGAAGCCGGACACCAGCAGAACTCCCCCGAGCTCGTGCACATCGAGATGGCCTACCGCGACTCATCCCTCATCTCCGTTGGGATCGGTCTGCTCATCTCGCTGCTCGCCGCAGGCGCCGTCACCTGGTTCCTCACCCGCCGACTGCGCCGCCCCCTCGAGCAAGTCACCCACGCGGCCCGCGAACTGACCCTCGGGCACTACGCCACACGCGTCCCTGCGATCGCTGCCGGCACCGAACTCGAAACGCTCGCCGCAGCCTTCAACACCATGGCCGCCCGGCTCGACAGCGTCGAAGACACCCGTCGCAGAATGCTCTCGGACCTGGCCCACGAACTCCGCACCCCCATCGCCACCATCAGCGCGTACCACGAAGGCCTCCACGACGGCGTGACCAGCCTCGGTCCCGAGTCCAGGGCCGCACTGGAGGAACAAACCCAACGGCTGGCCCGTCTCGCCGACGACATCGACGAAGTCTCCACCGCAGAGGAAGGCCGACTTGCGCTCGACCTCCGGAGCCACCACGTGTCCCACCTGCTCTGGGCGGCCCACGAAGGCATCCGCGACCGGTACGCCGCCAAAGGCGTGAATCTCCTCGTCGACGACCGATCAGTGGCCGGACTCCAGGTGCTGGTGGACAGAAGCCGCATCGGACAGGTCCTGACCAACCTCCTGAACAACGCCCTACGCCACACCCCGGCTGGCGGCACCGTGATCATCTCGGCCGTCAGCGACCGCGACCACGTCAGCATCACCGTCAGCGACAACGGTGACGGCATGACCCCCGAGCAGCTCGAGCACGCCTTCGAGCGGTTCTACCGAGCGGACTTCGCCCGCACGCACGACCGCACCGGCTCAGGCATCGGCCTGACGATCAGCCGGGCCATCATCAACGCCCACGGCGGCAGCCTCACCGCAGCCAGCTCAGGCCCGGACCAAGGAAGCACGCTCACCATCAACCTGCCTACCCCGTAGCGGCACCCAGATCGGCGCGTCAGCTGCCTCGGCGGCGAGCGAAGCAGACATAACGTCACGTTTGGTCACCCGGAGCAGGGCAACGCTGCGCGTTATTGCTGCAATAGTCACGCCACTTTGCAATCTTCGCTGCATCTAGACAACGCTGTCGAGATGCAGCGAAGACTGCACCGTCTCCTGCGGGCTACCTGCGCACAGGTCGGCCCGTTTGACGACGTCTTGCAGGATCCCTCCGATGCAGGCCTGGGCCACGTGATCGATTGGGATCAGTGGGGCTGCCTCACAGGCCAAGGAGGACCGGCGTGGCCGGAGCTCCACCGGTGGTGGGCGCCGCCAATGGAGTGACGATGTCGCGCGGCGAGAAGAGGTCACTGCCGTCATATGCGGCGAGGTCCTCAATGCGCCGCCATCGAAAGTCGCTGATGTGCTCGGCAACGAGGTCCTCGTCGGGCAAGGAACCACGAGGGGCGAATCGTGGGGTGCGGATCGAGTAGTAATCGTTGCTGAGACCCGTGTAGCCGTCGGCGAGGCCAGGGGTTTCCACTTTCTGGTGCCAGACGTGCGGTGGGTCGACGTCAAGAACGAACCCCGTCCCCTACAGCAGCTCTCGGCGTAGCGCGTCGAGGGGGAGTTCGCCGGCCTCGATGCCGCCACCGGGTGCCGCCAAGACCACCTGAGGGCCCCTTGGAACCACTGGGTGGGGAAGGTGAAGCGACACAGCAGGACGTGGCCTACGTCAGACAAGATGACGGCCCGGACGGCGCGCCTCCACGCTGCCTCGGCGCGTCGGTCGTCCATCTGGACAGGCTACGAGCCCGGTGGGCGCCAGGTCTGTCTCGGTCGGTAACCGTCACGCCGGAGCCAGTGTTCGGTGTAGAGGATCCGCCGCGGCGTGATGATCGTCAGCGGATCGGTCGGGGGCTCGGTCAACGGACGGCCTCGTTCGACGTGGTCTGACTGCCAGCGCACCGCCTCCCAGTAGCCGGTGGCCTCAGGGTCGTCCCATTCGAAGGTGCGGGCAATGCCGAACATCTGGAGGCCGCGGCTGCTGGCCTGCCCGACGAGCGGGGCGACGATGCCCGCGGACACGCGCGCGTCACGGCGAAGGTTGCGGGACTTCACCGACGCATTCCAGCTCGTGTAGAAGATCTCGAAGCCGAGGCTGAAGTAGCGCACTGGGGTGGCCACCGGGCTGCCGTCGCCGTTCACGGTCGCGATCACCGCGACGTTGTTGGCTGACAGTAGGTTCAGGATGCGCTCCTCGAGGACAACGCGTGGGAGTTCACGATCGGGAGCTGGGCCTGCCAACCACGGGTTGGTCAACGGCATACCGGGTCTCCCATCTCAGTCATGCCCAGGTCAGCCTCCATGAGCGCAGGTAGACCGATCCACGGCCACAGCATTTCACGCCACCGATTGGACTTCCCCTCACACATAACGCTGGGCGTCAAGAGCAGGGTTGGCATAACGCAGCGTTTAGGAAACATACGAACGACGTTTGTGAAATCTTCGTCGACTCTCGACATCACCGCTGTCGAGATGCAGCGAAGACTCCACGAACTCAGGCGGCGTACTTTGCAGAAATCGTCCCGATCAGTGGGGTCGTGCAAGTTCGCCCCGAGCAGCCGGGAGAGCCCAAATCCTCCATGCGGCAGAGTCGGGCATGTGTGTGACCTCGTACCCTTACAGGCTCATCACAGGGCGTGTTCCTCAAGGACTGACCATCTTCCGCATCACCCAGCGCCACTTCGCGATCTTGCGTTCCCGGCTGAACCCAAACGCGGCATAGAGCGATTCCGGCCCGGTGTGAAAGTAGGAGCCTCTCTGCGGAGCGCGGTCCTCGACTTGTTCTGGGTATGACTCCACGAGTCCCCCGCCGGCGGCCCTGATCTCCTCGAGTGCACGTGCCACAGCGGCATGAGCAACACCTTGGTTGCGGTGGCCCCTGCCGGTGAAGATGCACCCGATTCTCCAATCTGGTAGGGACTGGGCATCCTTGGCGTACGCCTTGGCGTTCTGGATCGTAGGCAGTTCGGCTGGACTTCCGAATTGGCACCAGCCGACGCAGTCGTCCCCCTCATAGACCAGGACCTGATGGACGGTGCCCTTGCGGACATGTTCGTGCTTGGCCTCCTCGTTCGCGCCACGGCTCGTTCGGGAGAGACCTTCGGGATGAAAGCCCATGCACCAGCATCCGCCCCAGACGCCGTTGTTGTCTTCCACCAGACGAGCGAAGTCATCCCAGGTCTCAACGGTGAGCAGGCGAGTCGTGTACTCGGGAATCTCGCGTTCGGTGCCCATGACGACCATCGTGCCGGGCCCTTCATTTTGTAGGCAAGCACACGGTCGCTTCTCTCCGCACTCTGCCCGATTGTTGGGGTTGCCGAATGCACTCAACTCGGCAGTACAGCGAGATGCCGCACGAGAAGCGGACCGGCGGAAGACGGGCTCCGGCCTACTGCAACGGTGTAGCGGCAGCACGCCCGAGCATCGCATCGCGGCCATACAGCATTGAAACGCCACTACTCCAGTCTTCGCTGCATCTCGACAAATCAGATGTCGAGATGCAGTCAAGATTGCACGACCGTATGCGGCGTACTCTGCACCATCGGTCGAACTTGAAGACGTCGTGCAAGAGCCGCTGGGCTCACCAAAGGTGACGAGAACTCTCTCTCCGGCTTCACCTTGGAACAGTCACTCGCGTTGGAGGCGGACCATCGGCAGCACGTCCGGCGCAGTGCCCGTGGCCTCCTTGATAGCTCCGCGCAGCCTGTCCCATGCCCTCGGATGCTCGGCTTGGTAGCGCGATAGAACGGCCTGCGAGTCCGCTTGGCTCAATGGTGTGGCTCGTGCTGCACGTCGACCGTCTCGCCCCAAAGTCACGAAGCAGTCTGGGTGGGCAACCAAGTTCCTATACCACTGCGCACGTTCGCCAAAGCCGCTGACCAGGACGAAGGTGTCGACCCCCTCGCGCTGAACGACTTCCAGACAGACGTACCGAGGCTCACCGGTCTTCCGACCGACATGTTCGAGCATCAGAACTCGAGGTCCGAGCAGCCACCCCAGCCCATGGCGGTACAGCCAGATGGGCGAGCGGACCAGCCTTCGGTTGCGGAGCGCTCGGGCAACCCAGCGGTCAACCATCTGAGCCATCGTTCGAGAGTACGCGCCCGACTCGTGCACGGTGCGCCCTCTCTGGGCCGTTATCCCGCGTGGAGTCACCGGCGCGGCCACGGCCCGCTGCCCTCACCGCTCGCGGCCGACCGCACGAGGTGCCGCGGTCTAGGGAACCGCGGGGGAGCGCCGGGTGAGCATCCGGGCGACCATGCCGAAGGTGACGACGGCAGAGGCCAGTCCCACGATGCCGGCGGGGAGGCCACCCACGGTGCCGGTGACGGCGAAGACGACGGCTGCCACCGGGACCCAGATGGGGAGCAGCCGGGCGCGCCTCAATCCCCAGGTGAGGAGGATCGGACCCAACGTCATGCCGGCGATGAAGGCGATGATGACGAGGACGAACAAGGGGTAGCTGTTGGACGCGTCCTCCATGGCGGTCACGGCGCTCATGGGTGCCCCGGACGTGCCGTCGATGGCCGCCATCCCATAGAAGGCCAGGGCATGGGCCACCGACGCCACGAGCCCGAGGGCGACGAGGAAGGCACCCACTCGGATCGTGCGTTGGCCGCGGGTGGCCGGGTCGCCGGTCGAGGCCGTGACCTGGGGGTGATAGAGGATCCTCAGGATGCCCGGCAGCATCGCGAGCGACCCTAGGGTGACCGCAAGACCGAGGGCCAGCCACAGGCCGGAGTGGGCCTGGACGCGACGGACCATGTCGGGGATGCCGGTCACCTCGTCGTCGGGGAGGACGAGTCGACGACCGAGGTCACCGGCAGCGAAGGCGATCGCCCCGACGAGGAGTGCGAGAGCCGTGGTGCCAGCCGAGCCGGGGTAGTCGACGCGCCGTGCCGCCGATGCCGTGGTGGAGGAGGTTTCGGTGTCCATGACACGCCTTTCGATGGTGATGTGGTGGTGCTGCCTCCACGGTGCGGCGACGACGTGGCAGTACACATCGCCCAGTGGGGCCCCTGCGAGCAACCCTTTGGGCCAGGGCCGGGAGGCCGTCATCCGCACGATGGCGCACACCTCTCATCACATCGGCCGAGCCGCTCCGCCGACCGTGAGGCGTACGCTCGATGGGTGCACGGGTCATCGAACTCGTGGCGCTCACGCCGCATCCGTGGCGTCCCCGTCATCGATCTGACCCTCGCATCGGCCCTCGGTGCGGTGGCGATCATCGGTGCCCTACGCCATGAACCGCCCGAGGGGCCGGACCTGCTCACCCTCCCCGTGGCCGTGGTCATGTGCGGCGCCCTCAGCCTGCGCCGCATCCACCCGTTCGCCATGGCCGTGCTCGTCTCCGTGCCGGCCCTTGTGCAAGCCCTGGTGTCGGTGTCCCCGGGGGCGTTGTGGGCGCTGGCGGTGTACCTCGTGGCCACCGTGTCGGTCGCGACCCACGACACCGAGGCTCGCGCGGCCGCCGGGGGCGGCCTGCTCCTGGTTTCGCTCTTCCTCCAGGAGTGGCTTGACCACGGCACGGACTACGTCTTCATCGTCCTCGTCTTCGGCGGTGCCTGGCTGATCGGTCGTGGCCTCAACGCCTGGACCACGCGCGCGCTCAGCGCGGAGACCACGAGCAGCGAGACGGCCCGACTGGCCGTCGCCGAGGAACGCCTGCGGGTCGCCCGAGAACTGCACGACGTCGTCGCCCACTCGCTCGGGGTGATCGCCGTCCAGTCCGAGGCCGCCGACGCCCTCCTGGAGCGCGACCCGACCCTGGCCCGGGCATCGGTCCAAGCCGTCCGATCGAGCGCGCGGGGTGCCCTCGACGAGATGCGCCAACTGCTCGGGGTCCTCCGAGCGGAGCCCGACGGCCTCCCACTCGAACCACAACCGCGACTGGCCGGACTGGCCCAGCTGGTCGACTCGTTCACGGCCGCAGGTCTTCGGGTTGCCCTGACCCAGTCGACACGACCCGCGCACCTGCGGCCCGGACTGGACCTCACGGCATTCCGGATCGTCCAGGAGTCCCTCTCGAACGTCCTTCGCCATGCCGGGCCGGTCCCCGTGAGCGTATCCGTGACCGTGGCCGGGGACGCTCTCGTCGTCGAGGTCCGCAACGCGTCCAGTGCCCCGGGCCCTCGACGTCTGCCGGGGACCGGCTTCGGCCTGATCGGGCTCCGGGAGCGGGTCCAGGCCCTCGACGGGACGCTCGTCCACGGACCTGACGGCAGCGGATTCCGTGTCACCGCAACGCTTCCACTGAGCGGGAGCACAGCGTGATCCGGGTGGTGATCGCCGATGACCAGGCCTTGGTGCGGGACGGGTTCTCGCTCATCCTCAACCTCGAGGAAGACATCGACGTCGTCGCGGTGGCCGGTGACGGCCGCCAATGCCTGCGGGAGGTCGCGCGGACCCGCCCGGACGTGGTCCTCATGGACATCCGGATGCCGGTCCTCGATGGGATCGCCGCGACCGAGGAGATCATGCGATCGGGGGCGAGCGCGCGGGTGCTCATCCTCACGACATTCGACCTCGACGTCTACGTCTATCGCGCGCTGCGCGCCGGTGCCTCGGGGTTCCTTCTCAAGGACGTGCCGCGACAGCAGTTGGCCGCGGCGGTTCGGATCGTCGCTGACGGAGGATCCGTCGTCGGACCGGCCATCACGCAACGCCTCATCGAGCACTTCGTCGGCCGACCGCCCGTGGGCAACCCGCTGCCACCGACCCTGAGGCGACTGACCGTCCGCGAGAGCGAGATCCTGCGAGCGCTCGCGCAGGGCCGGTCCAACCGGGAACTCGCGCGAGCGCTCGCCCTATCCGACGCCACGGTCAAGACCCACGTCGCGACGATCCTCGCCAAACTCGGAGTGCGGGACCGGCTCCAGGCGGTGGTCCTCGCCTACGAGTCGGGTTTCGTCCAGCCGGGACGGGTGGACGACGCCAACAGCCCGGGTGGTCCCGACGCGCGATGAGTCACGACGCCGCGACCTCGCCGCATCTGGACAGCTGAACCAGCCTCACAACTGAAGGCGCTCAACGCGCCCGAGATGCATATCCTCGGGCAATTCTTAGAATCAACTGCCGTTCTTACAAGATTGAGCGCATCTCGACACTGCCGCCGCCTCCTAGAAAGAGGAGGGGGCTCAGTGTCGAGACGCAGCGAGAACTGCGCAACTCGCTGCATCCGACCTTGCACGGCGTCGAGTCCGAGAGCCCTCCGCGAAGAACTTGATGGGGTGCGTCCAAGGCGGCGCAGTGACGCTCCTCAGCTCCGACACCGACCCCGCTAAGGGGCTGGTCGTCTCGTCCGACTCAATGACGTCAAGACGCGCGCACCGGTCCCGACGGCTCCGATCCGGACCGGGTGGGGCGTCAGAGGATGTTGACCGCCCTCGCCACGACGAGCGTTGCCAGCGCAAGGGAAATCGAGGACTCTGCCATCATCATCAGCTTCGCCCAAGGTTTGATGGCGGCCACGTCGGTGGGACCGAACGCGGTCGCCGTGTTGAACGACAAAGCGAGGTAGTCGACGAACTGGGGGTACCACCCGGGCCGGATCATCTCCGGCACGGTCATCTCGGGAAAGACGAACGCGTTGCGATGGTCCCCGTTCCCGGCAGCCCTGGCCGCAGGGCCACCGCCGTCGAGGTCCCAGAACCACAATGCGAACGCGAGCACGTTGGTCAAGAACACCACGGCCCCGATCAGGAGCAGTTGGGCAGCTGTGTCGAACGACTTCCCCGCGGTCAGGATGCCGGCCACCAACCGAGCCGCTGAGACAGCGTTCACCAAGGTGATCAAGCCGATCATCAGTCCGGTGGTGACCTTCAGCCACCGCCGCTGCCGGTCGATCCTTCCAGGGTCGCCGACTACCAGCACGACCAAGAACGCGACCATGAACGCGGGGTACATCCAGTGCGGCGACACCCGAAAGTCGCCTGGCAGCAACTGATGCAGCCCGACGGTGGCCAGCGCGGCGACCGCCATCGGCCACCGACGCTCACCCATGGGGGTGATCGGCTCCTCCGCCGCGCTGGGCATGACATCTCCCGGCACCCCCGAAGTATGACTTACTGTCGGTCCGCGCCCCAGGGTCACTCTGCGGGCTTGCGGGTCTTGATGCCATGCCGCTTGGGCGGCGATTAGACGCTGGTGGACCGGCGCCTGGTGGTCACCGGGACGGCTGGTCGACTGCGTTGTCGGGCATGTCAACGCCGTCGACTGACGTCGACGGTTGTCCCGGTCCGCGGAGTAGGAGCAGCCCGAGCGCGAGGAGGAGGACGGACCCGACGAGATCGGTCCCCTCCACCCTCCACAGCAGCGAGTCGGCATCCGCGAACAGGGACGTCGAGGCGTTGACGAGGGTTGACAGGGCCACCGTGACAAGGGCCGCGGAGAGCACGGCCAGGGGTATCCCCACGTTCCAGGGCCGGGTGCGAACCAGCGGAACCGCCAAACCGGAGCCCGCGATCAGGCCCATCACCGACCCGGCCGTAGGAAGTACGAATCCCACCAGCAGTACGAGCGGTGCCGGCCCACTGGGGTGGTCGTCGACCCGGCCGCCGGTGTACCCAGCCGCCAAGATCGTCCACACCAGGAACTTGGCCGCCCAGGCCATGGCCGAGGCGATGGCGAGCCATCCACACCAGGTGCGCCACCGGTCCCAGCGATGTGTCGACACCATCATGAATTCGCCTCCTGCGTCGCCCGCGCACGTGGCCCGCCCACGCCCTCTCGCATCGTGCTCGGCGGTGCGCCGGCGGGGCATCGGACCGTGGAATGACGCACGTCATCCCGTGGGCTGATTCCAGGGCCAACGCCGAACAGGTCCTCGGGTGGGCCCCTAGGCTGCTCGCATGGGCTGGCCCTGGTCACGGGTTTCACTGTGGGCGCCGACGGTGGCGTTGTCCATCTTCGGGGTCGTCGACGTGATCAGGGGCATGACTACCTCGTCACTGGTCGGGGGGTGGGCGCTTGCCGTGATCGTCGGGGCGGTCCCTTTGCTCCTGGTCGCGCGCCAGCGGGCGCCAGTCGCGACCTGGGCGGGCACGCTGGCGTGCTGGTGGATCCTGGGTCTTGCCCTCGAGTCGTCGGCCGCACTGGTGCTCACGGTCGTCGTCTCCCTGTTCGCGTGCGGTCGATATGGACGCCGCTGGTCGGGGCTGCTCGTCCTCCCGCTGACCATGGCATCCGTCGTCCTTGCCACGGTCGTACGCCCGTCCGAGGGAACTGCGCAGGAGGCCCTCTTCTGGTCGCTGAATGCCCTGTGGATCTTCGGGCTCGGACTCTGGATGGCGCAGAAGGACGACCTCGTGGCGATGGCCCAGGTGGAGGCGGCCCGCAAGATCCAGGTCGCGACGACTGAGGAACGGCTGTACCTCGCGCGCGAACTGCACGATGTCCTGGCGAACTCCGTGTCGTTGATGGTGGTGCAGGCTGAGGCGGCGGAGGAGCTGCTCGACACCGACACCGGTGGCGCCAGGAGCGCGATCGAACACATCCAGGAGGCAGGCCGGGCCGCGCTGGCCGAGACGCGCGACCTCATCGGGACGATGCGATCGGACAGCGACCCGGGCTCAGGAGCCCACGACCTCGACGACGTTCCCTCGATGATCGATCGGATGCGTGAGGCCGGCTTGCTGGTGAACACGGACATCGTCCAAATCGAAGGCCTGACCCCCGCCGTGTCTTGGACGGCGTTCCGCGTCCTCCAGGAGGCGCTGACGAACGTTCTCCGGCACGCCGGCCCGGGAACGCGTGTGGACGTGGTTGTCAGGACGTCCCCGAAAGGCCTCGTGCTGGTCGTGACTGACGACGGAGCCCTGGCCGGTCCGCTTTCGCCAGGGTCCGGGCTTCGGGGCATGCGCGAGCGTGTCGAGGGAGCTGGGGGGGGGCGTTGTCGATCACGGCCACAGGCTCAGGGTGCGAGGTGCGGGCTGAGCTTCCTCTGGCCGCGTCGCCGGCGCAGGGTGCCGTCAAGGGGGGCGCATGACCATCCGCGTCATCGTGGTCGACGACCAGGAGCTCGTCCGCGACGGCCTCACGACGATCTTGGGCGGTCAAACCGATCTCGAGGTCGTGGCGACCGCCGCTGACGGCGCCGAGGCGATCAGCCTGGCACGCGAGCTACGGCCCGATGTGACTCTCATGGACATCCGGATGCCGGGCGTCGACGGGCTGGTGGCGACGCGAGCGATCTGCGCTGAGGGAACGAGCCGCGTCCTGATCCTGACAACGTATGGGGCCGATGAGCACGTGGTCGCTGCCATCGAGGCCGGCGCCTGCGGGTTCCTCGTGAAGGACACTCCGCGACGTGCGCTCGTCGCGGCGGTGCGATCGGCTGCTGAGGGCACGATGCAGCTACACCCGGACGTCGCACGGCGGTTGCTGAGCGGGACTGCGGGGAACCGCGCTGAGCCGAGGCTCCTGCAGCTCGCTTCCCGCCTGACCCCGCGCGAACACGAGATCCTGCGCCTGGTCGGCAGAGGCGCCAGTAACGGGGACATCTCTCGCTCACTGCAGATCAGCGAAGCCACCGTCAAGACGCACGTCGCCCACCTGTTCGACAAGCTCGCGGCGCGCGACCGCGTCCACCTCATGCTGATGGCGCAGCGGCTCGGGGCCGTCGACCGCACCTAGTGGCCACGCACCCGAGCTCTCGGAACCCGGCATGTCCCGAGGGTCGCCGCGCCCCCCACGCAGCGAACGCCCCTCCTCAAGACCGCCACCCGCGCCCTTTGCCACGGAGCTGACCCGCCGGCCGCTCAGGCTCCGCACCGAGCCACTGGACGTGCTAAGGGTCGAGTCTGCATCTGAGTGGGCCGACATGACAGCGACGCGCAGTCGAGGTGCGCGGCTCGCGGCGTTGAGACTGTGAAGATCGCCTTCGCGGCCTGCTCCGGGCACATCCGACGGGAGCCGGCTGGCCGGAGGTGGAAGCGGGTCAGCCGCCGCCGACTGTGACCGTCGCCTGATCGGTTCCACTCCTCGCGCGGGCGGCAGCACCGTGGGAGGAGGCTGCGCGCAGCATGGCGATGCCCCACCAGGCGATCCCGAAGGCATAGACGTCGAAGAGATTGGGCGCGTTGACGGGGAGAAGGGCCAGGACGACCCCGACGAGCACGAGGACCGACGCGGCTCGGGGCAGCACCCGGGCTCGCAGTGCGGCGATCGCCATGAGGAGGAGGCCGAGCCAGTAGGGCGTGAAGGTCACCAGGATTGTCGGGATTACAGCGGAGTCCGGCAGGACGGGCAGGACTGTCCCGCCGTTCTCGATCACGGCACCCGCCAGCTGGGCACGCGCACTGCCGGACCACAGGACGCCCCCGATCAGGGCGATGGCCGCGGCCACACCCCCGAAGGTCTTGGCGCTGCGCCGGTGGGTGATGAACACGCCGACGACGACGAGGCACATCAGGGAGATCTGCGCCGAGTAGGCGAGGTTGCCCAGGATGGGGCGGGAGGTCTCGACGGCCTGCCCCTCGATGGTCTGGGTTACGTGCTGCCACAGTCCGAGCGCGAAGGCGAGAATGGCGGCGACCCCGCCCAGTCGCATGAGGATCCGGTCACCCGAGGTGTAGCTGTCGTTCTCGATCATCTGTCGGACGGTAGGGCCTCCCTGCCCCGGTGTCGTCCGCCGTGGGGCAGAGGCGAGGTATGCCGCACGGCAGATGGTTGCTGCGGCTCGCCTGTGGTTGGGCGCCGACCTGGCCGGCCGCCGCGTCGAGTCCCACCTGCTGGGCTGGCCGGTGCGACCTGGATCGCGATCGTGGTCCTCCGCGCGCCGCGTAGTGGACCCTCGGAGCGGCTGAGCCGTGGGGATTCCCTATCCGGCCAGACCGTTGCGGTGGGCGAACACGACGACCTGGATCCGGTCACGTAGACCGAGCTTCATCAGGATCCGGGCAACGTGGGTCTTGACCGTGCCCTCGCCCACCACGAGGCGCTGCGCGATCTCGGCGTTGGACAGGCCACCGGCGATCAGTTCGAACACCTGCCGCTCGCGCGCGGTGAGGCCGGCGAGCACGTCGGCTGAGGCTCGGGCGACGGGGGCTGCGGCAAGGCTCCTGGCGACCAGGGCCGCCGTGGCCTCGGCGCCCAGCGAGAACTGGCCCTGGGCCACCGCCCTGATCGTGGCCAGGATGCGGTCGGGGGCGTCGGTCTTGAGCAGGAACCCTGAGGCCCCGGCGGCCAGCGCGTCCACGACGTAGTCGTCCACGCTGTAGGTGGTTAGGACGCACACCCGCGTGCGCAACCCGGATCGCATGATCTGCTTGGTCGCCTCGATGCCGTCGATGCCCGGCATCCGCACGTCCATCAGGACCACATCGGGTCGAAGGTCGAGCGTGAGGCGAACCGCGTCGCGGCCATTGCCGGCTTCCCCCACGATTCCGATGTCGGATTCCACACCGAGCAGGGTCCGCAGGCCTGCCCGCACTATCGGCTGGTCGTCGACGAGAAGCACGCGGATCATGACGGGAACGCGACCTCCAACCGCCAGCCGGTGCCGGCGGGTTGCACCGGGCCCGCCTCGACCCGACCTCCGAACAGGGCGGCGCGTTGCCGGATGCCGACCAGCCCCAGTTGGGAGCCGGCTCCCGCCTGGGTGGCGGTGCCGTCGTCCTCGACCCGCACGACCACGCTGTCGGGCAGGTACTCCAGGTGGATCCTGCAGCCGTGGGCCCCCGAGTGCTTCAACGAGTTCGCCACGCCCTCTTGGGCAACCCGGAAGATCGAGGCCTGGATCGCGGCTGGCACCGGCCGGGGCGTTCCGGTGACCTCCAAATTCACATGGAATCCGGCTGCATCCGTGCGCTCGACGAGGGTGGACAGGTCCTCCAGGGAGGGGACCGGGGCTCGCCGCCCCTGGGGGTCGTCGCGCACGACGCCCAGAAGCGTACGCAGATGCTCCACGGCTTCGAGCGCGGTCTGGCGCGCTGCGTGCAGCGCCTGCCGGGCGCGTACCGGGTCCGATTCCCAGGCGTGCTCAGCAGCACCGGTCTGCAGCACCACCACCCCGAGGCTGTGGGACAGGATGTCGTGCAGCTCGCGTGCGACCCGGGCCCGTTCATCGTCCACCGCGGCGCGGGTACTGGCATCGGCCTCGAGCTGAACCAGCTCGCGCAGGGCGATGTTGGCCGCGGTGAGCTCCCGCAAGCGGCGGGCCAGCCACCCGCCCAAGCCCGCCAGGCCGCTCACCACGACAATGAAGAGGAACCCCCACAGCCATCCCGGCCACCCGCGACCGCCCTCCGCTGCGGCGAACAGGGCGACCATGCCCACGAACCACCGCACCGGCACTCCATACGCCATGGCTGAGTAGCAGGAGACGAGCGCGATGATCAGGGAGGTCCCGGCCTGGTAGCTGCCGTACAGGGCGGCCGGCACGGCCATGAACCCCAAGCACGCCACGAACGAGGCCAACGGAAGCCGGCGGCGCACGACCAAGGCAAGACCGGCCCCGCCCATCATCACGCCAGTCACCGCACCCGGGTGCGGATACTCCGTGGACGACAGGCCGGCACTGCCCGCGAGCAAAGCCAGTCCGACCCCGAGCGCGATGTCCACGAGCTGCCCATGGCGCGCGAGCCTGGCCCACCATGCCCAGGTGGGGGACCCTCCCGCACCTCCACGGCTCACCGGGCCATCCATCGCACGAGCATAGGCGCTGACCCGCCCCATTCCGTCTGCCTCACGACAGAGACCCACACACGCGGAACAGCTGTCCGAAGACCAAGCATGGCCTTGTCGAAGCAGGTCGATCGGCCATCCACTGGACTCGATCGCCCTGACCGACACAGCCCCTGAATGGACAGAGGTGCTCGCTCGCGTCCGACGTGACGCACCGATCGCCAGCGGATTGCACGTCAGCCCAGCGCCCACATGGACTTGCCGTGGGACTGTCCGCCAAACGGTGTTTCTGGCCTGACACGCCGGCAGCTGTCGGCGGGAAGGTTGGTCCCCGATGACCGAGACAATCAAGGGCGTGAGCGCGATGCCCAAGGATGCGAAGAAGAGGACGTCGTCATCGACGGCGTCGGCCCGGGAGCGGGCGGCGATCGCTGAGCTGGTCAGGGCTGCTCGAGAACGCGGCGATGACATCACCGGCCCGGATGGGCTGTTGAAGTCGATCACTGCCACAGTCCTCGAGGCGGCGTTGGAGGAGGAGATGACTGACCACCTCGGGCACGCCAAGCACCAAGCCCCTGAGGGTGGGGCGGCCAACATCCGCAACGGCACGCGAGGAAAGACGGTGCTGACCGACGCCGCCGGTGAGGTTCAGATCGAGGTGCCGCGGGACCGGGCCGGCACGTTCGAGCCGGTGATCGTCAAGAAGCGCCAACGGCGGCTGTCCGATGTCGATGCGGTGGCGATCTCGCTGTACGCCAAGGGCCTGACCACCGGTGAGATCAGCGCGCACTTCGCCGAGGTGTACGGCGCGTCGATCTCCAAAGACACGATCTCGCGGATCACCGACCGGGTCGTGGAGGAGATGCAGGCCTGGACGTCGCGCCCGTTGCAGGGCGTGTACGCGGCGATCTTCATCGACGCGATCTACGTCAAGGTCCGCGACGGGCAGGTCGGCAACCAGCCGTTCTACGCCGCGATCGGGGTCGACCTGGCCGGGCACCGCGACGTGCTCGGCCTGTGGGCCGGCAAGGGCGGCGGGGAGTCCGCGAAGTTCTGGATGAATGTGCTGGCGGACCTGAAGAACCGCGGCGTCACCGACGTGTTCTTCGTCGTCTGTGACGGGTTGAAAGGCCTGCCCGACAGCGTGGCAGCGGTCTTCCCCCAGGCCATCGTGCAGGCGTGCGTGATCCACCTGATCCGGGCCACGCTGCGTTACGCCTCACGCAAGTACTGGGACCCGTTGGCCAAGGACCTTCGGGCGATCTACACAGCGCCCTCGGTGGAAGCAGCGTGGGCGGCGTTCGAGGAGCTCGAGGAGAAATGGGGCAAGCCCTACCCGGCGATCCCCAAGCTGTGGCGGGCGGCGTGGGAGGAGTTCACCCCGTTCCTGGCCTACGACGTCGAGATCCGCCGGGTCCTGTTCTCCACCAACGCGATCGTTATCTTGAGCCAGCTTCAGGGTGTCGTTGATGTAGCCGATGGCCTGGATCGG
>CALMLL010000042.1 GCA_937868075.1 uncultured Marmoricola sp. | reverse complement strand
ACCGCCTGGGCCAGACGTCGATGCGCCTCAACGATCAGTTCCGGCTGATCCTCACCTTCAAGATGGACAGGGACCGAGTGGCGGTCCTCCTCGAGGTGGTCGACTACCACTGAACATCGATAGAGAGATCGAGATGAACGCTGCACTAGCCGAGGTGTTCCCAGCAGGGGAGTTCCTCGCCGACGAGCTCGAGGCTCGCGGCTGGACTCAGGCCGAGTTTGCCGCCATCCTCGACCGCCCAGCGCAGTTCGTCTCCGAGATCATCTCCGGCAAGAAGGAGATCACTCGCGAGTCCGCCGCGCAGATCGGCGCTGCCCTCGGGACCAGCGCGGAGATGTGGCTCAGCCTCCAGGACCAGTACCTCCTTTGGCTGCAGAAGCAAGACTCCAAGTCGCAGAGCGACCTGGATGACGTACGTCGTCGTGCCCGCCTCAACGCCAAAGGCCCCATCCCGCTGCTCAGGAAGGCAGGCGTTCTCACTGGCAAGTCCCTGGACGAGCTCGAGGATGAGGTCGTCCGATTCTTCGAGTTGGAGTCGCTCGATCACGAGCCGCGTCTTGCGGCCGCAGCCAAGCGCTCCAATCACGGCGAAGCCCTCTCCTCGCTCCAGACCTCGTGGCTGTACATGGTCCGTCACGCTGCGCGCCGGAGGGCGGTCACGGACAAGTACTCGCGGAAGGCTCTCGTAGCCGTCGGTGCGGCCCTGCCGCGCATCCTCAAGACCCCTGCCGACTTTGCCGGCCTCCCGGAGATGCTTGGCGGCGTGGGTGTCCGCCTCGTCTACGCCCCCGCACTCCCAGGCGCGAAGATCGACGGCTGCGCGATGATCGTCGACCAGACCCGCGTCATCGGCCTGTCTGGTCGAGGGAAGCGACTGGACAAGGTGCTCTTCGCCCTGGTCCACGAGATCGCGCACCTGACGCATGGGCACGTGAAGGACGACGCGCCGATCGTCGAGACGATCGACGTTGACGACGACCCCGATGACCACTCAGATGAGGCCGCTCAGGAACGCGAAGCCAACGAGACCGCCGCTGGGTGGGTCTTCCCCGGCGGCCTGTCGCAGCTTCCAGACCGATTGAGCGGACCCTGGGTTGTCCGCACGGCGGCAGATGCGGACCTAGCGCCGATCGTCCTCGTGGGCCACCTGCAGCATCTCAGGAAGCTTGACTGGCGAACCACGTTGGCGAAGGGCGCACCGAACGTCGATAAGGTCATGGCCCGATGGTGATGGGCTGCCGTAGTGAATCCGGGGTATCTGGCGCTGCACCAATGGCCAAGCGCCGCTCCTGCTCGCGTCGCGTGGCGTCGTAGGTTCGGGCCATGGACACACCTGATCGGACGGCCATCACGTTCACACTGAACGGTCGACGCTACGAACTCAGTCGTGAGGCGGTCGCCACACGGCTGTCTGGTGTCGCGCCAGAGGCGGTCCGCAAGCACGCAGTGCGAGTCAATAACACCTGGTTCCCGGTCATCCAGGCCTTCGAGTCGGCAACCGGCATCCCGCGCTCAGACTTCATCTCCCACACCGCCCGCCGCCACCTTGCCGCACTCGGATATGAGGTCGCAGGTGCCATCCAATCGCACGCCAACACCATGCCCTCACCCGAGACCTCCGTGGGACCGCCCACGCAAACCAACAGCCCTGACGTCGGTCCCGCGCCACTAGTCGAGGAGTGGCACACCGAGGCCAACGTTCAGGCATCCCTGGTTACAGCCCTCGCCGCCGATGGCTGGCGGATTCTGTCGGTGTCCAACACTGCGACCAAGGAGCACGGCATCGACGTGATTGCCTCTCGTAACGGGCAGACTGTCGGTGTCGAGGTCAAGGGCTTTCCCAGCCGCGGCTACGCGGATCCCGCTCGTGCCGGCGAGGTCAAGCGCACCAGCCCGAGCACGCAGGCCGCCCACTGGTACTCCCAGGCCGTGCTCGCTGCCATGCGCCTGCGGGGCAAGGAACCGGCGTGGCGCGCCGTCATCGCCCTACCCGGGTTCCCTCGATACCGCGACCTCTACGCGGAGACGACTGAATCGCTCGCCGCGGCGCAGATCGAGGTCTGGTGGGTGAACGAGACGGGCACGGTCCAGCGCGCATGACGACGCCGCGCTGGTATGCCCGACCCGACGGCGACGGCATCGCCCTGCGGCAGGGTCCACGCCTGGCCAGCTGGAACAAGGTCGGCGACCCGGAGCAACTGCTGTTGCGGCGCTACTTGGACGACACAGCTGAGCTGCTCTCGTCCAGCGCGGTGGACAGCGGCCCGTGGGCCCTTGGGCTGGACGTCGGGCTGCCTCCGGGTCGTGACCTGCTCGACATGGCCGACCTCGACAACTACGCCTACCCGCTGGCGACCAGGATGGGCAACGAGCGCCTGGTGTCGGTGTGGTCCGCGAAACGCCACGCGGACACGTCCTGTGTTCATGTGGCGCCGGCGCGCGAGACGGTTCCGCCCGATGGGGCCCACACGGTCCGCACCACGGCATCCGCACAAGGAACGGCCTACAAGGAGCAGATCCGCTCCGCTCTGGCCGGCGCCCCGCCGATCCCGCCCGGCCCCGTCCAACTCCAGATCGCCTTCGTCGTCGGTGCCCGCCGTAACTGGATCAATCTCTGGAAGCCCACGATCGACGCCCTCGATCCGCTGCTCGGCCGCACCCGCCCGGACCGGGACTGGCATCCCAACGACGGACGAATAACCGAGCTCGCCCTCCACGTCAGCGTCGATCCCGCGCTCCAGCACGACGTCGTTGCGAGCATCATCGCCGCACCTGCAAGGACGGGGAGAATCGCGCCATGACCCTCACGCTCGCCCAGATCATGGCCAGCGCCGACATCGACCCCGCCGCCACGCTGGTGATCAGGCACGCCTACGTCCGCGAGCACGACGACGGCACCGTCGGAATCCAGGGGGACTCCACCGCCGCCGAGATCATGGCCTACACCCGAGTTCAGTCAGCCAGCACCCGCACCTTCCCCGCCAATCCGCCCGGCACGTGGATGGTTTTCCTCCCCGAGGGCGGTGATCGAGCCCGGTTGTGGGCGGTACTGACCAATCATGGCGAGAGCGCCCACGACGGACAGCGGCGCATGTTCGATCTGGAGCAGACCGAACTGCTTGCCGACCTGCGAAACCGCCTGGTGATCGGCTGGCGGTCGCCGCGGACCTGGCGCCTCAACGCGACCACGGCCGCCACCTACCCGGTGATGGAGATCGCCGACGCGCAGCCCGTGCGATTCCCCGGATTCGACGCGCTGACCCTGGACTACCCCCAGCTGCAGGCCGTCGTCCGGGAGCACCGGTACGCGGCCTGGCGGACCGCGCTGTCATCGGTGATCGGCATCTACCTGATCACAGACACCAGCGACGGGCGCCAGTACGTCGGCAAGGCAGACGGCGCCGAAACCATCCTTCAGCGATGGGCTGCCTATGCCACCAACGGCCACGGTGGCAACGTCGAACTGCGTAACCTAAACCCCGGCACGTTCCGGCTCTCGGTACTGCGCGTCTGCGACCCGGCTACGCCAGCCGGTGTGATCGACGCCGCGGAAAGGCACTTCAAACACGCCCTCGACTCGCGCCGTCACGGCCTCAACCGCAACTGACCCTCACGCCACCGCCGGGGCCGATGTTGCGCGCGCTCGTTCCAGACGCGGGGTTGTGCAAAGTACCCAACACGAGGTCAGGCAATCTTCGCTGCATCTCGACACCCGCGCAGCCGTCCGACTCGGCTGAATAAGCGCATTCACGGTCTAGCCCCGTGAATACCCCGCGGATGAATCCTGTGCCGGCCGCCTTCACCCTTGCCCGGGCTGTGGGCAAGACACGCACCTGACGTCCTCACATGCTTGTGCGCGCGTGTCTACGCCGATTGCCCGCATATGTCGACGGCCAGCCTCAGACTGGCCGTGTGCCCTCGATCACCGCGCTTGTCGAACCATCGCTGCTGTTTTGGGCGCGGAAGTCCGCGAACCTGGAGCCGCTCGCCGCTGCCCGCAAGATCGGCATTCCTGAGGGCCGGGTCGAGGCGTGGGAGGATGGCAAACTCAAGCCGACCATCGCCCAGTTGCGTAAGGCGGCCCATGTGTACCGGCGGCCGCTCGGTGTCTTCTTCCTGCCCGAGCCTCCGCAGGGCTTCGAGACAATGCGGGACTTCCGGAGGATTTTCAGGTCCGGCGAAGCGGAGTGGTCAGCGGCCCTTCATGATGAGTACCGGCGGGCTCACGCTCAGCGCGACGCCTTGCTAGAGCTCGCGGATTTGGACGGCATCGAGCCCCCGTCTAGGTGGCGGCTGGCCAATCTCCCGGACGTCGATGAGTCCATCGCCGCTGCCGCCCGCCGAGCTCTGGAGTCCGCCGCCCCGATCAACTACCCCACACCGGGGGCGGACGAGTACCGGCATCTGGCCTACTGGATCGCCGCGCTGGAACAAATGGGCGTGATGGTTATGCAGACTCGAGGCGGCCAGATCGAGACTGACGAGATGCGGGCCTTCTCGCTGTACTTCGACGAGGTACCCGTCATCGCACTCAACGGCGCTGACTGGCCCCGGGGGCGCCTGTTCTCGGCAATCCACGAGTACGCACACCTGCTCCTCCACACGAGTGGCCTGTGCGATACGACCACCGACACGCGGGCCACGACCGAGGACCGGCGACTAGAGGCGCGCTGCAACGCGATCGCGGCCGAGATCCTGATGCCCGCTGCGGACGTCCTCGGCAGTGAGATGGTGCACGAGCGCGCTCCCGGCCACGAGTGGACGCTGGCGGAACTGATCGATGCGGCAAGGCCCTTCGGCGTCAGCGTCGAGTCTTTTCTGCGCCGTTTGGTGACGCTCGGCCGAGTACCGATCAAGTTCTACCGGGCCTTCCGTGAGGACCGGGCAGAGCGGGATCTTCGAGGCAACCGCTCGAGCGGCGGATCGTTCTACCTAACGAAGGCTCGCGATCTCGGGCGGGGCTACGTGCGCACGGTCGTCGATGCCCACAGCCGTAGCGTCATCGACTCGGCCAAGGCCGCAGCCTTCCTCGACGTAAAGGTCAACCAGATCGGGAAACTCGCTGAGAAGGCCCACCTTTGACCGTTGCCGATCTCTTGCCGTTCCCATTCTTCTCGTTCGACACCTCGGCATTCATCAATGGTCAACGCGACCTCTTTCGGCCGACGACGTTCGGACCGCTATGGGACGCGATCGCCAGGATGATTGAGGCTCAGGAGATCCTCGCCGTCGATGAGGTGAAGCGGGAGATCCGCCGCAAGGACGACGACGTCGCCAAGTGGGTGCTGTCGCAACGCGGGCTCTTCGTGCCGCTGGAGCACGACATCCAGAAGGCCACCAAGGAGGTGCTGTCGGCCTGCCCGCTCCTCATGGCGCAGCACGGCGCCAGCCGCAACTCCGCCGACCCGTTTGTGGTCGGACTCGCCCTGGCCCGCGGCGGCACGGTCGTCACCCAAGAGACCCCGGCCAACAGCTCGCGGAAGCCTCGCATCCCGGACGCCTGCATCGCCGCGAACGTGCCGTGGATGACGTTGCCGGACTTCGTCGACGCTCAGGGGTGGCAGATCAGCATCGGGTGAGACGCCTCGAGCGCCCAGTGGGTGGCGGTTGCCAGGACGAGGATGTCGCAGATGGCTGCCGCCGCGCAGGCCGCGCCCACGGCTCGACAGGGGGCGAGCGCGGAAGGAAAGACCCTCGGCCAATCCCTATCTTCTCCGTGAGTCGATGACCATGCCGACACCGACCATCATCGGAGGATCCGCACGATCACGCGCTGGCTGGGTGATCGTCGGCGTGTGGCGGTCCAACTCAGTCGAAGAGCTCGCCGAGGAAGCCTTTGCGGCGTTTGTTGTGCCCGCCGCCTTGGTCCCAGCCGCCGCCGTGGTGACCGCCGCGCTGGCGGTTGTCCTGGACGGGGTAGCCAGCCGGCGGAACGGCGGCGGGCGGTGGCGTGCTCTGGTTGTAGGTGGCCTCGGCGTCGAGGAGTTGGTCGAGCTCGCCGCGGTCGAGGAAGATGCCCCGACAGTCGACGCACTGGTCGACGGTGACGGTGTTGCGTTCGTAGGTGCGCATCGCGCCGTGGCATTTGGGGCAGACCAGTTCGGTGGCCATCGGGATCGCTCTCCTTGTGTCCTGGGCCGGCGTGGATCGACGACCTCGGCTGGGGTGAACTACTGTATGTGTGACAACTCGATCATATGTTCAGGAGTTCCCATGGTTGAAGGCGCCCAGGTGGTTGGGCTGGATGCGTGCACGGCGACGCAGGTCGACGACGAGCGGGTCGCGGCGACGCGGCCGCTGGTGGTCTCGGCGGGGGAAGCCTCGGGGATCGCGGACGTCTTCGGGCTGTTGTCGGACCCGAGCCGGGTCCGGGTCCTGTTCGCCCTCCTGGAGGCGGGCGAGATGTGCGTCTGCGACCTGGCGGAGATGGTGGAGATGTCCCCGTCCGCGCTGTCGCACGCGCTGCGGCTGCTCCGCACGGCTGGGGTGGTGACGAACCGGCGCGACGGCCGGATGGTGCGCTACCGGCTGGCGGACAGCCACGTGCGGCTGCTACTCGACGTGACCCGGGAACACCTCGGTCACGGGCCCGCCCAGGCTGGCCGGGCGATCTGATGGGGCACGACCACGGGCATGCCTCGGCAGCGACCGCCGGCGCCAAGCACCGTAAACCCCTGATCATCGCGTTCGGGCTGACCGCCGCGTACATGCTGGTCGAGCTGGTCACCGGTCTGGTCACGGGCTCGCTCGCACTGCTGTCGGATGCCGCGCACATGGGCACCGACGTCCTCGGCCTGGGGATGGCGCTGGCCGCGATCACCCTGGCCCAGCGCGAGGCGCCGGCGCAGCGGACCTACGGCACCTACCGGCTCGAGGTCCTGGCCGCGCTGGCCAACGGGCTGCTCCTGTTCGGTGTCGCCGGGTACGTCCTGTACGAGGCGTGGCAGCGGTTCGCCTCGCCCCCTGACGTGCCTGGGCTGCCGATGATGGCTGTCGCCGCGGTGGGCCTGATCGTGAACCTGATCAGCTTCCGCCTCCTCGCGGCCGGGTCGAAGGAGAGCCTGAACCTTAAGGGCGCCTACCTGGAGGTGTTCGCGGACATGCTCGGCTCGGTCGGGGTCATCGTGGCCGCGGTCATCATCTTCACCACCGGGTGGCGCTACGCGGACCCGTTGATCGGGGCCGGGATCGGCCTGTTCATCCTGCCGCGGACGTGGAAGCTGACCGCGCAGGCGGTGCGGATCCTGATGGAGGTCGCCCCGCCCGGGTTGGACGTGGACCAGGTCCGCGCCCGGATCCTGACCCTGCCGGGGGTGGCGGACGTGCACGACCTGCACATCTGGACGGTGACCTCGGGTATCGAGACCGCGACCGGCCACGTCGTCCTGGCCGACGACGCCGAGCTGCACTCGGTCCTGGACCGGGTCACCGCCCTGCTGGCCGAGGAATACCACGTCACCCACGCCACCATCCAGTGCGAACCGGGAAACCATGAAGAGCACGCCAACCCCATCTAAGACACGCAGCCTCCACGTGCGCCCCACCCGGCTCGACGGTCGCCGGTGAGCGCTGTTGGTCAGGCCGCCGTCCTGGTCGCGTTCCCTGTCGCCGCATCGGCGATCGGGTCGGTCATCGCCGTCCTGCGCCGGCCCGGCCCGAGGCTGGTCGGCGCGATCCAGCACTTCGCCGCCGGCGTCGTCGTGGCCGCGCTGGCCGGCGAGGTCCTGCCCGGGCTGCGGGAGGAAGGCAACCTGGGGTGGGCGGCGACCGGGTTCGTCGCCGGCGTCGCGGTCGTCCTCGCTCTGGCCGCCTACGGTCGGCGCCGCGACGCGGCCGCCAGCGGACCTGCGGGGTCGACGGCTGGCGCGGGAGGGGGCGGCGCGGCAACGGTGGTGCTGCCGTTGGGGTTGCTCGTCGCGGTCGGCATCGACCTGCTCATCGATGGCATGCTCGTCGGGCTCGGGGTCACCCTGGGCTCGACCCAGGGCCTGATCCTGACCATCGCCCTGACCATCGAGATCCTCTTCCTCGGCCTGTCCCTGGCCGCCGAGCTGACCGACACGGGCCTGAGCAAGACCAGGGCCGCGCTGGTCTGCACCGGCCTGGGGCTGGCCACCGCGGTCGGCGCGATCGGCGGCGCCGCGCTACTCGGCGGGGCGGGAAAGCCGGTCCTGGCCGCCGTCCTCGCCTTCGGCGCCGCGGCGCTGCTGTACCTGGCCGTCGAGGAGCTGCTCGTCGAAGCCCACGAGCAGGCCGAGACCACCCTGAGCGCGGCGATGTTCTTCGCCGGCTTCCTGATCATCTACATCCTTGGCTCGCTTGGCGGCTGACCACAGACACGGGCCGACCACCTTGACCGCATGACCCGATAGGAGAACGAAGAATGTCCCCCTCGAGCTCGAGCAAGGCAGACCGCCAGGCCGCCCGGGACCGCGTCGCGGCGATGCGCCGCGAGCAGCAGACCAAGGAACGCCGGCGCAAGGTGTGGATCTACGGCGGCGCCACCGCAGCAGTGTTGGCCATCGCCGCCGTGGTGACGATCACCATCGTGCGAGAACAGGCAGCCAAGCCCAGCCTGGACGCGGTGCAGAGCTACACCGTCAAACAGGGCCACGTCACCACCGCGGTCAGCTACGAACAGACCCCGCCAGCCGGCGGGGAGCACGCCCCGGTCTGGCTCAACTGCGGCACCTATGTCAAACCGGTCCCGAACGAGAACGCCGTCCACGCGATGGAGCACGGAGCCGTCTGGGTCACCTACCGCCCCGACCTTCCCGCCGCGCAGGTCGAGCAGCTGCGCACGGCCATCCCCGACACCTATACCGTCCTGTCGCCCTACCCGGGCATCAAGACCCCCGTAGTCGCCTCCGCCTGGGGCAAGCAGCTGGCCCTGACCGGCCCGGACGACCCCCGCCTGGCCGCGTTCGTCCGCGCCTACCGCCAGGGCCCGCAAACCCCCGAGCAGGGCGCGGCCTGCACCGGCGGAACAGACGGCAGCGGCCCCGCCCCCGGCACGTCCGGACCCGGCACATGAGCACCGCCGTGCCTGACCAGGGCAACCCGACCGGCGGCCCGCGGCGACCCCGCCGGCCTCAGGCCATGGCACTGGCGCTCGTGCTCGTGCTCGCGTTGGCCGCAGCCGTCCTGCTCGGCTACCGGTTGGCCGGGCCAGGTACCCCCTCGGACACCAGTCCCGAGGCCGGTTTTGCCCGGGACATGCAGACCCACCACAACCAGGCCGTCCAGATGGCGCTCATGCTTCGCGACAAGGGCCCCGAACCGACCCTCGCGGCGGTCGCCTACGACATCATCACCAGCCAGCAGCAGCAGTCCGGGCAGATGTACGCCTGGCTGAGCATGTGGCGCCTGCCGCAGACCTCGACCCAGCCGGCGATGGCCTGGATGGCCGCCAACCCCGCCGTCCACGACATGGGCGCGATGCCCACCGGCGCGGCCACGGCCCCCGGGTCCGGGTCGATGCTGCTCCCCGACGGGCGGATGCCCGGGATGGCGAGCCCGGCAGACCTACGCACGCTGCAGTCCTCATCCGGCAAAGACGCCGAGATCCTCTTCCTCAAGCTGATGATCCAACACCACACCGCCGGCATCGCCATGGCCCGCGCCATCCAGCCACTGACCGACCGGCCCGAGGTGCTGACCCTGGCCCAAGCAGTCGTCTCGGCCCAGGCCGCCGAGATCGACCAGATGAAGACCCTCCTCGCCGCCAAAGGCGGCTGACCCCTCACCGCCCACCCCTGCACCTCACCACCCAACCTCGGTGGCGGCCCAGGATGACCCCTTCCTCCCCCGCCGACGGGGATCTTCGTCGGCACCGTGGCAGTCCTCGTCGTTGCAGACCCTTGCTGCTCAAGGCCTACGTCGAGCGACAGCTGATCGGAGCGGTTGCTCTGGGCCCCCTTCTGATCCACGTTCAGGCCAGTCCCGGCCTGGCGTTCGGGCTCGGCGACACAGTCTCCGGCTCGGCCGTCGACGGAGCTGTCGCCGCCATCGTGACCACCACCCTGGCCGTCCATACCTGGCGCACCACAGACACCCGCCGCGAGACCTCGGTTCCCCTGATCGCCGGCGCCGTCATCGCCGGCGCTACGGCCAACCTCATCGACCTCGCCGGAGACGGGACTGTCACTGAATATCTGCACTCCGGGTGCTGCCCACCTTCAACCTCGCCGACTGCCACCTCGTGGTCGGCATGGTGCCTCTGGCCCTCTTAACCGCGCCCGTTTCCGAACCGAGCCGAACCGGCACTGCGGGGCACACCGGTGACCTCGCCGATGTCGGCGACCTTCGCCACGGACAGTGCGGCAGGCGATCATCATCATTGGCGCTATCATCGTGGTATGACGATAACAATGCCGGATGCCGGGCGGGGGTTCCGGAAGGAGCTGGCCGCCGCCGCATCCCTGTTCCACGGCCTTGCCGATCCCACCCGGCTGGCGATCGTGCGCCGGCTGAGTGTGGGCGAGGCCCGGATCGTGGACCTGACCGAGCAGTTCGGCCTGGCCCAGTCCACGGTTTCGGCGCACGTCGCGTGCCTGCGCGACTGTGGCCTGGTAGGCGGGCGGGCCGAGGGACGGCAGATGTTCTACTCCTTGACCCGGCCCGAGCTGGCGGAGCTCCTCGCGGCTGCGGAGGCGTTGCTAGCAGTCACCGGCGACGCCGTCGTGCTGTGCCCCAACTACGGCTCCGCCACGACGGCGAGGACCGGGACGACGGGCGCCGCGGAGGACGGGCGATGAGCGACGCCTGCGGGTGCAGCGACGACCAGGACAGCGTCGACGAGGGCCGGAATGCGGAGCCTGCCGCCTGGTGGCGGGTCCGGGAGATCCAGGCGGCCGCGGTGGCCGGGGCGCTGCTGACCGCCGGCTTCGTGGCCGCCCGGGCCGGCGCCCCCGACGTGGTCGCGGCGGCGGCGAACTGGGCGGCGCTGATCGTCGGCGGGTCCACCTTCGTGCCCGGCACCGTGCGCCGGCTGGCCCGGGGCAAGATCGGGGTCGGCACGCTGATGACGATCGCCGCCGTGGGCGCGACGATCCTGGGTGAGGTCGGCGAGGCCGCGGCCCTGGCCTTCCTGTACTCGATCAGTGAGGGGCTGGAGGAGTATGCCGTCGACCGGACCCGCCACGGACTGCGCGCGCTGCTGTCGCTGGTGCCGCAGCAGGCCAGCGTGCTACGCGACGGCCTGCCGGTCCTGGTCTCCCCGGCCGACGTGGTCGTCGGAGACCACCTCTTGGTGCGGCCCGGGGAGCGGCTCGCCGCCGACGGGATCATCCGTGCCGGCCGGTCCACCCTGGACAACGCGGCCCTGACCGGCGAGTCGGTCCCCGTCGAGGCCGCCGCCGGCGGGACGGTGTACGCCGGCGCGATCAACGGCACCGGCACCCTCGAGGTGGAGGTGACCACCACCGCCGAGAACAACTCCCTGGCCAGGATTGTGGCCATCGTCGAACAGGAACAGGCCCGCAAGGGCGCCGGGCAGCGCCTCGCCGACCGGATCGCCAAACCCCTGGTCCCGGGCATCATGATCCTCGCCGCCCTCATCGCCGCGACCGGGAGCCTGCTCGGCGACCCGCGAACCTGGACCGAACGAGCCCTGGTCGTCCTGGTCGCCGCCTCCCCCTGCGCCCTGGCGATCGCCGTCCCGGTCACCGTGGTCGCCGCCATCGGCGCGGCCAGCCGGATCGGGGTCCTGGTCAAGGGCGGCGCCGCCCTCGAAGGGCTCGGCGCGATCCGCACCATCGCCCTGGACAAGACCGGAACGCTGACCCGGAACACCCCCACCGTCGTGGACGTCGCCTCCACCGGCGGGGCCGACCCGACACACGTCCTGGCGATGGCCGCCGCGTTGGAGGCCCGCAGCGAACACCCCCTGGCCCGGGCCATCCTGGCCGCCGTGCCGAACCCGGTCCCGGCCGCCGACGTGCAGGCCGTCACCGGCGCCGGCCTGGTCGGTACCGTCGCCGGCACCACCGTCCGACTCGGACGCCCCGGCTGGTTGCCGGCCGGCGACCTGGCCGAGCGGGTTACCGGCATGCAGGAAGCCGGCGCGACCGCGGTCCTGGTCGAGGAGGACGGGCAGGTGATCGGCGCGATCGCGGTCCGCGACGAGCTCCGGCCCGAGGCCGCCGAGGTCGTCGCGCGGCTGCACGCCGACGGGTACACCGTGGCCATGCTCACCGGCGACAACAAGCGCACCGCGACCGCGCTGGCCAAGCGGGCCGGCATCGGCCAGGTCCACGCCGACCTGCGCCCGGAGGACAAGTCGGCCATCATCGCCCGGCTGCGCGCCCAGCAGCCGACCGCGATGGTCGGCGACGGCGTCAACGACGCACCCGCCCTGGCCACCGCCGACACCGGGATCGCGATGGGCGCGATGGGCACCGACGT
>CALMLL010000041.1 GCA_937868075.1 uncultured Marmoricola sp. | reverse complement strand
GCCGAGCTGGGCTGCACTCACCTCTCGTCCGTCGAGCGTGAGGGATGGGACGTGGCCTGGGTTGGTGCGGTTCTCGTAGACGCGCGCCGCGAAGTAGGACGACACCTGTGGCTCAAGGCGGTCCTTCGCCACCGCCTGATTCCGCAACGCGGCCGGTAGGGCATTGGCCAGTCGTTCGACCAGGTCCTTGGTCGAGGCATCGTCCGGCACGCCATGGAGAGCGGCCGACAGCGCCGCATAATGCGAAAGCGCCTGCTCCGGGTCGGCCGCGACGAGGCGAACCCACAGGGCGACCGCGGTGGCATTCGTCGCTGACGTCGCCCTGGCCGGGATGACGTTGAGCCACACGCTGCGTTGCCCAGCGGCGATGGCATCACGGAGGATCGCCACGTTGCGGCTCGCCTCGGCTTGACACGCCGGGCACGTGAGATCCGTCGTGAGGACCAGTTCACCCCCTCCAGCGCCCACGCTGAGGCGAACCCCCTTCTCCCCGAATCCAGTCGGGGGCGGCCCGGCGGCGTTGTCGCGGTAGTTGGCAGCCTCGGCCGCACCCAGGCTCGACACTCCGCGAACCACGCCGACCAGGGCCAGGACCAGGCCCGCCATGATGAGCCCGGACACTGCCCGGGCGACCCACCTGCGGGGAGCCGTCAAGGTCCTCACGTCAGGCTCCTATCCGTAACGGTGAGTTGAAGCGCGGCCACGATGAGAGCAACGGTGACCAAGGTGGCGACGAAGAGCGCCGGTCCGCCCATGGCTGGCCACCCAGACTGCAGCGCGACGGCGACGGCGACGGCATACCCCGCCGATCCGAAGGCCCTACCGACGCTGAGCGCCATGAGGTCACGCAGAGCGCACGAGAGGAGGAGGCCCACCCCAGTCGCCGCCACGGCGAAGGCTCCGAGCCGCACGACAGCCGCCACAGGCATCCCTCCGACCACGAGCACGACCCCTGCTCCGAGCACCGATGGCCCCAGGACCAAGAGCGCGATGAGGACGAGACCCCTGCGCAGGTCGGCAGGGCAGACCCCCAGCATGGCCAGCCGGGACATGGGGCCTAGCGAGGCACGTACGCCCAACACCGGGACCCCCGCCGCTGCCGCAGTGAGCAGGAGCACCACGTCGGCGTGTTCAGTGCGCCCCCCGCGCCACAACTGCGCCGCGAGCACGGCTGCTGCCGCCACCACGACGGCCATGGAGAGGACCTCACTGATGATGGAGGAGTGGGTGGCAGCGACTCGCGCGAGTCCCCACCACACCCTGATCCGCGGCGACCGGACACGACGACGCCACCCAACTAGCCTCGCCCGCAGGGTGCTCTGAGGGTCTGGGCGAGCTTGGCTTGTCGGCCGCCGGTTGTTCGATGGGTCGGCCAGGCGCCGCTTCAGCACACTCAGGATGGCTGCCCCAACCCCAACGAGGAGCGCCATCACGAGAAGCAGATGTCCTCCCGACCAGGGTTCGTCCTGGGCCATCACGAGCACCACCGGGTTCCATCGGACCATCGCCAGATCGGCAAGCGGGTCTGCCAGGACGGAAACCGCATGGGCCACCAGGGCAACTGGTCCGGCAATCGTCGTAACCGCCCATACCCTTCGTCCCACCGTGCGAGCCAACCAGGGGTAGCAGAGCAGGGCCGCGGTCAACCCGATGATCCAGGCCAGAGCTACACCGGCCGCAGCAGCCACGAACGCCGGTACAGGCGATCGCTGCATGCCCGCTGCGACCGCCGTGAGGATGGCACTGGTCAGGCCGACGCTGATGACCGTGGGGATGGCGATGGGAACGAGGGCGTGTAGCCACAGCCCAGAGTGTCCGAGGGGCAAGACGACCAGTTTGCGCCGCTCGGCCACCAGCTGGCCTGCCCACAGGTGTAGGCCGACCAAGCAGGCGCACCCTCCGATGGTGCCGGCCCCGAGCGCTGCCGTCACGAGCAGGCTCTCCCCAAAGGTTCCGCCCAGCTCGGCGCCGGCGGCCCATGCCCGGACGAGGCCGACGCAGAGCGCCACCACCGCCACCACTGCGGCAAGGGACCAGAACAGGCCTGGCGGCATGGCCCCGCGCGCGATCACCCGATGAACCACCCGCAACACCTGGCGTACTTGGGCCCGAGCGATGATCGCCGACGATGTGCGTTGGTTAGGCATCGCAGAAGAGCCCTGTCACGAACCGTTCGCACTCGGCACCGTCGCTGAACGGTGTCTCACTGCGACCGACGAGCTTCCCATCGCGCACGACAATGACGTGATCGGCCATCCGGGCCACGGAGTCCAGGTCGTGGTTGGACATGACGATGGTGGCGCCAGCCTCACGAAGTTCAGCGATGATCACGCGTACCTCGTGGCTGCTGATGAAGTCCAAGCCGTTTTGCGGCTCGTCGACCATGAGGAGGCGGGGCTGCGACATCACCCCGGTGATGAGTTGGGCTTTGCGGCGCATCCCGAGGCTGAATTCACGCAACCGCCTGCGTCCCGGATCGAGGGCAAGACGGTCGGCCAGGGCAAACGCCCGGGTCAACAACTCATCGGGGTCGTCACCGAACGTCGCCGCCCGCACATCAGCATAGAAGGACCAGAACTCGTCGATGGTGAACTCGTCCAGGAGCATCTCGTCGGAGTCTGGGACGTAGATCCAATCACGCATGTGGCGGCTCTGTCGGTGCATGAGGTCGACGCCGTCGGCTGTCGCGGACCCCGTTGCCTGCGGAATCAGGCCGTTGACGGCCCGCAACAGAGTCGTCTTGCCGCTGCCATTGGGGCCGAGCACGGCGGTCACTCCGGGACCGATCGTCACGTCGATGGGCCCGAGGGTAAACGCTCCGTACGACACCTGCAGGGACGAGATGGTCAGGGTGGTCATGACACTGTCTGCTTCGTTCGGCCCGGCGTGGTGGCAGCCGGAGCATCCGTTCGGCGTGCGGACGGTCGGATCAGCGCCCAGAGCGTGCTGCCGTCGGCGGACGGGGGAAACAGACACATGAGGTGGTACACGCACACCAGACCGATCGCTGCCCCCGCGGCCCTCGTCGGCACACCTGGCCACATCACCCCGCCGTAGGTGGCGATCAACCAGATGGCGGTGATTCCGCCAGCGATGGCGCCCAGCGGGCCAGCCGTGGTGATGGCCAGGGTGTCGGTCCGTCGCGCGCTGCGGTACTGCAGTCCGATTCGCAAGCCTTCGACGTACAGCTGGCGCGCTTGCTGTGCTCTCCGTCGGGCCACGACGTAGTGGGCGACCTCGTGGAGGACCCCAAGGATAGGGAAGCCAGCGAGCAAGGCGACGATGAAGGTGGTCGTGATCGCGCGGCTACCGCCGATGTCCGTCCACGGCGCCGCACCGAGAACGAAGGGCAGGACCACCCCCCCGAATGCGATCGCCACCACCACTCCGATCATGAATTGCGACCAGGCTGCGTGCCGGATGACTCCCACGGCGCTCGCCGGGTAATAGCGCCGACGGGGCGCCGTGAACCAGTACGTCGTGTCAAACGGCTGACTCAGGAAGTGAACGAACGGGCGGACCCGCACCACTACCGTCGACCACATCGACGATCGGAAGGTCAACGCCCCCATGCCCTGCGCCTGCTGAACGAAACCAGCCACATCCGATAGCGCCGTCATGCGGGGTACGTCGAAGCGACGGGTCAACACCTCGCCCAAGGCATCAAGGGTGACGGCCCCGTCTTCCTCGATACGCGCGACGAGCGCTCGGGTCGCCGAGTTGAGGCCGGTCACGCCGGCGAGTTCGGGCCATCTCGCGGCGGGAAGCACCGTGTCGCTCGCCCGATAGCCGGTGGTCCCGATCTCGTCAGGCAGCCACGCGGCAGGGTCCACGAGACGTCTCATCCGACGACGCACCCTGAGGCAGTGTGGAAGGCCCGGACCTTCTCCACGAAGTCCCCCGCGCTCGATGCTCCCCCACAACCGTTCCAGATGACGAAGAGGTAGCACCCACCGGCGAACAGAACCAGGGCGATGATGCCCAGGGCGGAGGTAAGCGGGCCGACAGTCTTGGCGTTCATGAAAATCCTCTCGGTCGGATGGGATCGGGATGGTGCCGCTGGCATGGCGCCCACGGCACCATCCCGAAGGGGGGGTGGCTTCAGCAGCCGCTGCCGAACCAGGCGCGGACGATGGAGACCGTGTTCCAGAAGCTGTTGCAACGGTTGCCACACTGCGAACAGACCCAGGCCACGAAGCTGGCCGACACACCGAGGAAGCTGGCGACGGCCCACAGGATTGCGGGGAGCACCTCGTTCTCGTCGATGCTGAGCTCGTCGTAGGCGGGGGCCAACGTCGGGGACTGGTAGGTCATCTGAGCGGTCATTAGACTTTCCTTTCGGTGACTGTCGAGCAATGGATGAGTCGCCGCATCTGGCAAGGGAGTTCCTGTCGTGTCACTGTCCGGTGGCGACGGGTTCTCCCTTGCTGGGCGTTCCCACTGTGGCCGACCGACAGGTGTGAAGGAAGCAGTACCGCCTGGCCACAACGGGCCATGGCCGGTACGGGCCACGGGTCGAGGCAGCCGGCCCCCGAACCTCCGCGAACTCAGAGCCAGACAGGTATGCCGTGCGGGTGCACCCAGCCCAACGGGTCGCCATCGACCGCGAGTTGGGCCTCCCGGGCATGGACAACTCGGCCGTCGACCACCTCGTCGGGGTGCTCCATGGTGATGTGGGCCAGCGGTCGTTGCCTGCGGGCTGCGGCAATCACCGCGTCTACCCGCTCGCCCTCCGAGGGCGGCCAATACATCCGAGTGACCGATTGCCAGACCACGGTGAGTACGTCGGCGCTCCCGCTCGGCGTCCGACTCGCGAGCTGTCCTTCCAGCCATTCCCCTGCGCCGGCCCGATCCACCACAGCCGCGCGGCCCGCCGTCGCTTCGACGCGTACCACCGCCAGAGCCGCCGACAGCCGCTCGTGGCGAGCGACGTGCCATGGCCACACGAACGACCGCAACCGGTCGGCGCCATCGCTCGTCGTCGGATCGACGGGGTCGAGATCGCAGCCCCGACGATCCACGATCTCGAACGCCTCCACGCGCACGTGGGGCGCCTCGGTCGGCAGCAAGAGCGCTGAGTCGGTGGGCCCCCACTCCCAGCCTGGCCCTACGTAACGGAACCGATCGGCATACAGGTTGAGACCGGCGGAAGCTCCGATTTCCAGCAGCCGCACCCGACGTATGCCGTGCCGCCGCACCGCCTCGAAGAGACCGAGGAGCAGGACCGCCGAACGACCGGGCTCATTGGTCTGCGGGACGACGTCCAGCGCCCGGCGCAGCTCTGGCACGTGCCGTGCGGCCACCTCACGCATGACCGGCCAGACTCCCTCGGCGGGAGCCGAGCCCCCGAGGCACGGATAGAAGGCCGCCAGCTCGGGCGCCTCACCTCTCAGCACGATCCGGAAAATGCCTGCGAGATAACGCAATTGGATCATCGTCCCGGTCGTGGACGCCTCCCAGCCGGCACAAATCTCCCGGGTGGCTCCCCCAGCCTCCCAGTCATCTGCCATCCCCCGCAGGGCGTAGCCGTAGACGGTCGGCGCATCGCCCATGTGCGAACGGAACCGCTCCGCGAGCGTTTCACCGGCATCGAAGGCGACCACGCCCCCACCCTGCCATGCCCTCGGACGTGGTACGCGGCATACCGATCGGACCGACCCCGCCGCCCACCGCGGTGGCAGGATCAGAGGTGGACCGCCCACCGCCCGGGCGACCGTCGACACCCCGTGACCCACCGCGACACCGGAGGCCTGACCGATGACCGCCAAGATCATGACCGGCAACTTCTTCGAGGACTTCCGGATCGGGCAGC
>CALMLL010000040.1 GCA_937868075.1 uncultured Marmoricola sp. | reverse complement strand
TCGGCTTCATGATGGACTGCGACACCACCGGCATCGAGCCGGACTTCTCGCTGGTCAAGTTCAAGAAGCTGGTCGGTGGCGGCTCGATGCAGATCGTCAACCAGACGATCCCACGGGCACTGACCAAACTGGGCTACCAGCCCGAGCAGGTCGAGGCGATCGTGGAGTTCATCGGTGAGCACGGCCACGTGATCGATGCACCCGGCCTCAAGACTGAGCACTACGACGTCTTCGACACCGCGATGGGTGCCCGCGCGCTCAAGCCCATGGGCCACGTGCGCATGATGGCGGCCTGCCAGCCGTTCCTGTCCGGTGCCATCTCCAAGACCGTCAACCTCCCCGAGAGCGCGACCGTCGAAGAGATCGAAGACATCTACATGCAGTCGTGGAAGCTCGGCCTCAAGGCCACTGCGGTCTACCGCGACAACTGCAAGGTGGGGCAGCCGCTCTCCGACGGCGGCAAGACGGCCACCACGGCCGCGGCCGACAAGGCTGCCGCGGACGCTGCGGTGGTGGTCGAGAAGATCGTGCACAAGCCCTTCCGCAAGCGGTTGCCCAAGTCGCGTGACTCCCGCACCACCAGCTTCACGGTGGGTGGCGCCGAGGGTTACATGACCTCCGGTGCGCACGACGACGGTGAGTTGGGCGAGGTCTTCCTCAAGCTCGGCAAGCAGGGTTCGACCCTCGCCGGGGTGATGGACGCCTTCTCGATCGCGGTCTCGATCGGGCTGCAGTACGGCGTACCTCTGGAGACCTACGTCTCCAAGTTCACCAACTTGCGCTTCGAGCCGGCTGGTCTGACCGATGATCCCGACATCCGCATGGCGCAGTCGCTGATGGACTACGTCTTCCGCCGGCTGGCGCTGGACTACATGTCCTTCGAGGAGCGCTCGATGCTGGGCATCTACTCCGCCGAGGAGCGTCAGCGCCACCTCGAGACCGGCTCCTACGAGCCCATGGTCGAAGAGACCGGCTCGGCTGAGGAACTGATCACCCACGAGGTGCCGGTCTTGGAGGCGGCCCCGGCTGAGGCACCCGCTCCGGCGCCTGCGGCCGCGGTGAGCGAGGCCCACACCTCGGCGGAGTTGCTGGAGAAGATCACCGGCACCGCCGTCGACTCGCCGCTGTGCTTCACCTGCGGCACCAAGATGCGCCCTGCGGGCAGTTGCTTCGTCTGTGAGGGCTGCGGCAGCACCTCCGGCTGCAGCTGAGCCGAACCACCAACGAAGGGCGAGCGCCAAGCGCTCGCCCTTCGTTGCTTTGGGATGGCGCAACCACGGTCTCAATTGCGTTGCCGATGTCGAGTCGCTGCGGTGCAATGCGACCGTGGCTCTTCACGATGACGAGATCCCCATCGATGTGGATCTGGTGCGCGAGCTGGTGGCGGCCTCGTTCCCGGCGTACACCGCACTGGAGGTGTGGCCGCTCGACCAGACCGGATCCTCCAACCGGCTGTTTCGGCTGGGCGATGACCTCCTAGTGCGTCTGCCCCGCCAGCGGGGTGGTTCGAGCACGCTGGGCAAGGAGCAGAGGTGGGTGCCGAAGGTGGCCCCAGGGCTTGCGGTGGCCGTTCCTCAGGTGATCGGCGTGGGCGAACCCGGTTTCGGTTACCCCGAGCAGTGGTCGATCACACAGTGGCTTCCCGGGAGCACGCCCAGGGTGGGAAGAAGTGGCGGGTCGGCGCTGGTGGAGGGCCTGGCTGGAGTCGTCAACGAGATGCGGGCCGTTGAGGTGAGCCGCGAGGCGAGGTCGGATCAGTCGCTGCGGTGGTATCGCGGGGAGTCCCTGACGGCGGTCGATGAGGATTTCTGGTCCGCTCTGGACGCGTGCGCGTCGCTGCCCGGGCTGGACCTGGATCTCACGGCGGTGGGAAAGGCTTGGAGATCGTTGCTCGCACACGGTGGATCCGATGCAGACCCGCAGTGGTACCACGGTGACCTGCTCGCCGAGAACCTCCTCGTCGATGAGTCGGGGCGGCTCAGCGCGGTGCTGGACTTCGGTGGCCTGGGGGTCGGGGACCCGAGCGTCGATGCGATGGTCGCCTGGGAGCTCTTCGACCGGTCGGAGCGGGAGTCGTTCGCCCATTTGGTCGGGGCCGATGAACGGAGTTGGCGACGTTCGATGGGGTGGGCGCTGTTCGTCGCGGTGGTCACATTCCCGTACTACTGGCACACCATGCCGGGGCGATGTCAGGACCGCTTGCTGATGGCCCAGGAGGTGCTCTGCGACCTGGCTGACTAGCCGCTCGCGCGCGCCTCGGAGAGCCAAGCCGCCACCATCTGGTGATCCAGGTCGGCTCCCAGCCGCTCCTGGATCGCTTCGGCGGCCACCGCGACCTCGGTCGCTTCAGGGAGTACGACGGCGGCGACCTCGGCGTTGTAGCGCAGGCGTTTGGCGGCCTTGCGGACCTCGTGCGGATCGGTGGCCGTCGCCTTGACCTCAGCGAGGCGGGCCTTCTCTGCATCCAATACGGCGCCGGCAATGTCCGCGGCAGGCTGGTGGCCGGCGAGCCCCCAGTCCGAGACCGCCAACTCGCGCACGTCGCGCAGGAGCGCGCGAGTGTTGGCGCTATGCGCGACCAGGGTGGCCTCGTCCAACAACGGAGTGCGCTGCTGGGCGATCCGTTGGCGCCAGTCGGGCAGATCGCTCGGGGGATCGAGGCTGATCAGGTCGGCGATCACGTCGATGTCGCGCAAGTGGCTGATCTGACGGCCGAGGTGCTGGAGACGGGATCGCATCTTGGGGGCGTGGGGCGGGAGGATCGAGCGCCAGCCCCCGAGCACACTGCGCAGGCGGCGGCAGCGGACGCGGGCGATATGGACGTTCTCCGGGTCGGAGAAGTCGGTCATAGCGCTCGCCAGTTCGGCGTACTGCTGGGCGATCCAGGGCTGGAGCACTGCGGCGGCAGTGAGTGAGGTCACGGGGCCATCTTCGCGGACACCAGAGGCTGGCTCATAGTCGGCGCCGGGGGAGTCCCGGGGCGGCGTGTCGAGACAAACCGGGCGAGGTGGACACCTACACTCGCGCCATGGCCAGCTCGCGTCGAATTCGCCCCACTCCGCGCATGATCACTGCCACCTGGTTGGTCCTGATCGGCGCTGGTGCAGTCGGCGCGGCCGCCTATTTCCAACTCATGCTGCCACTGGTTGCGGCGGGGGCAGCGGCCGTCGTTCTGGGCGCTATTGCGGCCCGATTGATGTATGCCGAGGTGCTCGACACCCGCTTCGATGCGGCGGCGGACCGCGCTGACCAAGCCCGCGGTTATCGCACGCTGGCCAATCGACGCGCTCGGGAAACCCAGCAGGTCGTCGACCTGATCAGCGGTCATCTCGACGAGGCGCGTGAAGAAACTGCCCGGGTCGTCAGCGAGAACGAGGACCTGAAGGCCGAAGTCGCCACCCGGAGCCAACAGGCGACGGCAGCAGCCGAGCGGGCCCGGCTGGAGGCAGCCCGTGCCGATGCGGCCGAACGTGCGGCCACGGCGTTCGAATCCCGCGCTGTGGAGGCCGAAGAGCGCGCCGAGAAGGTCACCCGCCGAGTGGTCGAACTCGAGCAGGTCGTGGCCGAGCACGAGTCCGCCGCGTTGGCGCAGCGCGACCTTCGCGACCGTCACACCGCGTAGAGACGCCGGGCCGCCCGACGGCCCTCCAACACTCACCACACCGACAACCGGACCCCGACTGACGACGGGCGCGTTCAGGGCCGATTTGGGGGCACTCCCCGATCGCCACAGCGGGGTCCTCTCGACAGGCTGTGCGGGTGACAGTGAGAGAGAATCAGAGCACTCAAGCCGGATCGCCGACGGCTCCCCGACAGTACGACGTGGCGAGCATTGTCGGGATCTGGCTAGCGGCGGCCTTGCCGATGGCGTTGCTGGCCTGGGTCGTTGCACCTGCTGTGAGCAGGTGGCTCGGCGGGTCCACGGGCTTTCCGAGGGCGCTGATCTTGTGCCTCGCGGCCGGGCTCGTGTGGCACTTCGTCCTCGTGATGATCCTGGTGGCCCGAGAGATCGACTCGTGGCGGTGGTCGGCGGTGCGCGACGCCCTCTGGCTGCGACCGCCATCGAGCCCGACCTCTGGGCGCTTGGGGGGACGTGTGTGGGGGGCTGTGGTGCCGCCGATCCTGGCGTTCGGGGCGCTTCAGATGGTTCCCGGTCTTCGCGGTCCAGCCGACCGCGACCTTGGTGCTCTGCTGAACTCGGAAGTCGGCACCAGACTCTTCGCCGGCAGCTGGCTGTGGTTCGCGGCGGTGGTAGCGATGGCAGTGTTCAATACCGTGCTCGGCGAGGAACTGCTCTTCCGCGGGTTGCTCTTACCTCGCATGCGCGCCGTATTCGGTTCGAAGGACTGGTTGGCCAATGCGGTGCTGTTCGGCTGCTATCACCTGCACATGCCGTGGGCCATTCCGAAGTCGATAGGCGCAGGTCTGGCTCTGGCCTACCCGAGTGCCCGCTACCGATCGGCGTGGATGGGCATTGTGGTGCACAGTGTGCAGTCGCTGGTCATTGTTGCGGGCACGCTCGTCGTCGTACTCCGCTGACGTACGGCGACCCCCCGGCTAACGAAGTCCGGAGAGCACCGGCACGGCTTCGGTGATCCGTAGCCTGCTAGCCGGGCCGTTAGTGGTCACCGTGCCGGGGACCATGCGCCAGCGGCCGTTGTTGACTCGATAGCGGGCCGTCCAGGTGATCGTCACGCTGTGCCGAACGGTGACGTCGGCTCGGGTGTAGCGGTAGGTGATGTCCCTGGCCGGATAGGCCGCACCCGGGGTGTCGGTCACCGCCTGCGAGCCGTCGCCGTGATGCCACACGAAGCGGGCCGGCCGGATCGCCAGCGTGATCCGCTGTCCGAGCAGCCGGACCCGGCGGGTCAGCGGGCCCTGGTCGACGTAGAAGATCGTCTCGAAGTTGACCAGCGTCTTGGTACTGGGCTGAGACTGCGCCAGCGGATGCGGCAACGGGATCCGGCGAAACGCTCGCA
>CALMLL010000039.1 GCA_937868075.1 uncultured Marmoricola sp. | reverse complement strand
GTGACCCACTCGTCGGCGAACTTGACGTTCTCGGCGTAGTCGGGGGCGACCGCGATCACCTTCTGCCCGCGGTAGCGCGCCTCGGTCATCCAGTGCGCGTCAGGGGTGCGGGTCATCGGGACGTTGGAGCCCCACATGATGAGGTAGCCGGCGTCCCACCAGTCCCCGGACTCGGGCACGTCGGTCTGGTCGCCGAACATCTGCGGGGAGGCGTTGGGGAGGTCGGCGTACCAGTCGTAGAAGGAGAGCATCGGGGCACCGATGAGTTCGAGGAAGCGAGCCCCCGAGGCATAGGAGACCGGAGACATGGCCGGGATCGGGCTGAATCCGGCGATCCGGTCCGGACCCCAGGCCTTGACGGTGTGCACGTGGGCGGCGGCGATGAGTTCGGCCGCCTCTTCCCAACTGGCCCGCACCAAGCCGCCCTTGCCGCGGGCGGACTTGTAACGACGCGCCTTGGCCGGGTCGCCGACCACGTCGGCGTAGGCCAACACCGGGTCGCCGAGTCGAGCCTTGGCCTCGCGATACATCTCCAATAGGACCCCGCGAACGTAGGGGTAGCGGATGCGCGTGGGTGAATAGGTGTACCAACTGAAGGCCGCACCGCGCGGGCATCCGCGCGGCTCGTACTCGGGACGATCGGCCCCGGCCGAGGGGTAGTCGGTCTGCTGGGCCTCCCAGGTGATGATCCCGTCCTTGACGTAGACCTTCCAGGAGCACGAACCCGTGCAGTTCACACCGTGGGTGGAGCGCACCACCTTGTCGTGACTCCACCGGTCGCGATAGAAGCTGTCACCTTGTCGACCGCCCTGCTTGAAGATGGCCCGGTCGTCGTCGGAGACCTCGGCCTTCGTGAAGAACTTGCGGGTGCCGATCAATGCAGCCGACAGCGGGGATTCCAGCGTCATCAGTCCTCCTCGGACGTGGTCGTGCGGGAACGGAACGGGGTGCGCGTGCGAATGTGTGCCTGACAGAGTTCGGGGCCGACGAAGGGCTCCAGGCTAACGTCCGTATCGGGTTCGCCAAGTTGCTCCATGGCACCTGCAATCAGACCACGGTGAATCCCGCACACCACCGCCGGGTTGGTCTTGGCCATCTCCAGGAACGGGCATCGGACAAGGTCGATACGGCAGGTGCGGCCACCCTCGGACGTGGTGAGGTCGGGGGTGTATCCCCACTCGCCGAGTACGTCGATCATCTGGCCCACCTTGGTGAGCCACTCCCCCGGCGAGTGTGCGACCCCGGAGGTGTCAGGAGCCATGTTCTGGCGGGCCCAGCGAGCCCCGGCCTCGGCAGGAGTGACCTGCCCGTCCCCGAACGACTCGGCCAGCAGCCCGGTCAGGATCTTGAGGCCGCGATCGTGGACGTCGGCCTCCAACGACCCCGAGGCGACGGTGTAGACCTTGCGGGGGCGCCCCACGCCGTGACCACGCTCGAACTCGGCAGTGACCAGCCCCCCGGCCACCAATTGGTCGAGGTGGAAGCGAACCGTCGTCACGTGCAATTCCAGGAGGGCGCCCAATTGAGCTGCGGTCATGCCGGTGCGGGGCTCACCGGAGACGTGGGGGCGCAGCGGGCGACTGGAGAGAGCATCGACGATGGCCCGGCGTACCGGAGATGCCAGGAGGGCGGCCCCGGCCAGCGAACTGTCGGCAGATTCGATCCGCTCGAGCATGCCGCTCACATCGCCTCCCACGGGGACCTCGTGCGTTTCATCCTGCACCACGGCTCGTAGTTTAGAGGAATCGAGTCCTTGTTACTAACCCCACAGTCCTCTCAACTTGCATAGGAGCTGCTCCCGGGGTGTACCTTGAGATCGGTTTAGAGGAAGATCTTCGTCTAATTGGAGGACCCTTTGTCCGGCTCCGTCGCCCCCACCCCGCCGTCGACCAGCGGGGCACGTCGCGTTCTTTGGCTTTCCACCATCGGCTTCACGCTGATGTTCGCCGTTTGGCTCATGTTCGGCATCCTCGGCAAGCCGATCAGCCAGGAGTTCGGACTCAGCGAAGTCCAGTTGTCCTGGATCATCGCCGCCGCCGTACTCAACGGGTCGATGTGGCGACTGCCCTCCGGCATGATCACCGACCGCATCGGCGGTCGGAAGGTGATGACCTTCTTGTTGGCCGGGTCGGCAGTGCCCGCCTACCTCGTGTCCAAGGCCGACTCCTACGTGATGTTGCTGATCTTGGCCTTCTTCGTGGGCTTCGCCGGCAACTCCTTCAGTTCCGGGATCGCCTGGAACTCGGCCTGGCAGCCTCGCCAGCACCAAGGTTTCGCCCTCGGCGTCTTCGGCGCGGGCAACGTCGGCGCTTCGGTCACCAAGTTCATCGGCCCCCCGCTGATCGCGGGCACCACGGTCGGCGCGACGTACCTCGGGATCTTCCCGGGCGGATGGCGGTTCATCCCGGTCGTGTACGCCGTGTTGCTGGTCGTCATGGCCGTGGCGACCTGGTTCCTGGCCCCCCACCACGACCAGGCACCCGGCAAGTCGCAGCCCCTGCGTGAACAACTCCAGCCCCTGCGCCACATCCGGGTGTGGCGGTTCAGCCTCTACTACGTGGCCGTGTTCGGCGCCTACGTGGCCCTGGCGGCCTGGCTGCCGACCTACTACATGGACAACTTCGCAGTGAGCCTGCAGACCGCGGCCTACCTCACCGCCACCTACATCTTCCCGGCGTCCCTGCTGCGCCCCTTGGGTGGCTCTTTGGCCGACCGCTTCGGCGCTCGCCGGGTGATGTACTGGACCTTCGGAGCGATGCTGGTGATCACCGGCATCTTGATGATGCCCAACGGCCACATCGTGATCTCCCACCCCGACGGCACCCAGAGCGAGCACCTCGCCTACTCGATCGGGCTGATCCCGTTCGCCATCTTGGTGTTCCTCCTCGGCTGCGCCATGGGGATCGGCAAGGCCGCGGTCTTCAAGCACATCCCCGAGTACTTCCCCGACAACGTGGGCGCAGTCGGCGGTCTGGTCGGCATGCTCGGCGGCCTCGGCGGGTTCTTCCTGCCCCCGATGTTCGCCTACACCAAGGCCTGGTTCGGCTTCCCGTCGAGCACCTTCTTCGTCCTCTTCCTACTCACCGTCTGCTGCGCGGTGTGGATGCACTGGACCGTCGTCCACATGCTCCACCAACACACGCCCGAGCTCGCCCGTCATATCGAGAACCCGTCAACGCCTGAGGAGGCACTGGCATGAGCACCACCACGTCCGGGGAATGGCTGGAGGCCTGGGACCCCGAAAATGAGAAGACCTGGGACTCCAAGCGCGCCTGGAAAACGCTGTGGATCACCACGTTCTGCCTGACCCTGGCCTTCGTCGCCTGGTTCCTGCCGAGCGCGATCATCCCCAAGCTCAACGCACTGGGCTACACGTTCACCCCCGCCCAGTTGTACTGGATGGCAGCCATGCCCGGTCTGGCCGCGGGCCTGTTCCGGATGATCTGGATGGTCCTGCCGCCCATCTTGGGAACCCGCAAGATGGTCTCCCTCACCACTTTGCTCCTGGTCTTCTCCACCCTCGGGTGGGGGGTTCGGGTCCAGGAACCCACCGCGCCCTACTGGGAACTGATGGTGCTTGCCTTCCTGGCCGGCATCGGCGGTGGCGCCTTCTCGGGCTTCATGCCCAGCACGTCGTACTTCTTCCCCAAGAGCAAGCAAGGCACCGCTCTGGGCCTCCAGGCCGGTCTCGGCAACTTCGGTGTCTCCCTGGTGCAGTTGCTGACCCCGTTCCTGATCGCCATGGGCGGGCTGGCCGTTTTCGGTGGTCACCAGACCATGCAGATCCCGGGCAAGCCGCCCGTGCAGGTGTGGTTCCAAAATGCCGCCTTCGTGTGGATCCCGCTCATGATCATCGGTGCGGCGATCGCGTGGACCATGCTCAAGTCGGTTCCGATCAAGGCCAACATCAAGCAGCAGTTCGACATCTTCGGGAACAAAGACACCTGGTTGATGACCCTGCTCTACATCATGACCTTCGGCACCTTCTCCGGCCTGGCCGCGCAGTTCGGTCTGCTGGTGGCCAACCTCTACGGCTCGGGTAACACCAAGATCGTCGAGGGCGTCGGCGCCACCGCCAACCTGCTGGTCGACGGGTACGCCGTCCCCGACCCGGTCAAGTTCGTCTTCCTCGGGCCGCTCATCGGCGCCGGCGCTCGGGTGCTGTTCTCCCCGCTGACCGACCGCATGGGCGGAGCGATCTGGACCCTCATCTCCGGTGTGGGCCTGGTGGCCGCGATCGTCTACACGATTCCGGCCCTGACCCCGGACGCCACCTCGGCAGCGACCCTGGACGCCGGGTTCACCCGCTTCCTGTGGGGCATGCTCGCGATCTTCTTGTTCGCCGGGATCGGCAACGCCTCCACCTTCAAGCAGATGCCGATGATCTTCGAGCGTCGCCAAGCCGGCGGCGTGATCGGCTGGACCGGCGCTATCGCCGCCTTCGGACCGTTCTTCTTCGGAGTCGGTGTCACCACCCTCGGCCCCACGGCCTTCTACTGGATCGGCGTCGCCTGGTGTGTCATGTGCGTCGTGATCACCTGGATGCGCTACGCCCGGAAGGGTGCCCCCCGACCAAGCTGATCTCTGATCAACTGGCGTAGCAACGTGAACCCCGGCCTCGGCCGGGGTTCACCTTTGTGTGGGGGGCCCGCCGAGGGCGGTTTCGTCGGCGAAGACGCGATAGCGGAGGTGTGCCGTGGTTGCAACCACGGCACACCTCCAACATCGCGAGCACAGTACGCATGGCGAAGGGCCCGGGCGATTGCCCGGGCCCTTCGAAAACCCATCCCCTCCGCCGCTTCGCGGCTACGGGATCAGAAGCCTGACCTACTGGACCTCCTCACCCTCCGCCGCTTCGCGGCTGCGGGATCAGAAGTCCATACCCCCCATGCCACCGTCGCCGCCCGGCATCGCCGGCGCCTTCTCGGGCTTGTCGGCGACCACGGCTTCGGTGGTCAGGAAGAGGGCCGCGATCGACGC
>CALMLL010000038.1 GCA_937868075.1 uncultured Marmoricola sp. | reverse complement strand
GACCACCACCCACCCCAGGAAGCAACGGAATGACACCACACCACGGGACTTGACCTGGGTGGTCCTGGCTGTGTTGCAGCTGTCGTTGGTGCCGTCGTTGATCATGACCGCCGCCTTGGCGATCGTGGAACTGACCGCCCCGGCGATCGCCTCGATCAAGTACGGCGGCCTCCCCTGGCACCCTCATCATCTGGCCGAACGCTATGGGCTGCTGGTGATCATCGCGCTGGGCGAGGGGCTGATCGGCACGATGGCCACCCTGACCACGATCTTCGGCGAGTCCGGATGGTCGGTGGACTTCATCGTCCTCGGTCTCGCCGGAGTCGGCCTCACCTTCTCGCTGTGGTGGAGCTACTTCACCTTCCCGAGTGGGAAGCTCCTGGCCGCCCACCGAAATGCGGTCCGGGTGTGGAGCTACGGACATATTCCGATCTTCGGTTCGATCGTGGCGATCGGCGCCGGTCTGCACGCGGCGGCGTACTTCCTCCAGGGGCACTCGCACCTCTCGGCCAGCACCACCGTGCTCACCGTCGCGGTACCGGTAGCCGGCTACGTCGGGCTGATCTACGGCGTGTACTACTGGCTCAAGCGGCAACTCGACGCCTTCCACAATCTGCTGCTCTTGCTCAGTGGGCTCTTGATCGTGGCCGGCTATGTGCTCGCGCGGACCACCGGCGGACTCACTGTGCCGCTACTCGTGGTCGCTGCTGTTCCGTGGGTCACCGTGCTGGGTTATGAGTTGATCGGCCATCGTCGCGTCCAAGCCAGAAGCGGTGTCACGCCAACGTCGGTCGGCCCGTCCTAGCCGAGCCGGAACTCCGCCGACTTCACCCAGCCCAGTGACGCATCGAAGGTGTAGAGCCAGAGACTCGGCACCTCGAAAGTGCAGTCGAACCCGGCCATATCGATGAACGCGCGCTCCATCGTCGTCTCGTCGACGTGGTGAGCGATGGTGACGTGCGGGTGGTAGGGAAACTCGGTCTCCTGACTCAGCGGCCCGGTGCGAAGGTCGGCGGCCAGGAGTTCGCACTCGGAGATGCCCCGTGCCAGCGCGATGAACACCACCGGCGAGACCGGCCGGAACGTTCCCGTCCCGCGTAGATGCACCTCGAAGGGGGCATGGTCGGCCGCGACGGCCCGCAGGTGATCGGCGATGTCGGCGTAGGAGTCGTCGGGGATCGACGTGGGCGGCACCAACGTGATGTGGCTGGGGATCTGGCGGGCCGAGTCGTCTCCGAGCGACAGGCGGTAGTGCTGAAGTTGGCGACCCCACGGCTCGGGCAGTGCGATGGACACACCGATCGTGGGCATGACCGTGAACCTTAGCGGAGCGGGCGGACCAGGCCGACCCGGTCGTACACATCGTTGAGGGTCTGCTGGGCAACCGCGTCGGCCCGCTCGGCGCCGCGGTGCAAGATCGCGTCGAGTTCGGTGCGGTCGTCGAGCAGTTCCAGCGCGCGAGCGCGGATCGGGGTCACGAACTCCACGACGACCTCGGCGAGGTCCTTCTTGAAGTCGCCGTATCCCTTGCCGGCGTACGCCGACTCGAGATCCTCCACACTGCGCCCGGACAACGCCGCATAGATGGTGAGCAGGTTGGAGACTCCTGGCTTCTCCTCGGCATCGAACCGGATCTCGGCACCGGAATCGGTGACCGCGGACTTGATCTTCTTCGCCGACACCGACGGGAGATCCAGCAGATCGATGATCCCGCTGGGAGAAGAGGACGACTTGCTCATCTTCTTCGTAGGGTCCTGCAGGTCGGTGATCTTGGCCGTCTGTTTGGGGATGTAGGGCTCTGGAAGGCGGAAGGTCCGCTTGAACCGGTGGTTGAACCGCTGAGCGAGGTCCCGGGTCAACTCCAGGTGCTGGCGCTGGTCCTCCCCCACCGGCACGTAGTGCGGCCGATAGAGCAGGATGTCGGCGGCCTGCAGGATCGGGTAGGTGAACAGCCCGACCGAGGCCGAGCCTTCACCGCCCTTGGCGGTCTTGTCCTTGAACTGGGTCATCCGCCGGGCTTCACCGATCGCGGTGAGGCATTGGAGTACCCACGCCAACTGGGCATGAGCGGCCACCTGGGACTGCACGAACAAGGTGGTCCGCTCCGGGTCGATCCCAAGTGCGATCAACTGAGCGGCCGCACTATGCACGTTCTTCTGCAGCGCCTTGGGGTCGAAATCAACGGTCAATGCGTGCAGGTCGACCACGGTGTAGAAGGTGTCGAACTCCTCCTGCATATCCACCCACTGCCTAAGAGCACCCAGGTAGTTGCCGATGTGGAACGAGTCGCTGGTCGGCTGGATGCCGGACAGGACGCGTGGCTTGGCGCTGGCTTCGGTGGGCATGCGGACCATCTTCTCAGCCTTCGCCGAGCAACCGCACCCCGGCCACGCCGCCGACCCGCCACTCCTGCACACCCTGGGAAGAGGGCTTGGGGACAACGGGGCTCCGGGCTCCAGTTCCCGGAGCCTCGTTGCTCGTTGACCGCAGCTTTTTCGCCGCCCCCGCCATATGGATGGTGACCAGGGATGGCACGGGGGCCGCTCGCTCTGAGATCCGCCGGGATGGGAGACCGGCCCGCCCATGGACTCAACGGGCTGGCCAGTTCCTGCTCAGTTCGTGGCTGGCGCCTGACTTTGTAGGGCGCGGTAGCTCAGGCCGGCGATGGCCGCACCGACCAGGGGTGCCACGAAGAAGAGCCAGACCTGACCGAGGTAGGGCCCACCGGCGTAGGCGGCCACACCCAGGGAGCGAGCCGGGTTCACCGAGGTGTTGGTCACCGGGATGCTGATCAGGTGGATCAGCGTGAGCGCCAGACCGATGGCGATCGGGGCGAAGCCCTTGGGGGCGCGGGTGTCGGTGGTGCCGAGGATCACCCACAAGAAGACGGCGGTGAGCACGACCTCGATCAGGAGGCAGGCCAACAGCGAGTAGCCGCCTGGTGAGTGATCGCCGTAGCCATTGCTGGCGAATCCGGCCGAGGCGTCGAAGCCGGCCTTGCCCGAGGCGATCACGAACAGCACGCCGCCCGCCGCCAGACCGGCCACGATCTGGGTGACGATGTAGCCGGCGACGTCCTTGGCGGGCATCCGGCCAGCCAGCAGCGCGCCGATCGTGACGGCGGGGTTGAAGTGCCCGCCGGAGATGTGGCCCACGGCGTAGGCCATCACCAAGACGGTGAGCCCGAAGGCGAGGGCGACGCCCAGCAGTCCGATGCCGAGGGTGTTGGTCTTGGCGTCGGGGAAGTTGGCCGCGAGTACGGCAGAGCCGCACCCGCCGAAGACCAGCACGAAGGTGCCGAGGAATTCGGCCGCGAGCTTGTGAGCAGTGGTGGGTGAGGACACGAGGGTCTCCTTGGGTTCCGAGATGGGTAGAGCACTATGTCCGAGATGTCCCGAACTGAGCGGAGACTCTACCCCGACCTCCGCCACAACGAGGACATTGATGAGTGCTCCGACTGCTGTCTCGTCGGCTGCCAGCCTGCGATATCTTGACATCAAGAAACCTTGCTGCGAGGAGATTCCGGTGCCCGACTCGACGATCATCTACACCCACACGGACGAGGCGCCGATGCTGGCGACCTATTCGTTCTTGCCCATCGTGTCGGCGTACGCCGACAAGGCGGGTGTGCGCGTGGAGACCCGCGACATCTCGTTGAGCGGGCGGATCCTCGCCCAGTTCGCAGACCGTCTGCCCTCCGATCAGCAGGTGCCTGACGCCCTGAGCGAGTTGGGCGAACTGGCCAAGCAACCCGAAGCCAACATCATCAAACTTCCCAACATCTCCGCCTCGATCCCGCAACTCAAGGCCGCGATCGAGGAGTTGCAGAGCAAGGGTTTCGCGATTCCCGACTACCCAGGTGATCCCACCACCGACGAGGAACGCGACGCCCGCGCTCGCTACGACCGGGTCAAAGGCAGCGCGGTCAACCCGGTGCTGCGCGAAGGCAACTCCGACCGCCGTGCACCCGAATCGGTAAAGAACTACGCCCGCCAGCACCCCCACTCGATGGGCGCCTGGTCGGCCGACTCCAAGACCAACGTCGCCCACATGACCGCCGACGACTTCGCCTCCTCAGAGCAGTCGGTCGTGCTGCCTGAAGCCGACACCCTGCGCATCGAGCACGTGAGCGCCGACGGCACGGTCACTGCGCTCAAGGAGTCGCTGCCGGTGCTGGCCGGTGAGGTCGTCGACGCCACCGTGATGCGGGTCGCGGCGCTCAACGCCTTCCTTGCCGACCAGATCGCCCGCGCCAAGGCCGACGACGTGCTGTTTAGCCTGCACCTCAAGGCCACGATGATGAAGGTCTCCGACCCGATCATCTTCGGGCACGCCGTGAAGGCGTTCTTCCCGGCCCTCTTCGAGGAGTACGGCGAGGCATTGGCGGCGGCAGGGCTGCGTGCCAATGACGGTCTCGGGGCCATCCTCGCCGGAGAGGGGCTCTCTGAGGAGCAGAAAGCCGGTGTGGCCGACGCCGTACGCCGAGGCCTGGCCGACGGCCCGCGCCTGGCCATGGTCGACTCCGATCGCGGCATCACCAACCTCCATGTGCCCAGTGACGTGATCGTCGACGCGAGCATGCCGGCCATGATCCGCACCAGCGGCCACATGTGGGGCCCGGACGGCAACGAGGCCGACACGCTGGCAGTGCTTCCCGACTCGTCGTACGCAGGGATCTACCAGGTGGTCCTCGACGACTGCCGCGCCCACGGCGCTTTCGACCCGGCCACCATGGGGTCGGTGCCGAACGTCGGTCTGATGGCGCAGGCGGCGGAGGAATATGGCTCCCACGACAAGACCTTCGAGATCCCCGCCGACGGTGTGGTCCGGGTCCGCAACGCGGCCGGAGAGACGTTGATGGAGCACACCGTGTCCACCGGCGACATCTGGCGTGCCTGCCAGACCAAAGACATCCCGATCCAGGACTGGGTGAAGTTGGCGGTGACGCGCGCTCGGGCGACCGGCGCCCCGGCCATCTTCTGGCTCGATGAGGCACGTGCTCACGACCGCAATCTGATCGAGAAGGTGCGCGGCTACCTCGGCGACCACGACACCACCGGCCTCGACCTGTCGATCATGTCTCCTGTCGAGGCCATCAAGGTCTGCCTCGAGCGGATCCGGCGTGGGGAAGACACCATCTCGGTCACCGGGAACGTGCTGCGCGACTACCTCACCGACCTCTTCCCCATCTTGGAACTGGGCACCAGCGCCAAGATGCTCTCGGTGGTGCCGCTGATCAACGGCGGTGGCCTCTACGAGACCGGCGCCGGCGGGTCGGCCCCCAAGCACGTCCAGCAGTTGGTGAAGGAGAATTACCTGCGCTGGGACAGCCTGGGTGAGTTCTTGGCCCTGGCCGAGAGTTTCGCCAAGTACGCCGAGGTGACCGGCAACGCCAAGGCCCGCGTGCTCGGCGCAGCATTGGATCGCGCCACCGGCACCCTTCTCAACGAGAACAAGTCACCCCAGCGACGGCTCGGCACCATCGACAACCGCGGCAGCCACTTCTACCTGGCGATGTACTGGGCTCAGGAACTGGCAAAGCAGTCCGACGATGCCGACCTGGCCTCGGCCTTCTCGGGCCTGGCGCAGGGACTGACCGACAACGAGCAGGCGATCGCCTCCGAACTCCTCGAGGTCCAGGGTCGCCCCGCCGACATCGGCGGCTACTACCGACCCGATGAGGTGCTCACGAGTTCGGTGATGCGCCCCTCGACCACCTTCAACGGGTTGCTGGCCGGCTTCTGAGGCTCGTCCGGTGCTCGTTCCTCGCGCTGTGCCCAGGGGGGAACGTCATTCGTCGCCGGGGAATCCCCGGCCGGCCGGGGATTCCCGATGTTTGGAGGGGTTGCAACGCCTACAAACAGCCAGCATTCCCCTGTTCGGTGACGGCGCGAAGGACGACGCTCTGGCCAGCGCGATGGACGGCTGATCCAGATCACCTGCGAAGGCCCCCGACCTCATCCTGAGTCGGGGGCTTTCTGCTGCTAGCGTCGGCAGTGTCAGGCCACCCTTTTCCCTCTTGGAGTACGCCGTGAGCACCGCCCCTCTCAAGATTGCCGTCACCGGCGCCGCCGGTCAGATCGGCTACAGCCTTCTCTTCCGCCTTGCCAGCGGGTCCCTGCTTGGCCCAGACCGCCCGGTGCAGTTGCACCTGCTGGAGATCACGCCCGCGCTGAAGGCCCTCGAGGGGGTCGTGATGGAACTCGACGACTGCGCTTTCCCGACCCTGGCCGGGGTGGAGATCGGCGATGACCCGGAGAAGATGTTCGACGGGGTCAACCTGGCGCTGCTGGTCGGTGCCCGCCCGCGCGGACCGGGCATGGAACGCGGAGACCTGCTGGAGGCCAACGGCGCGATCTTCACTGCGCAGGGCCGGGCCCTGAACAAGGTGGCTGCCGACGACGTACGCATCGGCGTGACCGGCAACCCGGCCAACACCAACGCGCTGATCGCGATGAGCAACGCCCCCGACATCCCCCGCGAGCGGTTCTCGGCCCTGACCCGGCTCGACCACAATCGGGCGATCTCCCAACTGGCCGCCAAGACCGGCGCGTCGGTCACCGAGATCAAGAAGATGACGATCTGGGGCAACCACTCCGCCACGCAGTACCCCGACATCTTCCACGCCGAGGTCCGTGGCCAGAACGCCGCCGCACTCGTCAACGACCAGGACTGGCTGGCCGGCACCTTCATCCCGACCGTGGCCAAGCGCGGTGCGGCGATCATCGAGGCCCGTGGGTCCTCCTCGGCCGCCTCGGCGGCCAGCGCCACCATCGACGCTGCCCGTGACTGGCTGACCGCCAGCGCTGCCGACGACTGGGTCTCGATGGCGGTCGTCTCCGACGGGTCCTACGGCGTGCCCGAAGGGTTGATCTCCTCCTTCCCGGTCACCACTGCCAACGGGGACTGGAGCATCGTGCAGGGCCTCGAGATCGACGACTTCTCTCGCGGCAAGATCGACGCCTCGGTCGCAGAACTCGCCGATGAGCGGGACGCGGTCACCGACCTTGGTCTGATCTGAGGTGACCGCAGGGATTCTGGACGGCACCAAGACCGCCGCCGCAATCAAGTCCGAGCTGACCACGCGGGTCAGCGCCCTACGCGAGCGGGGAGTGGTCCCTGGTCTCGGCACACTGTTGGTCGGTGACGACCCGGGTAGCCGGTGGTACGTCAACGGCAAGCACAAGGACTGTGCCGAGGTCGGCATCGAGTCGATCCGCATCGAACTTCCGGAGATCGCCTCGCAGGAGGAGATCGAGGACGCCGTACGCCAACTCAACGAAGACCCGGCCTGCACCGGCTACATCGTGCAACTGCCGTTGCCGCGTGGGCGCGACGAGAACCGTGTGCTTGGCCTGATCGATCCGGCCAAGGACGCCGACGGCCTCCACCCGACCAACCTCGGGTGGCTCGTGCTGGGCAAGCAGGCACCGCTGCCGTGCACCCCTGCCGGGATCGTGGAGTTGTTGCGTCGCCACGACGTGCCGATCGCCGGCGCCGAGGTGTGCGTGGTCGGGCGTGGCATCACGGTGGGGCGCCCGCTGGGGTTGTTGCTGACCCGTCGTTCCGAGAACGCCACCGTCACTTTGTGCCACACAGGCACCCGTGATCTGCCCGAGCACGTGCGTCAAGCCGACATCGTGGTGGCCGCCGCGGGCGTGCCGAGCATCATTACCGCAGAGATGGTCAAGCCCGGAGCCGCGGTCCTCGATGTCGGGGTGAGCCGGGTCGACGGCAAGATCGCCGGCGACGTCGACGCCTCGGTGCGTGAGGTCGCGGCGTGGATCTCGCCCAACCCGGGCGGGGTCGGGCCGATGACGCGGGCGATGCTGTTGTCCAACATCGTCGAGATCGCCGAGCACCAGCTCTCCCGGTGAATCAGCCGATCCGCAAGCCCAAGACCCGAGGTGGGGTGGTCTACCTCCTGGTGGTGGCAGCCGCGCTCGTGGGGCTCGGCGTCGTCGCCTGGAGCGACTGGCGCCGGGGGGTGGTGGTGATCGGAGCGGCGCTGCTGGTCGGAGCGGTGTGGCGCTATTTCCTGGGCGAGTTCGACTCCGGCATGCTGCGCGTGCGCCGCCGATGGTTCGACGTGTCCGTGATGATCGCGGTCGGGGTGCTGCTGATCATGCTGGCCACGACCATCCCGAACCAGCCGGGCGCCTAGCACCGGCGTTATCTCGGTGCCCCGGTCGGGCTGACCTTGCGGGTCAGACCTCCCAGCGAGCCACCCAGTACTGCACCCCATAGGGCGCGTCGTCATAGTCGAGGTACGCCGTCCGCACCGGGATCTGGGCCAAGCCGACCAAGCCGGCCAAGCCACGGGCCCAGAGGTGCTCACCTAGTTCGAGGTCGATGTCACCCAGAGCCAGCGGGTCGGGTTCGACCAGTGCTCGGCCGATCTCGGCGTCGAAGGTCTCCGCGCGCTCGTCGAAGGAACCCGGAGCCTTGGGGGTGCGCATCGCGCTGCCACTGGCGAACACCACCCGGTCTGCTCCCGGATCGTCGGTGATCGACAGCCCGTGGGCCAGTGCCAACCGATGACCGATCGATGTCGTCACCCCACGGGCCGCGTCAACAGGGTCCGGGTCGTCGGCCACGATCGAGCAGGGCCCGACCCAGGACAACGCCCTGGTCACAGCCGCCCGCAGGTCGGCCACCGGGTCCAGCCGACTGGCATAGCCAGGAAGCAGAGCGGGCGTCGGCGGCACGATCACAACTCTCACTGCAGCCCCCTGATGGCGCGGCGCGGCGACATCTCCCCCACGATCACCCGAGCCATGTCCACGGTGTGTCGGGTCTGGGTGACCTCGTGGACCCGGTAGATCCTCGCTCCCGCCACAGCGCACAGGGTCGTGGCGGCCAGCGTGCCGGTCAGTCGCTCTCCGACGGGCAGGTCGAGGGATTCGCCGACGAAGTCCTTGTTGGACAGCGACACCAGCACCGGCCACCCGGTGGCCACCATCTCGGGGAGGCGACGGGTGACTTCGAGGGAGTGGAAGGTGTTCTTGCCGAAGTCGTGGGCCGGGTCGATCACGATGCTTTCCCGGGCCACACCTGCGGCCAGGGCCCGCTCGGCGTAGGCGGTGGTATCGGCGATCACCGAAGCCATGACGTTGGCGTACTCGATCCGGAAGGGGCGGGTGCGTGGCGTCACGCCCCCGGTGTGGGTGCACACGATGGCGACATCGTGCGCAGCCGCCACGTCGACCAGTTCCGGGTCGGCTCCGCCCCAGGCGTCGTTGATGAGGTCGGCCCCCGCCGCGCACACCGCGTCGGCCACAGCGGCCCGCCAGGTGTCCACGGAGATGACGAGGTCCGGGAAGGCCTGCCGCACCCGGGCGACGAAGTCCACGACCCGGCCCTTCTCCTCCTCTTCGCCGATCTCAACCCCCGGAGCGGCCTTGATCCCGCCGATGTCGACGATCTCGGCCCCCTCGGCGACCACGGCCGCGACCCTGTCGAAGGCCTTGTCCTCGGCCCAGGTGGCGCCCTGGTCGTAGAAGGAGTCGGGCGTCCGGTTGACGATCGCCATCATCAGGGTCTGATCGGCGGGGAACCGGTGACGGCCCAGGCGCAGGTGGTCGGTCATCTCAGAGTCCTTGGGCCGGCGGGCGTTGGTGCAGGGACACGGCCCGCTCGATCGGGACCAGTGAGTCCCCATGTTGCCCGAACTGTCGCAGGACGACATCGGCATCGGGGTCGGCCCCGGTGATCCGGTCGAGAACCGCGGCCAGGATCTGGGTGGACATCCCACCCAGGTCACGCAGTGCCTGATGGCGGTGAGCGCGCACCCCCAGGTCGACCTGGGCGATCGCCTCGGCGCCGAGAGTGGCGGCTGTGTCGATCAGCGCGGCCAGTTCGACGGCGTATCCGGTCGGGACCGACAGTGTGGACCACAGACTGCGTCGGATCGCCCACTCCCCCGCCAGCGGTTGCACCAGTGAGCCGAGATGGGGAAACAGCAGTGCGATGAGCGGCCGGGCCACCAATTCCGTGACCCGTCCGCCTTCCATGGGTCCGGCTTGGCCCGGGCGTTCATAGAAGCCTTTGACCAACGCGACATCGGGGCGGGTGAGCAGTGGTCCGAGGAGGCCGGGGACGAAGTGGGTGTCCCAGTCGAGCAGGTCGGCGTCCATGAACACGATGAGGTCCCCGGAAGTGACGAACTGTGACTTCCACATCGCCTCGCCCTTGCCGGCGAAGGTCCCCAGGTCGGGTCGGATGTCGGCGCTGCGGAACACTTTGGCACCCGCGTCCTGGGCCACCGAGTACGTCGCGTCGGTGGAGTCGGAGTCGATGACGACGATCTCGTCGAGCAGGCCCACGGTGTCCATCAACGCTCCCCGGACGCGGGAGACCACCGCTCCCACAGTGGCGGCTTCGTTGCGCGCCGGCACCACGAGACTGACTCTGGTCTCGGACTTGGCCCGAAGGAGGTCGCCAACAGCCCAGTCGTCCCAATGGAAGGTCAACGACTCGCCTGGCACGCACCTACCCTAGGCACCAGCGCCAACTGCTCGGGCGAGTCGATCAGTCGCCGGCCAGCGAGAACCCGTCGCGTACGACGACCAACCGCTCCCCGCACTCAGCGGGAACCCGGAAACCCCAGCCTTCGAGGCTGGTGGCTTCGACGACGCGGCGACCGATTGCGGCGATGTCGATCCTGTCGCCAGGGTGGTAGGTCCGCCCGGCGTACCACAACCACACCCGACCGTCCTTCACCCCGATCCGGGTGCCGTGGGGCCAGAGTGCGGGGGTGTCGTCGATCCCTACACATCCCTGCTGATCGACGGTGACGGTGACGGTGCGCGCCGCACCTCCGCCGAGACTGAACGGCATGTGAATCTCACGACCGGCTACGACAGCCGTGAAGTCTCCAGCCGTGCTGAGACTCGGTCGGGCCAGCACCGTGAAGAGCGCCCACAGCGCGCCGAGCAGCAGGACTAGGGCGACCAGCACCCGTCCGCGACGGGATCGGCCGAGACGAGGCACGTCGGTGCTCACCCGGCCAACCTAACTCGTGGCTACGCGGCCTCACAGCGACGTTACCGAACCGCAATCCACGCTGTGGCGGGTGGCGACTCGCTCACGACCTCTGGCTCACGCACTCCCCGGCGGCCGGCCGAAGGCGGCCAGGCGGCCCATCCGCGAATGCCACGAGTCGAGTTCGACCACCGCGAGGGCCGAGGTGGTCATCTGCACCCAGCGACCGGTGAGGTCCTCGACCAGTTCGCTCACCGCCGGGTTGTGGCCCACCAGGGCGACAACCTTGACCTCCTTGGGGAGGGCGCGCACCAGTCGACGCAGGCCTTCCCCCTCGAAGGTGTAGGCGGCCTCGTCGTGCGTGACCGGAGGGGGCTCGGGAAGGTGGGCCGCAGCGACCTCCCAGGCTCCGGCAGCGCGAACCGCCGGCGAGACGACGGCCAGATCGATCGTCCAATCCTGCTCGGCCAACCAGCGGCCGGCCTCGTCGGCCTGGCGCCGCCCGCGCCGCGTCATCGGCCGTTGGCGGTCGCCCACAGGTGCCGACCAGTCGGACTTGGCGTGCCGCATCACTACGAGTCTGCGCATGTCACACATCCGTCATTCGGACGCCCGCGTGGGCGCGATAGCGGCGATTGATGGAGATCAGATTGGCAGTCAGCGCCTCGACTTGGAAGGCATTGCGCAGGCGACCGCCGTAGATGCCGCGCACGCCGGGGATGGTTTCGGCCAACTCCGCCACCAGATCCGTCGCCTCACGCACATCCCCGAGCACAAGCACGTCGGTGTCGACCGAGCCGGCTTCGGGATCCTCCAAGAGCACCGCAGAGACGTTGTGGAAGGCGCCGACGACGGTGGAGTCGACGAGAATCGCGGCCGCTTCCTCAGCGGCCGACCCGGCCTCGGGGCGGATCGCGTAGGCACCCTGTTTGTCGAAGCCGAGTGGGTTGACGCAGTCGACGACGATCTTGTCGGCCAAGGGTTCGCGCAGGTCGTCGAGCAGGTCACTGTGGCCGGCGTATGGGACCGCGACGACGACCAGGTCGGCTGACGTGGCCACCTCGGCGTTGCCGGCGCCACGGATGCCGTGACCCAAACCAGTCGCCGCCTCGACCGCGCGGTCTGGGTCACGAGAGCCGAGGAGCACCCGCAGCCCGGCTCGGGCGAAGCGCACCGCCAGGCCACGGCCTTGCGGTCCGGTGCCGCCGAGCACGCCGATCGTCATGTCCTGGAGGGTCGTCATCGTTTCCGCCTTGAGGTGCCGGGTCAGGGATCGAACGGGTCTGTCGGCTCAGTGGAAGAAGTGCCGGGTGCCAGTGAAGTACATGGTGACTCCGGCCGCTCGGGCGGCCTCGATCACTTCAGCGTCACGCACCGATCCGCCTGGTTGGACGATGGCCCGCACCCCTGCCTCGATGAGGATGGCCGGCCCGTCCGGGAACGGGAAGAAGGCGTCGGAGGCGGCGACCGATCCGCGGGCTCGGCCCCCGGCCCGCTCTACGGCCAGGCGGCAGGAGTCGACCCGGTTGACCTGGCCCATCCCGATGCCCACCGAAGCGCCACCGGAGGCCAACAGGATCGCGTTGGACTTCACCGCTCGGCAGGCCCGCCAGGCGAAGGCCAACTCATCCAGGTCGTCCGCGGGTTCACCGGCCACCAGGGTCCAGGTCGCCGGGTCGTCACCGGCGGCGTCCACGGCGTCTCGGGTCTGCATCAGCAGGCCGCCGGAGATGGGGCGGGTCTCGACTCCCCCACGGGCCAGCGGCTCGCACTGCAGGATGCGGATGTTCTTCTTGGCGGCAAGCACCTCCACCGCGCCGTCGGCGTACGACGGGGCGAGGATCACCTCGGTGAAGATCTCGGCGACCTGTTCGGCCATCTCGCGACTGACCTCGACGTTGGTGGCGATGACCCCACCGAAGGCAGAGACCGGGTCACAGGCGTGCGCGTCGCGGTGAGCCTGGGCGATGTCGGAGCCAACCGCGATCCCGCAGGGGTTGGCGTGCTTGATGATCGCCACAGCGGGTTGGTCGAAGTCGTAGGCGGCCCGCCGGGCGGCGTCGGCGTCGACGTAGTTGTTGTAGGACATCTCCTTGCCGTGCAGTTGCGTGGCCTGGGCAAGACCGGTCCCGAACGTGTTGAGGTACAACGCGGCTCGCTGGTGCGGGTTCTCCCCGTAGCGAAGCACCTGTCCGCGGGTCCAGGTCGCCCCGGCCCAGGCTGGGAAACCCTCCCCGTCGGAGGTGTCGGTGACGACGTTGCCCATCCAACTGGCCACGTTGACGTCGTACGTCGCGGTGTGTACGAACGCCTCCGCAGCGAGGCGCTGACGCTGGGCCAGCGTGAACCCACCCGCCGCGAGGGCCTCGAGTACGTCGGCGTAGCGGGCCGGGGAGGTCACCACCGCCACCGACGGGTGGTTCTTGGCCGCGGCCCGCACCATCGACGGCCCGCCGATGTCGATCTGCTCGATGCAATCATCTTGGGAGGCGCCGCTGGCGACGGTGTCGGTGAACGGATAGAGGTTGACCACGACTAGGTCGAACGGCTCGACCTCGAGTTCGGCCAGCTGGGCATTGTGGTCGGGCAGTCGCCGATCGGCCAGGATGCCGGCATGCACCCGCGGGTGCAGCGTCTTGACCCGACCGTCGAGGCATTCGGGGAAACCAGTGAGGTCCTCGACCTTGGTCACCGGCAGCCCGAGTTCCTCGATCAGCCGGGCAGAACCTCCGGTCGACACCATGGCGACACCGGCCTCGTCCAGCGCCCGGGCGAGGTCAGGCAGCCCGGTCTTGTCATAGACGGACACGAGTGCGCGGCGGATCGGGATCTGGTCGTTCACGAAGTCTCCTGAAGGTTCATCCGGCCACCCAGGCGGGCGATGGCCGCGTGTCACTCCCCGGTGGTTGCCCACCCACGCCAGTCGTTTGGCTCACCCTAGCCCGGCGGTGCCGCCGATCCGCACGTGGCGTCCCTCGACCCGGAAACCCTCACGGGCGAGCCGGCCGACGGCTTCGACGAGCATGGCCCGCTCGGCGGTCTTGATCCGCTCATGGAGGCTCGCCACGTCGTCACCCTCCTCGACCGGGACCACACATTGAGCGACGATCGGGCCGGTGTCGACGCCTTCATCGACGATGAAGAGCGTGGCTCCGGTGACCTTCACGCCGTAGGCGAGTGCGTCGGCGGGCCCGGTCGTTCCGGGGAAAGCTGGGCACAGCGCCGGGTGGGTGTTGAGCACGCGTCCACCGAATCGGTCCAGGAACCGCGACCCGACCAGTTTCATGAACCCGGCCAACACCACGAGGTCCGGCTGGTGGGCCTCGACCAGCTCGGTCAGGTCCCGGTCCCAGGCCGCTCGGTCCGGCGCGGCCGAGAGCGGGAGGACGAAGGTGGGCACGCCATGACGCTCGGCCCGCCTCAATCCCTCGATGGCGTCCCGGTCGGCACCCACGGCGACCACCTCGGCGGCGTACGCCGGATCGGCGCAGGCGTCCAGAAGCGCCTGCAGGTTGGTCCCTGACCCAGAAACCAGGACGACGAGACGAGTGGTCACGACCGCAGCGTAATCATCGCGTCAGTCACGGCGCCGACGGCTCGGTCGCGGTGGCCCAGCGCCGATGCACTGTCGAGGTACCCAGCGCCGCAACAGCACCACTCAGGCTCAGCGTGAGCACAGCGGCCACCACCGACATCAACACCGGTGGGCCCATGTGAGCCAGCCGACCATCCCCGAGGGCTCCGCTCGAAAGGGCCTGGAAGACACCCAGCACAAGTCCACCTAGCGCCCCGGAAAGCGCACCGTGGACCACGGCCGCCGGCCAGTTCAGGATCGGGCGAGCCGCGAGATCGCGGACCACGCAACCGATGGTGACCACGGCAGGGACCACCAAGAGGAGGCCGACCCACCACGGCTTGGTTCCTTCAACCGGCAGGGCCGCGAACCAGGGAAACGCCGGAACCGGGCCCAGGTGGACCGCCGAGGCCGTGACATAGGTACCGGAGCCGACGGTGAAGCCCGGACCGAACAGGACACCAAGGGTCCACCCCACAGCGTTGGGCAACACCAACAGCATCATGAGTACGACGACCGCCCCCTCGGCGCCGCCCACCTGCAACCGTGAGAACGCCGCTGCGACCTCGCCGGCGTGGAGCAGGCCTACGGCCAACGTCACGATCAAACCGGCCACGAGTTCCCAGCCGACGATGCTGCGGGCTGTGCGCCCGGCAGCTCCAGCGATGTCCTCGGGGACGCGCAGACGATTCAGGATCGCCGAGGTCATCCCAGCGCCTGAGACGATGCCGGTGCCGCCGGCAAGGAGCCCGACCGCAGCGCCACCGAGCAAGACCTGGGTCAGCGATGCGCCGGCGTTGTCGCGGGAGGCGAGCACGGCAGCGATCTCGGCGGTGACCGTGTAGGCCCCGACCATCACCGCCACACCGAGGGCGACATCGGCTGGTTCGGTCTTGGGAGCGGTCGCGCCGGCCCAGCGCCCGACCCGGAAGAGCAGCCAGGCAACCAGGGCCGTCAACACGAGCGGGGCCACGGTGTAGGTGGCGCCGTCGAGCACCAGTCCGGCCCGATGGGCCAGGAGCCAAGCGTTGACGCCGGCTCGGACCGCGGCACCGGTGGTGCTGGTCGCGCCGGAGACCAGCCAAGCGCCCACGGTGAACGTGACACAGACCAGCAGACCCGCGCCGGCCGCCAGCACGGCGACCACCGCCGCAGTCAGCGGGAGGGGCCGAACCACCGTCGTGGAGGGCCGCGAGGCTGGAGCGGCTCCGGGTGTGGTCAGGGGCGGGCGGGCGAGGTCGGTCATCGTCGTTCCATGGTGACGGAGCGGCCCGTCGATGAGGGGTAAGGCACGCCCACGGATGCGGCTCCTACGGGATGGAACTTGTAACCTCGACGGCGATGGGTACCACCGAGGCTGACTTCGACGCGTTCTACACCGCGAACTGGCGACCCCTGCTCGTCCAGACCTTGGGTGTGTGCGGCGACCTCGCGACCGCCCGTCACGCCCTCCATCACGCCTTCACCGATCTGTGGCAGCACTGGCCGCACGCCCGCGGGGAGAACCCCAAGGACTTCGTCAGAGCGCGCGCCTGGCAGTTGTCGCACTGGCGTACCCAAGGTCGGGTGCGAGCAACCAAGGAGATCTCCTCCGGCCAGCGCGAGGTTCTCAAGGCACTGCAGAAGGTGCCCCTCAACCAGCGCAAGGCCTTGGTGCTGGCCGGCCTGACCGACCTGCCCATGGCCACCATCGGGCGCATCGTCGGCGAGCCCGTCGACCGACTGGAGAGCCTGTTCGGTCAGGGTCTCGACCGGCTCGGCAAGGACCTCGACATCGATCGTGAAGAGGCCGCGGCCCGGTTGGAGGGCCTGTCCTCGTTGACCAAGGACTCGGGTCTGCCAGCCCCGCCCGACCTGCGTCGTCGGGCGCGACTGCGCAACGTCCGCCGCATCGCCGGGGGCGCGGTCGCGGCCGTCGGGCTCACCTTGGCCTCCGGCTACCTCGTGTACGCCGAGCCCACCCCAGCCCCGATCAAGGCTCCCAACCTCGGCAGTGCTGTGACCGACGCGATGTTGTTGACCCCGACCTCGATGGCCTCGTTGGGCGACCCGGCCAAGTGGACGGTTCGCAGCACGACCGACAACACCGAGGGCGACGGGCTCAATTCGCCGTGCCAGAAGGAGCGCTTCGCCGACGCCTCCGGCAGCAAGGCGCTGGTGCGAAGATTGACGTTCTCCGGGACGCCCAAGCGCAAGGCCGTGCAGACCATCGAGGTCTCCCACTCAGGGCTGAAGGCCAAGGCGGCGTACGCGACCGTAGTGGGGTGGTTCGCCGGATGCCGCGAGGCTCGCATGCAGTTGCTCTCCTCACACCAGGTCACCGGTCTGGGCGATGAGGGACTGGTGTTGCAGTTCCGCGCCGAGGGCGAGAAGTCGACCAGCAACTTCGCCGTCAGCATCGCCCGGGTGGGCCCGATCACGACATGGACCAGTGTGGTCAGCTCCGGCAGCCTCGGCGCCGGTCCCAAGGCGCTGACCGCCACCCTCGACGCGGCGGTCTACAAACTCTGCGGCAGCCGCCTCACGACACGTTGTGACCTGGATCCCGCTGTCGAAGCGCTGCCCCCACCGCCCAGCGGCGAGGCGCTGGGCATGCTCGCGGTGGCCGACCTCCCGGCGGTCGGCGACATCACCCAGCCCTGGGCCGGCACCAAGGCCGCACCCGAGCGGGTCAACCCGGCGGCCACCAGTTGCGATAACGCCGACTTCATCGGTGCCGGGGCGACCCAGTCGATGACCCGAACGTTCCTGATCCCCGAGGCAACGTTGGCCGATCGGTTCGGCCTTTCCGAGACCTACGGCACCTTCGGCTCCCGAGCGGCTGCGACCAAGTTCGTCGACACCGTGATCGCCTCGATGAACGGCTGCGAGGACAAGCAACTGAGTGCGACGCTGTCTGACGACACCGCCCAGGACGCCTCCGACTACGGTTCGCGGTGGTACTCCTGGCGGCTGGATTCGGAGATCAAGAACGGGGTCTCGGTGCGGTTCCTCATGGGGATCACCCAGGTCGGCAGGAACGTCGCCCAGGTCAACTTCGTCCCCGATGGCAAGGCGACCATCGACCGAGCCACCTTCGAAGCGCTGGTGCAGCGGGCTCGCGACCGGCTGCTCGAACTCCCCAAGCGCTCGGTCGGGTCCACCCAGACCTCGCCTTCTGCGTCGCCGTCCCCCTCCTCCTCTGCCTCGCCCTAGCTCGAGCCCGATGCTGCCGTTCGCGGCGGACCAAGCGATAGCGTCAGCGCATGCCGCTGACCCGCGAAGAGGCTCGTGACCTCGACCTGCGCAACCCGCTGCTTTCCGCAGGCACCCGCGAACGCTTCTGCCTCCCTGCCGACACGATCTACCTCGACGGCAACTCACTGGGCCCGCTTCCGGTGGGGGTGCCCGGTCGGGTCGCCGACCTCATCTCTGCGGAGTGGGGCACCGGGTTGATCCGGTCGTGGAACGAGGCGAACTGGATCGGCAGCCACCGGCTGGTCGGGGCTCGCATCGCCGCGCTGATCGGGGCCGGCCCAGCCGACGTACATGTGGGAGACAGCACCAGCGTCAGCATGTTCAAGACCATGGTGGCGGCCCTGCGGGCTCGGCCCGAGCGCCGCGTGATCGTCGTGGAGCGGTCGACCTTCCCCACCGACGGCTACGTCGCCGCCGGGGTCGCCGACCTGCTCGATGCGCAGGTGCGCTGGTGCGAGCCGGGTGCCATCGCCGAGGCGCTCGATGAGCGAGTCGGCTTGGTCTGCCTCACCCACGTCGACTTCCGCACCGGCGCGATGTTCGACATGGCCGAAGTCACCCGCCTCGTCCATGACGCGGGTGCACTCATCCAGTGGGATCTGTGCCACTCTGCCGGCGCTGTCGAGGTCGACCTCACGGGCGCCGACGCCGATCTCGCCGTCGGCTGCACCTACAAGTACCTCAACGGCGGGCCGGGTTCGCCGGCATACACCTGGGTGCATCCGCGACTGCAGGAGCACCTGAGCAACCCCATCCAGGGCTGGATGGGGCACCGGAACCCGTTTGCGATGTCGTTGGACTACGAGCCGCTGCCCGGCGCTGCGAGGTTCGCCTCCGGCACGCACCCGATCATCGCGCTGGGCGCGCTCGATGCTGCCCTGGATGCCTTCGACGGGGTCTCGATGCAGGATCTACGGGCGACCTCGCTGTCCCTGACCGATCTGTTCATGCGATTGCTCGATGACCGTGTCGGCGTCGACATCGTCACCCCACGCGATCAGAACCGCGGGAGCCAGGTCTCCTTCACCCACCCTGACGCCTACGGGATCGTGCAGGCACTGATCGAGCGTGGGGTGATCGGAGACTTCCGCGACCCGGGGATCGCCCGCTTCGGCTTCGCTCCGCTCTATGTGCGCCACGTGGACGTCTGGGACGCGGTGCAACACCTGGTGGAGGTTCTCGAGCGCAATGAGCACCTGGCTCCGGGGTACGCCGAGCGAGCGGCGGTCACGTGACCGTGCAACCTGTTGCGGCTGCGCGGCGTCCTAGACGCGAGCCAACTCCGGGAGGAAACACCATGAAGTCGAGCATCGCCGCGCTCGTGCTCGTGCTCAGCGGCAGCCTGAGTGCGTGCGGTTCGAGTGCTCCCGCCCCGAGCGCGACCCCGACCGCCAATCCTGACACCGCACTGTTGACCTTGGCGGAGGTCCGCGAGCCGCTGGCCGGCTTCAACACCGTCGTGCACCACGTGCCCGACTCCGATCAGCCCACACTGGCCTGCCAAGGGGCCGGCTTGGAGAGCCTGGGGGCCCGAGTGATGGCCCGGCGTGAGTTCGACGGGTCCCCGACCAACCGTCGCCTGGTCAACCTGCATGTCGCCACCGCGGTGTTGGACTTCGACTCGGTGGCCAAGGCGCGGGCGGCGTACGCCACGGTGAGGGGGTGGCTGACCAAGTGTCCGGCCACCCTCAAGTCCAAGCACCTCATCAGGCACCACGACCGACCGAGGTCCACCACCTATCCCAACGGGGTCGGCCTCTTCGCCAACGCCACCGCGGCCGCACCCGAGGCCTGCACCGAATGCGACACAGGCTGGTCGGACGGGCAGGCCGTCGCGCTGGTCGACGGCAAGCGACTCGTACTGGTCTCCCTCGGTCAGATCGTCGATCTGCAGATCGGACCAGGTGAGGAATTGGCGGCCCTCATGGCACGGGCCACCGCACGGGCTGCCGCAGCGGCCTAGGTCAGGCCTGCAGTAGGTCGCGCATCAGTTGCGCGGTCTCGGACGGGGTCTTGCCGACCTTGACGCCCACCGCTTCGAGAGCTTCCTTCTTGGCCTGCGCCGTGCCCGAGG
>CALMLL010000037.1 GCA_937868075.1 uncultured Marmoricola sp. | reverse complement strand
CCCAGGGCGACGCTGAAGATCGTGTCCGAGGCGGCGTTGATCACCCGCAACCGGATCTTCTGGCCTGGCTTTGCGGTGAGCACGTCCGGGTCGGTGGGGGGTTTTCCGTTGATCAGGAACATCGGGTAGATCACGTCGCCGGCGTCACCCCACGGGGCGGCACCCATCGACATCCCGCCCATGCCGCCCATCGAACCGTGGTCCATCCCGCCCATGCCGCCCATGCCACCGGAGGAGGCGGGGCCGCCGTCGGCGATGAGCTTCTTGAGGACGTCGTCCGGGGTGGTGCCGGTGCCGTCGATCCAGTCGTCGAGGACGACGACCCACTCGGCGTCGTAGCGTCCAGGTTCGTTGGGGTCCTCGATGATCAGGGGCGCGTAGAGGCCGCGGTCGAGTTGGACCCCGACGTGGGGGTGGAAGAAGTAGGTGCCCGGGTCCGGCGCGGTGAACTCGTACACGAACTTGCTGCCGGGCTGGACGGGGTTCTGGGTCAAGCCGGGAACGCCGTCGGCGGCGTTGCGCAGCCGGATGCCGTGCCAGTGGATCGTGGTGTCCGCGGGGAGCTGATTGTCCAAGGTGACCCGCAGCAGGTCACCGGCGTTGGCGCGCAGCAGCGGACCCGGAACCGCGTTGTCGTAGGTCCACGTCGCGACCTGACGCCCGCCGAGGTCGAGGGTGACCGGCTTGGCTGTCAGCGTCTGCTCGATCACCTTCTGTCCCGGCGACGGCGCGAGGGGGGTGGGGCTGCCGAAGGTGCGTGACGGCATGCCCCCCTTCCCCGATGACGTTGAGCTGCACGCGGTCACGGTGGCCAATGACGCGGCGGTCAGGGCGCCGAGGAGAACGTTGCGGCGAGAAAGCACAGGGGAAGACATGGCGCCTTTCGATGGGGTGGCGGGTACGGAAGAGGGGTCAGTGGCCGTCGACGATGAGGCGTCGGCGTTGCTCGAACTCCGCTGGGGAGACCTCGCCGCGAGCCAACCGTTCCTTCAACAATGTCAAGGGCTCCGGTCGCTGCGGGTCAGCCGACTGGCGGCCGCGTCCAGGGAGAAGAGCTCGCACAGCGAGCACGATGACGGCCCAGAACGCCACCGTGCCCAAGCCCATGACCAGCCACATCCAGCCGCCCATGCCGGCGCCGCTACCCCACATCATCGAAGGACTCCCTTCTCGGTTCCTGCCTCCGGTCACGCTCGTGCTGGCAAGGGTCACGCTCGTGCTGGCAAGCTCCACCCTCCGGCCGGGCGGTTGCGGGCAGGTCGTGGCCAGGTTGAGGTTTGACGAAGATTGCCGCCACGAGCATCGGGGGCGCGGTGTCCCGGTGGGTCGGTCGGGGGACACTGAGACGGTGAGCACGCCCGCAGACGCATCGCACGCCAAGGTTCTCGTCATCGAGGACGAGAAGACGCTGGCCGGCATGATCACTGCCTATCTTTCCCGTGCTGGCTACGAGACGCACATGGTGCACACCGGCCCGGAAGGCGTCGAGGCCGTCCGCAGCCTGGAGCCCGACGTCGTCATCCTGGACCTCGGGCTGCCCGGGCTGGACGGGATCGAGGTATGCCGACAGATCCGCACCTTCAGCGACTGCTACGTCATCGTCGTGACCGCCCGCAGCGACGAGATCGACACCCTCATCGGGCTCTCCGTCGGCGCCGACGACTACGTCACCAAACCCTTCGGGATGCGCGAACTCGTGGCGCGCGTCCAAACGGTCCTGCGCCGGCCCCGCGCCGGCCACGCCGCTCGCTCGGCGCACCCTGAACCGGCGTGGGTGTTCGGAAAGCTGCGCGTGGACTCCGCCGGGCAACAGGTCCACCTCGCCGGCGAACCCGTCCCGCTCACCCCCACCGAACGGGACCTGCTGATGACCCTGGCTGCGCGCCCCAGCATGGCGTTCAGCCGCCGACAGCTCATCGACGAAGTGTGGGGCGGAGGCTGGGTCGGTGACGAACACCTCGTCGACGTGCACATCGCCCACCTGCGCCGCAAACTCGGCGACAACCCCGACACCGCCCGCTACATCAGCACCGTCCGTGGTGTCGGCTACCGCATGGGGTCAGGATGACCGGCACACCCCGACCCCGCCGATCGCGCGGACTGGCCACGCGGCTGCTGACCGGGCAGACCATCGTCCTAGTCGCTGGCGCCCTCACCGTCGGCCTGGTCGCCACTGTCATCGGTCCCCCGATCTTCCACGACCACCTCATCCAGGCAGGGCACCAGTCCAACTCGCCAGAGCTCGGGCACATCGAGATGGCCTACCGAGACGCCTCCCTGATCTCCCTCGGAGTCGGCCTGCTCACCTCACTGCTGGCCGCCATCGCGGTCACCTGGTTCCTCACCCGGCGGCTGCGGGGCCCGCTCGATCAGGTCACCCACGCCGCTGAAGAACTGAGCCGAGGCCACTACGCCACCCGCGTCCCCGTTTTGGGGTCAGGGACCGAACTCGAGACCCTCGCCAGCGCGTTCAACACCATGGCCGCACGCCTGGAAGGGATCGAGGACACCCGACGACGCATGCTTTCTGACCTCGCCCACGAACTGCGCACCCCGATCGCGACCCTCAGCGCCTACCACGAAGGCCTCCACGACGGCGTCGTCGTCCTCGGCCCCGAGTCGCAAGCCGCCCTGGGCGAGCAGACCCAACGGCTGGCCAGGCTTGCTGAAGACATCGACGAAGTCTCCACCGCCGAAGAAGGCCGCCTCGATCTCGACCTTCACGCCCACCAGGTCACGGACCTGTTGTGGGCTGCGCATGAAGGGATGCGGGACCGCTACGCCGCCCGGTCGGTCAACCTCATCATCGACACCCACGCCGCACCCGGACTGACAGTCCACGTTGATCGCCACCGCATCGGGCAAGTGCTGGCCAACCTCCTCAGCAACGCCCTGCGCCACACACCCCCGGGTGGAACCGTGA
>CALMLL010000036.1 GCA_937868075.1 uncultured Marmoricola sp. | reverse complement strand
CGACTCCGCTCAGGGCGAACACTCTGGTGTCCGCGGCTGGTCTCCTCCACGGTGGGGTCCATGCGAATCCTGATCTTGGGCGGCACTCGTTTCGTGGGCCGCGCCGCAGCGGAGTATGCCGTCACGACCGGGGACGACGTCACCCTCGTCAACCGCGGAACCTCGCCCGGCCCAGCAGGCGTCACGACCGTCATCGCGGACCGCCGGGTCGAGGGTGACCTGGACCGGGCGCTGGCCGGGCGCGGTGACTGGGACCTCGTCTTCGACACCTGGTCCGCCGAACCGCGCGTGGTCGCCCGTGCCGCCGACACCCTCGCCAACCGAGCCGCCCACTATGCCTACGTCTCGAGCCGCTCGGTCTACCAGTGGCCGCCGTCGGCAGCCGACGAGACGGCGCGGACCGTCGACGGTGATCCGGACGCTGCCAGCACCGGCGACTACGCCGCCGACAAACGCGGCGCCGAACTGGCCGTTCAGCGCGCCTTCGGGGAGAGCAGCACCCTGGCCCGGGCGGGCCTGATCCTCGGCCCGCGCGAGAACATCGGCCGCCTGGCCTACTGGCTGCATCGCTTCGCCGAGAACGACGGCACCACCGTCCTGGCGCCGGGTCGCCCCGAGCGCCCCCTCCAATACGTCGACGCCAGGGACCTCTCGGCATGGTTGATCGAGGCCGGACGCAACGGGACCGGCGGCGCCTTCGACGTGGTGTCGCGAACCGGCCACGCCACCATGGGCAGCCTGCTCGAGGCCGTCGCCCTGGCTACCGGAGTCCGGCCGGACCTGCGCTGGGTGGAAGAGGAGGTGCTGCTGGGCGAAGGCATCACGGGCTGGGTCGATCTGCCGATCTGGGCCCCCGAGTCGACCGAGTACGCCGCCCTCCACAGCAGTGATGTGGAGGCGGCGTACTCGGCGGGACTGAGGTGCCGGCCTGTGCTCGAGACGGTCATCGACACCTGGGTGGCGCTCGGGAAGGAACCGGCCCCTCCCGCGCCGCCGGGCCGAGACCTCGGCTACCTCAGTCGTGAGCGAGAGGCGCAACTGTTGGCCCTCGGCGGGTAGCACTCCGCCGGTTCTCCGGATCTGCTCGGTTCCCGGATTCGGGAGTAGCCTGGCGGCATGCAGATGGAGGAGTTTCGCGCTCTCGCCGACGACCTGCTGACCTCGCCGGCCCTCACCTATGACCAGCGGCTTCGCCGCCTCGCCGGACTGGCCGTCTCGGCGATGCCCTACCCCGAGATCTCCGCGCGCTGCCGCGAAGCGCTGGACAAGCGCATCGTGTGCGACATGTACGAAGGCAATCGCCCCTTCGCCCCGCGTTACGTGCTGCCCGACTACGCCCGCGCCCTGCGTCAGGGCAGCGCCTACCTCGAACTCGATGCACCGACCACGCTGGCCGAAGCGCTGTCGTTCCTGACCATCCTCTATGGCCATGTCCCCTCGGTGACGACCTACCCGGTTTACCTCGGCGACCTCGACGCGCTGCTGACCCCGTACGTCACCGATGCCGTCAGCGACGACGACCTCGACGCCGCGCTGCGGCTGTGGTGGATCCAACTCGACCGATTGCTGCCCGACGCCTTCGTGCACACCAACCTCGGCCCGGGCGACTCCCGCGTGCTGCCGTTCGATCTTCCGGGTCGAACGATCCCTGCGTCAGGTGGTCCCCAACATCACCTTGAAGGTGCACCCCCAGCTCACCAGTGACAGCGTCATCGAGGACGCGGTGCGCACTGTCTTCGAGACCGGCAAACCGCACTTCGTCAATCACCCGATGATGGTCGGCGACCACGGCGAGGCGTACGCAGCGGTGTCCTGCTACAACTCCCTCAAGATCGGCGGCGGCTCCCACACCCTGGTCCGGCTCAACCTCAAGGAGGCCGCGCTGCGCTGCGCCGGCGGGGTCGAGGAGTTCTGCGCCACCACCCTTCCCGAGTACGCCGAACTCACCGCGGAGTTGATCGAGGCCCGGATCCGCTCTCTGGTGGAGGAGCAGCAGTTCTTCGAGCACAGTTGGCTGGTCGAGGAGGGCCTGATCTCCTTGGATCGCTTCTCGGCGATGTTCGGGGTCTTCGGGCTCGCCGAGTGCGTCGGCACTCTCCTCGAGCACGAGGGCATCCAAGCCCGCTACGGACATGACGAGGCGGCCAACGCGGCGGCGTACCGCATCATAGAGCGCGTCGCGCAGATCGTGGCCGAGCGACCACTGCCCTACTGCGACGGTGGTGCCGGGCGCGCCTACCTGCACTCCCAAAGCGGCATCGATCTCGACCAGGACGTCACCGCCGGGACCCGCATCCCGGTCGGCGACGAGCCCTCGATGCGCGAACACATCAGTGTCTGCGCGCCCCACCACCGGCACTTCGCCTCCGGGGTCAGCGACATCGTGCACGTCGATGAGACCGCGGTGCGCAACCCACAGGCCATGGTCGACATCATCCGGGGGGCCTTCGAGGTCGGGATGCGCGACTTCACCTTCAACCTGGACTCCAACGAGTTCATCCGGATCACCGGCTACCTGGTGCGCAAGTCCGATCTTGTCGACATCGACACTCGAGGAGCCCGCCACGGCAGTGACTACCTCGCCGCCGGTGCCGAGGCGAACTTCCATCTGACCCAGCGCGCGGTCAAGCGAGTCGGCTCGGCCGAGCTCGGTGCCCGCCCCGCGGTCATCGACTGAGTCGCCGGTGGCCGCACCCACGACCGGGCTGGTCTCAGGAACCATCGAGTTCTCCTGCGTCGACGGCCCCGGCAACCGCTTCGTGGTGTTCTTGCAGGGCTGCACATTCGACTGCGCCGCCTGCCACAACCCCTACACGATCTCGGCCTGCATCGACTGCGGCGACTGCGTGCCCGGCTGCCCGTCGGGGGCGCTGTCGATGGTGCGTGACCGCGTGGTCTGGGCCGAGGACCTCTGTCTTGGCGGCGATGAGTGTCTGACGATGTGCCCGCACAACGCCTCACCCAAGGCCCGCACGCTCGGGATCGCCGACGTGCTGCGACAGATCGAGCCGGCCGCCCCGTTCCTCTCCGGCATCACGGTCAGTGGCGGCGAGGCCACCGTCCAGGCCGACTTCGTCGCCCAACTCTTCGCCGCGGTGCGAGCCCGCTGGCCCACCATGACCTGCTTCATCGACTCCAACGGCGACGCCCCGGCCGCCACCTGGGACCTGCTCGAACCTGTCACCGACGCGGTCATGGTCGACCTCAAATGCCTCGACCCGTCACTTCATCACCGCCTGGTCGGAGCCGGCAACCGACAGACCCTCGCCTCGATCCAAGGTCTGCACGCCCGCGGCAAACTCTGGGAGGTCCGCCTCCTGATGCTGCCCGGCCTCAACGACGATGACGACCTCCTGGCCCGGACCGGTCAATGGTTGGCCGCCATCGACCCGACGATGCGACTCAAGGTGATCGGGTTCCGACACCACGGCGTACGCCCGACCCCGCTGCCGCTGATCGAGCCCACGACTGCCCAGAAGGAGCACTACGCGTCGCTGCTGCGCGAGCACGGCCAGTTCGAGATCACCGTGATCTAGCCGCCAGGTGGGCCACCGGCTGACTACTCTCGTCCTATGGGTGATCAACAGCGTTTGTGGGCATTGGTGGAGACCTGGAAGCGGGCGATCGACGACTTCGTCGCCCTCGTTCGCGACCTGCCGGAGGAGTCCTGGGACCTACCCACCGATCTACCCGGCTGGAGCATCAAGGACAACGTGTCGCACACCGCCCATCTGGAGAGCGTGTTGGCAGGTGGCCCCGAGGAGACCATCGCTGTCGAGCCCGCGCCGCACCTCAAGACCCCGATGGCCTACTACACCGAGCAGGGCGTGCTCTCGCGCAAGGACCGCAGCATGCCTCAACTCGCTGCCGAGATCGAAGCCGCCGCCGCGCTGCGCTTGCAGCGACTCATGGACAACCCGCCGACCGATGCCAACGCCTCGACCATGAAGACCCCCGGGGACGTCGGCTGGACCGACGAGAGCCTGCTGTCCAACCGCCCTCTGGATGTGTGGATGCACGAGCAGGACATTCGCCGTGCGCTCGACCTGCCCGGCGGGTTCGACTCCCCCGCCGCCCGCCACGTCATCAATGTGTTCGCCCAGTCGCTGCGCATGGTGCTGGGCAAACGCGTGGCCGCCCCGGCGGGCAGCACTGTCGCTCTCGTGCTCGATGGGATGGGACAGATCTCCAGCGCCACCGTGCGACCCGACGGCCGCGCCTACACCAGTTACGGCGAACGACCCACAGTGACCATCACGATGTCACCCGAGGACTACGTGGTCGCCGCCGGAGGCCGTCGACCGCCCTCCAACGTCACGTTCGAGGGTGATGCCGACCTCGGGCAGCGGGTCGTCGACAACCTGGCCGTAACCCCCTAGGGATAGACGATCCCGGTCGCTCGCTCGCTCAGGTCCCACAGTTGCGCCGCGACCACCGGGTCACGAGCCAGCCGCGTCGCGCCCACGTTCTTCGGATTGCCGCGCAGTTGCACGAACGAGTCCGGTCCGACGTACGTCGAGCCGGGCAGCGCCGCCGTCGCCGCCATCAACGTCGGCCAGGCACCCATGCTCGGCGGTTGGCCGAACAACTGGAAGACACCCTGCAAGATCGCGCCGCGCCGCTCACCGCCGGCCGCCCTGCCGGCGCCCATGAGCTCGGTGGCCGCGTAACCCGGGTGTGCGGCCACCGAGATGACCGGCGTCCCTGCGGCCCGCAATCGCCGGTCGAGTTCGAACATCGTCAACAGGTTCGCCAACTTGGATTCCGCATAGGCGTTCCAGCGCGAATAGCGACCCACCTGACGCCGGGGGTCGGTCAGTGGTGCCCGGCGAGCCATCCGGTGAGCTTGCGACGCGACCGTGACGACGCGACCACGCCCGCTCGCGGCCAGTTGATCCATGAGGAGTCCGGTCAGCAGGAATGGGCCGAAGTGGTTGGTCGCCAGGGTCAACTCGAAGTTGTCTCCGGTGCGGGTGTAGGGCGGCGCCATCACGCCGGCGTTGTTGACCAGCACGTCGAGAGGGCCGAGGTCTCGAGCCTGGTCGGCGGCCCGGCGTACCGAGGACATCTCGGAGAGGTCGACGAGCAGATCGTGCAGTCGCGCCCCGGGAACGGCCTCCTCGATCTGTGCCCGGGTGAGCGCCAGTTTGGCCCGCGATCTGGCCGCCAGCACCACCTCGGCACCCCGAGCGGCCAGTTCCCAGGCGGTCTGCGTGCCGATCCCGCTGGTCACACCGGTGACCAACATCCGCTTCCCGGTGAGGTCGGGGATCTGGTCGGGGGTCCACGTCATGGGCGACATACGATCACAACGTGCCTCGACTCTCTGCACGCGACCTGCTGACTTTGGTCCTCGACCCAGGTTCCTGGGTCTCCTGGGACGAGACTCCACTCCAACCCGATCCGACACCGGCCTATGCCGAGGAACTCGCTGCTGCCGCGGCGGCCAGCGGAGTCGACGAGGCACTGATCACCGGGGAAGGTCGTCTGCGCGGTCGTCGAGTCGCCGTGCTGGCCGGGGAATTCGGCTTCCTGGCAGGCTCCATCGGGCAGGCCGCCGCCGAACGTCTCGTGGAAGGGATCGAGCGGGCCACCGCTGCCGGCATCCCACTGTTGGCCGCGCCATCCTCGGGCGGCACTCGCATGCAGGAGGGGACACCTGCCTTCGTTCAGATGATCCGGATCTCGGCGGCCATCGCCGGCCACAAGGCAGCCGGGCTGCCCTACCTGGTCTATCTGCGCCACCCGACGACCGGCGGCGTCATGGCCTCATGGGGATCCCTGGGGCACATCACCGTGGGCGAGCCGGGGGCATTGGTGGGCTTCCTGGGCCCCCGCGTCTACGAGGCGTTGTATGGGCAAGCGTTCCCACCCGGAGTCCAGACCACCGAGAACCTCTACGCCCATGGACTCCTCGACGCTGTGGTTCCGCCTGAGGAGATCGGCGACATCCTGCACCGGGCGCTGGACATCCTCCTGGCTCAGCCCGACCCCGCAGCGGTCGCCGACCCGGCCAACGACGAGGTACCCGACGTCGACGCCTGGCAGGCGATCACCGCGTCGCGGCGACCCGAGCGCCCCGGCGTACGCCGATTGCTGCGGTACGCCGCCAGCGACGTCATCCCCCTCAACGGAACCGGCGAGGGCGAGTCCCATCCGGGGTTGTTCTTCGCGCTGGTCCGCTTCGGTCAGACCCCGTGTGTCTTCCTCGGCCAGGACCGCCGCGGGCAGACCTCTGCCAATCCGCTGGACCCCAGCGCCTTGAGAGAGGCCCGGCGTGGCATGCGCCTGGCCGTCGAACTCGGACTGCCGCTGATGACGGTGATCGACACTCCCGGTGCCGCGCTGTCGCCCGAGGCCGAGGAACGCGGACTCGCAGGTGAGATCGCCAGGTGCCTGTCCGACATGGTCTCGCTGCGGGCCCCGACCCTGTGCCTGATGCTGGGCGAGGGCAACGGTGGGGGTGCGCTGGCGTTGCTGCCCGCCGACCGCGTGCTTGCCGCGCAGCACGCCTGGCTCTCCCCACTCCCACCCGAGGGCGCCTCCGCGATCGTGCACCGCACGACCGACCTCGCCGCGGACGTGGCCCGCAGCCAGCACGTGCGCTCGATGGACCTCCTTCGGTCCGGTGTGGTCGACCGGGTCATCGCCGAGCACCCCGATGCTGCCGATGAGCCCGTGGAGTTCTGTCGCCGCGTCGGCGCGGCGCTGGAGTGGGAGTTGACCCAGTTGGCCACCCGACCGGTCGCGGCCAGCCTCCATGCCCGCCTCTCGCGGCGGACCGCACGACTGCGTTGAGCGACAATGCAGGCATGAAGACCTTCATCGTCAGCGGCAGTTCATCGGGTATCGGTGCGGCCACGGCAGCCGCGCTGCGCGGACAGGGCCACCGGGTGATCGGGCTCGATCTGCACGACGCGGACGTCAATGCGGATCTGTCGAACGCAGCGGGCCGCTCGCGCGCCGTCGAAGCGGTGCGTGGGCTCGTCGACCGGGTCGATGGGATCGTGCCCTGTGCCGGCGTCGCCGGACTCACCGGAGTCGACCCGACACTGGTGGTCTCCCTGAACTTCTTCGGCGCGGTGGCACTGGTCGACGGGCTGCGCGACCGGATGGCCGACTCGGCTGCGGTCGTGATGATCTCGTCCAACTCGGTGACTTGTCAGCCAGGCTGGCCAGCGGAGAGTTTCGCCCCGATGTTGGCCGGTGACGAGCCGACGGCTCGGGCGGCCGTCGCGGACGTGGAGGCGGTGCAGATCTATCCGGTGACCAAGGCCGCGATCGCGGCCTGGGTACGCCGGGAGGCGATCGCCCGAGCCGCGGAAGGCGTACGGATCAACGCGGTGGCCCCCGGACTCATCGCGACCGCGATGACCGAGGCCTTGCGAGAAGACCCGGTGTTGGGCGTCTTCGCAGACGCCTACCCTTCCGCGCTCAACCGCCCGGGCAACGCCGAGGAAGTGGCCGCGCTGATCACCTTCCTGCTCTCTGACGAGGCCTCGCTGATCGTGGGAGCAACCGTCGTGATCGATGGTGGTACCGACGCGATCATGAACCCGCTGCCCGCGGTCGCCGCGGGAATCGCGCTCTCCTAGCCGGCCAGCAACCAGCTCACTCCGTTGAGCAGGGCCACGAACCGCAACCACCGCCCGGCGAACGTCGCCGCCAGGAATCCCGGCAACCCGAAGCGCAACTGCCCGGCGATCACGGTGAGCAGGTACAGCGGCGGCAGGCTGGAGAAGGCCGAGACGAACACCAGCCCGCCGGTGCGCCATGGATGGTGTTCGGCCCGGGCGTGCCAGCGGGCGTAGCCGCGTTGCCACGACTCGGTCTGGGTCTTGCGGCGCAGCCAAGGCAGGTCGGTGGCATGAGCGGCAAGTACGTAGAGCACTGCCTTGCCCAAGGTCTGACCCACGGCGGCACTCAACGCGAGAGTCAGCAGGCCCACCTGGGTGTGGGCACCGCCCAGAGCGGCGAGGTACGCCTCGATGCTGATCACCGGGATCAGCGCTGAGCCGAAGCCGACGGCCGCGGCCAACCAGACCCAGGTCACGGGTCAGAACATCAACGCGGTCGCCGGGTCGTGCAGGAGGCCGGCTACGTCGGCGAGGAACCTTGATCCCTTCTCGCCATCGACGTGACGGTGGTCGAAACTGAGCGCCAGCGTGGTCACGTCCCGGATCTCGAGGCGCTCGTTCTCACCCGAGCCCACGACCCAGGGCAGCCGCTTGACCGCACCGAAGCACAGGATCGCCGACTCTCCGGGGTTGATGATCGGCGTACCCGCGTCGACCCCGAAGACTCCGACGTTGGTGATGGTGAACGAACCACCGGCCATCTCGGCCGGTTGGGTCTTGCCGTCCCGCGCGGTCGCGGCCAGTGCATTGATGGCGGTGGCGAGTTCGACCAACGACATCTGGTCGGCTCCCTTGATGTTGGGCACCACCAGACCCCGAGGGGTGGCGGCGGCGATGCCGAGGTTGACCGCCGCCTTGTAGACGACCTCACCGGCGGCGTCGTCCCAGAAGGAGTTGATCTCTGGCGTCCGCGCCATGGCCAGGCAGGCAGCCTTGGCCAGGATCAGCAGCGGCGAGACCTTGACGTCGGCGAACTCGGGACGCTCGCGCAACCGGGCCACCAGCTCGATGGTCGCGGTGACATCGACGCTGACCCATTCGGTGACGTGCGGGATGGTGAAGGCCGACTGGACCATTGCCTGGCCCATCATCTTGCGCACACCCTTGATGGGTTCACGGCGCTCCCCGCCCTCGACGTGCCTGGGCGCTGCCGCCGGCGCGGAGGCCGCGGCCAGGACGTCGCTGCGGGTGATCGAGCCTTGTGGACCGGAGCCGTCGATCGCGGCCAGGTCGACACCGAGGCCCTTGGCCAGGGCGCGCACCGGTGGCTTGGCCAAGGCGCGCACCGACTGGGGTACGACCGCCGCCACCGCTGGGACCACGTCCTCCTCGGCCGGCCACACGTCGTCGCTCTGGGCTCCCCCTTGGCTGAACGCGCCCTGCACCTGCATGAGTGTGGCCGCGCCGGCATCGGTGCGCGGGCTGGCCGCGCCCTTGCGGGGACGGCGCATCGCGTGCACCTCGCGTGGGCCGTAGCCGACCAAGGTGACGTTGCCCTCGGGTGGAATGTTGGTGTCGATGACCTCGACCGCGGCGTCATCACCCACGCGGATGATGGGGGTCCCCACCGCAACGGTGGCCCCTTCGTCGACCAGCAGGGCACCGACTTTGCCGGCGTACGGCGACGGCAACTCGACCAGCGACTTGGCGGTCTCGATCTCGACCACGATGTCGTTGACCTCGATGGTGTCGCCGACCTTGACCTTCCACGAGATGATCTCGGCCTCGGTCAGGCCTTCGCCGACATCCGGCAGCAGATACTCAGGCAAACCCGTGTCCTCTCAGAACTCGAAGGTGCGGTCGACGGCGTCCAGCACGCGGTCGAGATCTGGAAGCCAGAACTCCTCGATGCGGGCCGGCGGATAGGGGGTGTCGAAGCCGCCCACCCGAAGGACCGGGGCTTCGAGGGAGTAGAAGCACTGCTCGGTGATCCGGGCACTGAGTTCGGCGCCCATCCCGAGGTTGACGTGTGCTTCATGGGCGACCACGGCGCGGCCGGTGCGGCGTACCGAGTCCAGGACCGGACCCATGTCCAAGGGCGAGAGCGTGCGCAGGTCGATCACCTCGACCGAGCGCCCCTCCGCCTCCGCGGCGGCGGCCGCGGCCAGGCACGTCTTGACCATCGGCCCGTAGGAGACGAGCGTGACGTCGCTCCCGGCGCGCACCACCCGGGAGGCGAAGAGCGGATCGGGTTCGGCCTCGGTGTCCACCTCAGCCTTGTCGGCGTGGTACTGCCGCTTGGGCTCCAAGAAGATCACCGGATCGTCGTGCGCGATGGCCTGCTGGATCATCCAATAGCCGTCGACGGGGTTGGAACACGCGACGACCTTGAGCCCGGGGGTGTGGGCGAACTGGGCTTCGGGGGACTCCGAGTGGTGCTCCACCGCGCCGATGCCGCCGCCGAAGGGGATCCGGATGACCATCGGCATCCGCAGGTGCCCCTCGGTGCGGAAGTGCAGTTTGGCCACTTGGCTGACGATCTGGTCGTAAGCCGGGTAGACGAACCCGTCGAACTGGATCTCACACACCGGGCGGTAGCCGCGCATCGCCATGCCGACCGCGGTGCCGATGATCCCGGACTCGGCCAACGGGGAGTCGATGACGCGGTCCTCGCCGAAGTCCTTCTGCAACCCGTCGGTGATCCGGAAGACGCCGCCGAGTTTGCCGACGTCCTCCCCCATGATCAGCACCTTGGGGTCGGCTTCCATCGCGCGCCGCAGACCGGCGTTGAGTGCCTTGGCGAGCGTCACCTTCTCCATCAGAACGCTCCCGCCACGTGCTGGTCGGCCGACGCATGCGCGTCGCCGTGGCCCTCGAAAGTCTCCAGATAGGCCGCGAAGGAGTCCCGCTGCTCGACCAACTCCTCGGTGATCTCGGCGAAGACGTGACCGAACGGGCTCAGCGGGTTGGGGTCGGCCAAGGCTTTGCAGCCCTCACGCAACCGGGTGCCGAGGTCGTCGGCCTCAGCCTGCACATGGGCGAAGAAGTCGGCCGTGGTGTCGGTGTGCCGGGCGAGGTAGACGCGGACACGCTCGATGGGGTCGCGCAGCTTCCAGCGCTCGACGTCACCGGAGAGTCGGTAGCGGGTCGGGTCGTCGGTGGTGGTGTGGGCACCCATGCGATAGGTGTAGGCCTCCACGAAACTGGGGCCGCTGCCTTCACGGGCCCGCTGCAGAGCGCGCTGCATGACGGCGTACGTCGCCAGGACGTCGTTGCCATCGACACGGACACCTGGGAACCCGAATCCGAGGGCGCGTTGGTACAGCGGGATCCGGGTCTGCCGCTCGATCGGCTCAGAGATCGCCCACTGGTTGTTCTGGCAGAAGAACACCACCGGGGCGTTGTAGGAAGCGGCGAAGATGAAGGCCTCGTTGACATCGCCCTGGCTGCTGGCGCCATCACCGAAGTGCGCCACCACCGCAGTGTCCCGGTCGTTGTCACCGGTGCCGACGGCTCCGTCGCGCTGGACCCCCATCGCGTAGCCGGTGGCGTGCAGGCACTGGGCGCCGATCACGATCGTGTAGTTGGCGAAGTTGCTCTCTCGGGGGTCCCACGAACCCTGATCGACGCCTCGGAAGAGCGCCAGCAGGCGCAGCGGGTCGATGCCGCGACAGTAGGCGACCCCATGTTCGCGGTAGGTCGGGAAGACGTAGTCCTGAGGGCGGAGGGCGCGTCCACACCCGATCTGGGCCGCCTCCTGGCCCAGGAGTTGGGCCCACAAGCCGAGTTCGCCGTGGCGTTGCAGCGCGGTGGCCTCGGTGTCGATGCGGCGGGTCAGGACCATGTCGCGATAGAAACCGCGAATGACCTCGGCTTCATCGCGACCACCGGGGTCGAAACTGAACTCGGGATGCTCGACTCGTTCGCCCTCGGGCGAGAGGAGCTGGATCAGTTCGGGGCCGCCGTCGTACTCGATATGCGGGCCGAACTCCGGCGTAGGACTCATCAAGGCACTCCTGGGGTGATGGAGCATGCGGGTCATGGGCGTACGCGACTGGGGTGGTGTCGACTCTACGACCGCTGGCAACCTATCGACCCGGGCCCGCCCCTGCCAATCCCGGCCGGTTTCGTCGGCGAAGACGCGATACAGGAGCCTCGCCGGGGTTGCACCCCCGGCGAGGCTCCAACATCGTCGGTGCAGTACGTCGACGAGACCAGACGAGATCCCACGAGCGGTACGACGACGGGCTGAGCCCTCCAGTCCGCCAACGGGCCACCGCCTAGCGAACCGGCGAGCCGTCCTCGGTGTATTCGATGCCCTTGAAGTCGACGTTGCTGCGGGCGTTGGCCAACGCGGTGACCATGGCCGATCCCAGCACTCCCTCTCGATCGAAGACAGTGGCGGTGCCGACCGAGATGCCGTCGTGTTCGACGTGGTCGACCGCTTCGAGACCGATCTCGAGGCTCACTGGCATCCGCGCCAGCGTCAGAGTGATGTCGGTATTGATGAACTCCACCCCGCGATCGCCCCAGTTGGTGACCAGGCTGGTCGAGTCCGCGATCCCGGCCACGGCCTGGAAGGGGGTGGGACGTTCCCCGGCGACGATCGGCAGCGCCGACTGCCAGGTCTGTTTGCGGCCGGCGTTCTGGTGATTGCCGAAGTTGTCCGACCAGTCGTTGTCGCTGCGGAACAGCGGCACCCGGGGCTCGTCGGAGACCGGCACGATGCTGATCGGCGGCGGCTCCGGCCGGTCGTCGGACTGCCACACCTTCCCCGCTGGGGCCGTCGTGACCTTGAGGAAGACGGCACTGGCCCGGGTCATCGTGACCCCGTCCTGGGTGAGTACGCCGTCGACCAGCGCGATCCGCGGACCCTCCCGCACGATCGTGACCTCGAACCGACAATCGGCCATCGGGACCGCACGAAAGAGATCAACACTCATGCGTGCCGGCCGTAGGTCGCTTCGGTGTGCCATGGCCTGCTCGAAGGAGCGCGCCAAGCCAGCCGCGAGCGCGACTCCGTGGAGTTGGCCACCGGCCCAGAGGCTGCGGGCGAGATCGGTGGGCCGAAGCACCGCAGGGTCGTCGGTCGGCAGGTAGAACGCGAACTCCATGCCCGAAGGCTAGGTGAGCCCTGGGCCCGCCAGTGCGGTTTGGACAGTGAGCCCAGACACAGCAGATCCGCTGGTCGCGGGTCACGGACACCCTCGGGGTCATCAACGACCGTGAGGCGTCAGCCATCCGCTGTGGTCCGGACCGTTGGGCACGATCCCGGTGGGGTTCAGATCGAGCTGGACCCCGTAGTAGTGGGCCTTGATCTGCTCGAAGTCGCAGTTGGACCCGAAACCCGGGGTCTGGAAGAGGTCGCGCGCATAGCCCCACAGGTGGGGCATCGAGGTGAGCGTCTGGCGATTGCACTTGAAGTGACCGTGGTAGACCGCGTCGAACCTCGTCAGGGTCGTGAACAGCCGGATGTCCGCCTCGGTGATCGTGTCACCCATCAGATAGCGGGTCCACGAGAGCCGCTCCTCTAGCCAGTCCATGGCCGTCCACAGTCGCCGATACGCCTTGTCGTACGCCGACTGCGAGCCGGCGAAGCCGCAGCGATAGACCCCGTTGTTGACCTCGGTGAAGACCCGCTCCATCACCGACTCCATCTCGTCTCGGCAGTCTGCCGGCCAGAGGTCGGGGGCATCGGGTCGATGGTGGTCGCGCCACTCGAAGAAGAAGTCGTGGGTGATCGAGGGGAAGTCGTTGGTGACCACTTGGCCGCTGGAGATGTCCACGATCGCGGGCACGGTGATCCCCCGCGGATAGTCGGGCACGCGGGCGAAGTAGGCGCTCTGGAGGCGTCGGATACCGAGGACCGGATCGACCCCATCGGGGTCGAGATCGAAGGTCCAACTGCGCCGGTCGTGACGCGGCCCGCACAGCCCCAGGGAGATGACCTCCTCCAAGCCGAGCAGTTCGCGCACGATGACTGCGCGCGTGGCCCACGGGCAGGCGAGCGCGGCGACGAGTCGGTACCGTCCGGGCTCGATCGGCCACCCGTCACTCGCGGCGCGAGTGATCCGATCGGGCAGGTAGGTCATGTCCCGGGTGAAGGGACGACCTGGCTCGACGTAGGTGGCCGCGTGCACGACAACTCCTCAACTAGGTGAAACATCACCCATTCTACCCACTACGCTGCCGCCGTGACAGCGCGCTGGAAGGACATCGCCCCCGGGGTGGGGGTGTTGGCCGGGTACCGGAGGACGTGGCTGCGCGCCGACCTGCTCGCTGGGATCACCGTCGCGGCCTACCTCATCCCCCAGGTGATGGCGTACGCCGCCATCGCGGGACTGCCTGCGGTGACCGGTCTCTACGCCTTTCTCGGCGCCACCATCGCCTACGTCGTCCTGGGCTCCTCGCGCCAGCTCTCGGTCGGTCCGGAGTCGACGACGGCCCTGATGACGGCCGTGACGGTGGCCGCGCTCGGGGCCACCGCGCAGAACTACGCCGCCCTCTGCGCCGCGTTGGCCCTGGTTGTCGGAGTGCTGTGTCTGGCCGGATGGCTGTTGCGGCTGGGGTTCTTGGCCGAACTGCTGTCCAAGCCGGTGTTGATCGGCTATATGACCGGTGTCGCGGCCCTCATGGTGCTCAGCCAACTCAAGAAGCTGACCGGTATCCCGGTGGTGGGTGAGACCCTGGTGAAGCAGGCGATCTCGGCCTGGCAGCAGCGCGGCTCGGTGCACGTGCCGACGGTGCTCCTGGCGGGTGGGTTGCTGGCGATGCTGCTGCTGGGCCAGAGGTTCTTCCCGAAGCTTCCCAACCCGCTCTTCGCGGTACTCATCGGCGCCGGTGTGGTCGCGGCCTTCTCGCTGACCGACCTGGGCATCAAGGTCATCGGCGAGGTCCCTGCCGGCCTCCCGATCCCGGCCCTGCCGTCGATCCATTGGTCGACGATCGCGCCGATGCTGTTGCCGGCCCTGGGCATCGCAGTGGTCGGCTATAGCGACAACGTGCTCACCGCGCGGGCCTTCGCCGACAAGCGCGGAGACCGCATCGATGCCAATCAGGAGTTCTTGTCCCTGGGGGCAGCCAACGTGCTGTCCGGACTCTTCACCGGGTTCCCGGTCTCCTCCAGCGGTTCACGGACGGCGATCGGCGCCTCCTTGGGCTCCAAGACCCAGCTGTACTCCATCGTCGCCGTGGTGACCGTGATCGGCACCGTCTTCTTCCTACGCGACCTGCTGGCCGCGTTCCCCACTGCGGCCCTGGGCGCCCTCGTGGTCTACGCCGCGATGCGGTTGGTCGAACTGCCCGAATGGCGTCGACTGTGGGCCTTCCGCAAGAGCGAGTTCGCGATCGCGTTGGCCACCACACTGGGGGTGCTCCTCTTCGACGTCCTGAACGGCATCCTCGTCGCGATCGCCCTCTCCGTGGCCGACCTGCTGCGCCGGGTGGCCCGCCCGCACAGCGCCGTGCTCGGCTACGTACCGGGCCTGGCCGGGATGCACGACGTCGACGACTATGCCGAGGTCCGCCAAGTGCCTGGTTTGGTCGTCTTCCGGTACGACTCCCCCCTCTTCTTCGCCAACGCCGACCACTTCCAGCGGCTCGCGTTGGAGGCGGTGACCGAAGCCGATAGCGAGCCCCACTGGCTCCTTCTCAACGCCGAAGCGATCGTGCAGGTCGACCTCACCTCGCTGGACGCACTGGAATCGCTACGGGCCGCGGTCACCGAACGCGGTATCCGGTTCACGATGGCCCGGGTCAAACAAGAACTTCACGACGAGTTGGACCGGGCCGGGATCGTGGCCCGCATGGCCCCCGACTCGATCTTCCCGACGCTGCCGACCGCGGTGACTGCCTATCTGATGTGGCACTCCGCCGAACACGACGCTCTGCCCGAAGGCATGGAGATCCCTCCGCCTCCCAAGGACTTCCTGGCCGACACCCCCGACTGAGCCGCCGACAACCCGGCTCACCTCAGGCGTCAGCACTCCGGCCCAGGAAGTCGCGAGCCAAGGCGAGCACACGGTCGTTGGCCTCAGGTTCGCCGATGCTGACCCGGACTCCGTCTCCTGCGAAGGGGCGTACGACGACGCCGTACTCCTCCGCCGAGGCGGCGAAGTCCAGGGCGTGCTCACCCACGGGGAACCAGACGAAGTTGCCCTGAGCATCCGGGAGCGCCCATCCCATTTCGGCCAGTGCTTCGGTGACCCGGTCGCGCTCGGTCAGGACCTGAGCGACCCCGGCCAGCAATGCCTCTTCGTGGACCAGGGCGGCGATCACCGCTTCTTGGGCCACGTGGGAGACCCCGAAGGGGAGGGCACACACGCGCACCGCAGCGGCCACCTCGGGATGTGCGATGAGGTAGCCCACGCGCAACCCGGCCAACCCGTAGGCCTTGGAGAGGGTCCGCATGACGACCACGTTGTCGTGTCGATCGGCCAGAGCGACCGCATCAAGCGGGTCGTCCATGTCCACGAACTCGCGATAGGCCTCGTCGAGGACCACCACGACCCGTTCGGGGACCGTCTCGAGGAACGCCGACACCTCGGCATGGGACAGGGCTGGACCGGTCGGATTGTTCGGCGTGCAGAGCAGGACGACGCGGGTGCGCTCGGTGATGGCGGCGGCCAGTGCCTGCACGTCGTGGCGCCCATCGGCGGTGATCGGCACCTGAACCCCGGTGGCACCGGCGACCGTCACCGCGATCGGATAGGCCTCGAAACTCCGCCAGGCGTACACGACCTCGTCGCCGGGGAGGCAGAAGGCCTGCAGGAGGTGGTAGAGCACGGCCACGCTTCCGGTTCCGAAAGCAAGTCGGGCCTCGTCCACGCCCAGGTGGCCGGCCAGGGCGGCGTACATCGCGCTCGCCCCCATGTCGGGGTAGCGGTTGGCCTGAGCCACGGCCCGTTCCATCGCGGCCAGCAACTCCGGGGGTGCTGGATGCGGGTTCTCGTTGGAGGAGAGTTTGAAGGAACCGGGCGCCGACGGCTTGCCTGGGACATAGGCCGGGATGCCCGCCAGATCGGCACGGGCTTTGGGAGCGGTCACCGGGGCAAACTACTCCACCGCCGGGCTAGAGGTAGCGGCGTGCCGCCTCCCCCGCGCGAGACCCGTAGGAGCCTCCGAACAGGCAGGCATGCACCAGAAGTGGAAAGAGTTGATGCAGCGCGACACGGTCCTGCCAACCTTCGGCCAGCGGCGCCACCTCCTGGTAGGCCTCCATCACCCGGGGCAACTGGGGCAGCCCGAAAAGTGCCAACATCGCCAGGTCGGTCTCGCGGTGACCGGCATACGCCGCCGGATCGATCAGGTGGCCGACGCCGGCGTGATCCCACACGACGTTGCCGTTCCACAGGTCGCCGTGGAGCCGAGCAGGCGGCTCGGCTGGCCCGGCGATCTGGGTGAGGCGGCGAACCGCGAGTTCGACGTCGGCGGCGTCGACGGGGTCGATCTGGCCACGGTCCACGGCAAGCTTGAGGTAGGGCAGCACCCGACGCACCGCATAGAACTCCACCCAGGTCTCGGCAGGCCGATTGGGCAACGGCAGCACTCCGATGAACCCGTCGCGCTCTGCCCCGAACTGCCCGCCCCCGGATGGCTGCGCCCCGGATTGCCCAACCCCGAACGAGTGGAGTCGGGCCAGGTCGTGGCCGAGGGCGGTGGCGTTCTCCGCGCTGGGCCGACCCGGCTCGATCCATTCGATGATGAGGCAGTCCTCGGCGACGGCCAGCACCTCGGGCACGGCGATGGCCTCTGCCTCGGCCAGCCACCGCAGCCCGGCGGCCTCGGATGCGAAGAAACCTGGAGGGGGCTGGTGGCGGGTCTTCGCCGCGGCCATGCGGCCATCGGAGAGGCGCATCTTGGTCGTCGTACACACGTGGCCACCAGCCACCGGCGCCGTCGACACCACCGCACAGCCGAGCAGTTGCTCGGTGCGCTGGGCGATCCGGGGCAGTCGGGCCACGCGCTTTAGTCTGCTGAAGTCGGGCCGAGGGCGCCAGGCTGACGGCTCGCCAGCGCCTGGCTCACCTGCCGGACCAGTTCGGCGCAGGTGCGTTCCACCATGGTCAGCACGCGAGCGAATCCATCGGTGCCGCCGTAGTACGGGTCAGGCACGTTGCCCGGCCCCGCCGGGTCGAAATCGCGGAACAGTCTCACGTCGCCCTCACCCAGTCGGCGTACGTCGGCGAGGTTGTCGGTGTCCATCACCAAGATCAGATCGCGATCGAACCAGGAGGCGTCGAACTGCTCGGCGCGATGCGCGTCGGGGTCGTAGCCTGCCGAGCGCAACGTGCTCGCGGCCCGACGATCCATCGGCCCGCCGACATGCCATCCGCCCGTGCCGGAACTGGTCACCTCCACCGCGTCGGCCAGACCAGCCTCCGCGAACCGCCTCTGCAAGACCACGTGGGCCATGGGTGAGCGGCAGATGTTGCCCAGGCAGACCAGGGCGATGCGATAAGGGGTCGTGGCCGGCTCGGGGATCAGCCCGCTCACTCCTGCCGGTCCGGGATCAGTGCCCCGAGCACGGCGGAGGCGATCGAAATGATGATGCTGCCGACCACGGCCGTCGTGAAGCTGTCGACGTGCAGACCGAATCCCACCAGGTCGGCCAACCGGCTGGTCAGCAGCAGCATCGCGGCGTTGATCACCAACAACAACAGCCCGAACGTCAACACGATCAGGCAGAAGCCCAATGTCTTGACCAGTGGTTTGACCGTTGCTCCGACCACTCCGAAGATCGCGCCCACCACCAACAGGGTGAGGGCCTTCTGGCCGGTGGTGTCACCCCCCAGGGAGATTCCGGGCAGCAGCCACGCTGCCGCCCCCACCGCCAAGGCGTTGACCACGATCCAACTCAAGAAGCGCATGGGTACGAATCGTAGAGGCTCGGCATAGGCGACAGTTTCGTCGGCGAAGACGCGATACAGGAGCTGTGCCGTGGTTGCAACCACGGCACAGCTCCAACATCCTCGGCACAGTCCTGGTGATCCATCACACGACAGGGTCAGCGGTGGGCCCGATCGGTCATCCCCGGCAGGCAACCGGCGACATCCCAGTCGATCGGGCCCGGTCTCTCAGATCCCCCTCAGGCTCACGTGGCACGCTGGCGCTCGTGACCGAGGCAAAACAACACGTGTTGGTGGTCGATGACGACCGCGCCGTGCGCGAATCCCTGCGACGTTCACTGGAGTTCAACGGGTATCAGGTGTCCCTGGCCGCCGACGGCGCCGAAGCACTGGCCGGCATCGGCGCGATCGCACCCGATGTCGTCGTGATGGACGTGATGATGCCTCGCCTTGACGGTCTGGAGACGACCAAAGCGCTGCGCGGAGTCGGCAACGACGTTCCGATCATCGTCCTGACCGCCCGCGACGCCGTCGGCGACCGGGTGGAGGGTCTCGATGCCGGCGCGGACGACTACCTCACCAAGCCCTTCGCCCTCGACGAGCTCCTGGCCCGCCTGCGGGCGCTGTTGCGCCGCTCGATCCCCACCCCGGGGGCCGACGAACGCTTCACCTTCGCCGACCTCACCATGGATCTCGCCTCCCGCGAGGTGACCCGCGGCCCGCGCCGCATCGAGTTGACCCGCACCGAGTTCGCCCTGCTCGAACTCTTCCTGCGCCGCCCCAAGCGCGTCCTCGAACGCGCCTTCATCCTCGAAGAGGTCTGGGGGTTCGACTTCCCGACCACCGCCAACAGCCTCGAGGTGTACGTCGGCTACGTCCGCCGCAAACTCGAGGCAGGTGGAGAACCCCGTCTGTTGCACACCGTCCGCGGCGTCGGTTACGTCCTTCGCGAGCAGCCCTGATGCGTCGCCCGCACTACCGCTACTCCCTGGCCAGCAGAGTCACCATGCTGGCCACGATGGCAGTCGGCACCGCGGTGGCGCTGATGGCGCTGGCGGCGTACGCGAGCGTGCGGATGCAGACCACCGAAGCGCTCGATCAGTCGCTGCTGGAGCGCGCTCAAGCCGCGGTCAAGTCACCCGAAGGACTCCAGACGCTGTCGCGGCAGCGGGTCCCACTGTGGGTCTTCGGAGCCGCGGATGTGCGCATCGTGTTCCTCGACACCACCCAAGGCGCGTTCAGCGCCGACCCGGCGATGGCCCGCGCGGTGGGTAGGTCGGAGATCGCGGTCGCCAACGGCGACAAGCCGTCCTCGGCCCGCACAGTCACGGTCAACGACCAGCGATACCGCATGGTCGCGGCCCCCGCCGGCGACGGCCACAGCGCGCTCGTCCTCGCCCAGTCCGTCGAACCCATCAACAGCATGCTCGATCGCATCGGGATCGTCGCGCTGCTCTTCGGCTCGGCTGGGATGCTCGCGGCTGCGGTCGCCGGTTGGGCGGTGGCGCGCAACGGCCTTCGACCCGTACGCCGACTCACCCGGGCCGCCGAGGAGATCGCCCGCACCGGCAAACTCGACCCGATCCCGGTCGACGGCACCGACGAGATCGCCCGGCTCGCCACCGCCTTCAACAAGATGCTGGCCACACTCTCGGAGTCCCAGGTCGCTCAGCGCCAACTGGTGGCCGACGCCGGGCACGAGTTGCGAACCCCCTTGACCAGCCTGCGCACCAACCTCGACCTGCTCATCCAGGCAGGCGGTTCCGATCGGCTGTCCCCTGCGGCGCGCACCGAGTTGCTCGAAGACGTGCGCGGCCAGATCAACGAGATGACCACCTTGATCGGGGACCTTGTCGAGTTGGCTCGCGAAGACCCGGCCACCTCGACCCATCACGGCCTCGACCTGGCGGGGGTTGTCGAGGCCGCCGTCCGCCGGGTACGCCGACGAGCCACCGGACTGCAGTTCGACGTACGTCTGGAGCCCACCCCGGTGCACGGCGACCCGGCCGCGTTGGAGCGAGCGGTCACCAACCTCCTCGACAACGCCGCCAAGTGGAGCCCGGCAGGCGGCACTGTGCGCGCGTACCTCAAGGACGGCACTTTGATGGTGAGCGACCAGGGGCCGGGGATCGCGCCTTCGGACCTCCCCCAGGTCTTCGACCGGTTCTACCGGTCCCCGGACGCCCGGGCGATGCCCGGATCGGGGTTGGGGCTTTCGATCGTCAAATCGATCGCCGAGCGCCACGACGGCGTGGTGCGAGCCGGTACCGGCCCCGACGGTGGGGCCGGGTTCTGGCTGACCCTGCCCACCATCGCGGCGCCGTGAGCCGGCGGTCGATTCCAAGGCGGCGTGCAGAGAACTCTCAGTCCCGACTCAGGTACGCCGGACAGAATCACCGTCATGAGCACCACCCATGAGCCGACCGATCCCCAGATCCACCCGGCCGCCTCAGCCGAGCACGAATCGACCCTGACCCTGCCGCGCATGGAGCGTCCCGAGGTGCCCGCACCCGCCTCAGGTCGACGTTCAGCTGCCCTTCCCGCGGCGGTGTTGGCAGGCGCGCTCGTGCTCGGCGGAGCGGCCGGGGTCGGGGGTGCGGCCACCTACGAGGCGCTGCGTCCGGCCCAGCCCACGGCTGCCGGCAGCACCACCAAACCGTCCAACCAGCTTCCGACGGCACCCCTGGGGTCGGTCGAAGGAGTCGCCGAGCGAGTGCTCCCATCGGTGGTTCAGATCAACGTCGTCAGTGGCAACGGAGGAGGAACCGGCTCGGGGATCATCCTCACCTCCGACGGCACCATCGTGACCAACAACCACGTTGTCGATGCGGCGTCGGGAGCGACCATCACGGTCAACTTCCACGACGGCTCCTCGGCCACCGCCAAGGTGCTCGGCAAGGACCCGGTCACCGATGTGGCCGTGATCAAGGCCGAAGGGGTGAGCAACCTTCCCAAGGCCGACATCGGGGACTCCAGTGCGCTGCGTGTGGGTCAACCCGTGGTCGCCTTCGGCTCGCCGTTCGGGCTCGAAGCCACGGTCACCACCGGCATCGTCAGTGCGCTCAACCGGGCCGTGTCGGTGGCCACCACCAACAGCGACTCCGGCGGCCCCTTCGGGAACTCCTCGCCGCCCTCGAGTACGACGTACCCGGCGATCCAGACCGATGCGGCCATCAACCCTGGCAACAGCGGAGGGCCCTTGGTCAACATGGCCGGACAGGTGATCGGGATCAATTCCTCGATCCGGACCGCGGGCACCAGCGGCGGTCAGGGTGGATCGATCGGGCTGGGTTTCGCGATCCCGATCAACCCGATCATGCCGATCGTCGACCAACTCCAGACCGGCAAACCCGCCAGCCACGCTCGGTTGGGGATCTCGGTGACCAACAACTCCGAAGGAAACCAACTGGCCCCTGGCGCCGTGGTCAAGACCGTCGAGACCGGTAGCGCTGCGGAGAAGGCCGGGCTGCTGGTGGGCGACGTGATCACCAAGGTCGATGACGTCTTCGTGGGCAGTTCCGACGCCCTTGTCGCGACGGTTCGCAGCTTCCGGCCCGGTGACACGGTGAAGGTGACCTTCACCCGCGCGGGCACGACCAAGACGGTCACGGCCACGTTGGGCAGCGACGCGACGACGACGTCATAGATCGAGGGCTGCGGTGAGGCGAGCCGCCTTCCAACGGGTCTCCTCCCACTCCTCCAGCACGTCCGATCGGACGGTGACGCCACCGCCGGTGCCGAGTTCCCACCCGTGACTGGTGTGCATCAGCGACCGGATCACGACACCCAGGTCGGCGCGCCCGTCGGCATTGATCCAGCCGAAGGCGCCGGAGTAGATCCCTCGAGGACTCGATTCGACCTCGTCGATGATCGACATGGTCCGCAGCTTGGGTGCCCCGGTCATCGAGCCGGCCGGGAACAGTGCCCACAGCGCACCCACGGTGTCCACCTCTGATTGCAACCGTCCGCGCACCGTGCTGACGAGTTGGTGGACGCTGGTGTAGGACTCCACCGCCATCAGGCTGGGCACACTCACCGTGCCTGGGTCGCACACCATGGAGAGGTCGTTGCGCAGCAGGTCCACGATCATGAGGTTCTCGCCGCGGAACTTCGGGTCGGTGCTCAGTTGGACGCGCAGCGCCTCGTCCTCGCGGCGGCTGACTGCGCGCGGGGTGGTGCCCTTGATCGGCTTGGTCTCGATCCACCGGTCGGGGCCGACGGTCGCGTAGCGCTCCGGACTGGAGCTGAGCAGATACACTCCCTGGTGTTGCAGCAGGCCGGCGTACGGCGCCGGGTTGACCGCCCGGAGCCTCAGGTACGCCGTCAGCGGGTCCACGTTCGCCGCCGGCTCCGGCCAGTCGCGATAGGTCAGGTTGACCTCGTAGGAGTTGCCCGCGCGCAGCGCCTCCTGCACGTGGCCGTAGGCGTCGCGATACCACTGCGGCAGCGGACCGGCGGCTCCGCGCGGGTTGTGCCGTGCGGTGGGGGGTGGGTCGTCGGGGTGGTCGAAGAAGGCCACGTCGGTGCACCGCATCCAGACCGCGTCCGGGCCCCGTCCCCAGGCGCGAGCGGGCAGGTCGGCGCGGGAGGCGTAGCCGAAGTAGCCCACCCAGTGCACGTCGGGGTCCCCCTGGTCACGAGCGATCTCCTCGCGCAGGACGCCGAAGATCTCCTGCCCGATGACCTCGGTGCGCCCGGACTGATGACGGGTGACCTCGCCGGTGGCGGCGTCGAAGCTGAGGGAGACATCGTCGGGCCCGAGGACACCGACCATCGAGCGGCGGCCCAACCAACTGCGAGCCCCGCCACCATCGAGCCAGAAGGCCCGGTCGGAGGAGCCGAATGCCTCCCGGACCGCACCGATCACTTCCTCGCTCATCGCAGACCCTCCACGAAGTTGGCGATCATGGTGGCGCCGTATTGCGACAGGATCGACTCGGGGTGGAACTGCACGCCCTCCAGTGGCAACTCGCGGTGACGCACTCCCATGACAACGGGGCCGGCGCAGCTGGCGGTGACCTCGAGTACGTCCGGCACCTGCGTGGCGGCCAGGGAGTGGTAGCGGACCACCTTGACGAGGTCGGGAACCCCGCGAAACACCCCGCGCCCGTCGTGGCTTATCGAGTCGACCTCGCCGTGGGCGGGTTCGATCCGCTCGACCCTGCCACCGAAGGCCACCACCATGGCCTGCATCCCCAGGCAGACTCCCAACACCGGTCGCCCGAGGTCGAAAACGGCCCGGCCCAGGGCGAAGTCGGCCGGCACTGCCGGGTGGCCAGGCCCGGGTGAGAGCACGATGGCGTCGTAGTTGGCCAGGTCGGTGACCCGGACCCGGTCGTGCTCCACGACATCGGGCACCGAGCCGGTCACCGAGGCGATCAGGTGCACGAGGTTCCAGGTGTAGGAGTCGGCGTGGTCGACCACCACGAGGCGCGCGGCCGCCCCGGCCATCCCTGTCACGGCGCCGGCTCGGGTCATGGCACCAGGTCGAGGAGACGGTCGCGGAGCAGGTCGAAGCCACGCTCGGTCAGGATCGACTCGGCGTGGAACTGGATCCCACGGAAGTGCGACCCGGCCACTTCGTGGATGTCGCCGCTCTCCTCGTCGTACGCCGCGCGGACGCCGGCCGGCAGATCCTTCGGGTCACCGACCCGACCCACGAAGGTGTTGTAGAAACCCACCCGCTCTGAGGTGCCGAACAGGTCGATCTCGCTCTGGGTGCCCTGGAAGACGATGTCCTTGTAGGCCAACGCGATGCCCAGTCGGTCGCACAGCACCTGATGGCCCAGACACACCGCAAGGAAGGGTTGTCCGGTGGCCAAGAGTTGGTCGATCGCCCGGCGATAGGTGGCGATCTTGGGGTCGTCACCATCACGCGGGTCACCGGGACCGGGCCCGACAACCACGAGGTCGTAGCCGGTGAACGACTCCGGGGTCCAGTCCTCCCGCTGCAGGATCGTGGCGGTCATGCCGAGCACCGAGAACACGTGTTGCAGCATGTTCACGAAATCGTCCTCGCCCTCCAGGATCAGCACCGACCGGCCGGTCAGTGCGGCCTCGGGGGCAGCGCCGGACTGGTCGGTGAGCCAGAAGGACGAGAGGCGTCGGTTGCGTCCTGCCAGGGCGATCAGGACGTCTTCGTCCATGGTCAGATCGCCGATCCCTGCCGTGGCCGGCGCGGCCGGGACCAGGCCGAAGGCGCTGAGGATGCCGCCGGCTTTGGCATGGGTCTCGGCGACTTCGTATTCGGGCACCGAGTCGCGCACCAAGGTGGCCCCCGCGGAGACCTTGAGGGTGCCGTCGAGGCCGACGTCCGCCGTGCGGATCAGGATGGGGCTGTCCATGAAGGGACTGCCGTCGGACTCGCGTCCGAACAGCGCCAATGCCGCTCCGTAGTAGCCGCGGCCCTCGGTCTCGTACTGGGAGATCAAGCGGCAGGCGTTCTCGACCGGGGCTCCAGTGACCGTGGCGGCGTACATCGTGTCGCGCAGCACCGCCCGCATGTCGGCCCGGGTGCGCCCCGCGAGGAGGTACTCGGTGTGGACCAGGTGGGTCATCGGCTTGAGGAAGGGGCCGAGCACCTGACCACCCTCGTGGCAGATGTCGCACATCATCTTCAACTCCTCATCGACCACCATGAAGAGTTCGTAGATCTCCTTCTCATCGGCCAGGAACTCCAGCAGGCGCCTCTTGCGTTCCTCTTCGGCCAGACCACGCAGCCGGAAGGTCCCCGAGATCGGGTTCATCCGGACATCGCTGTTGCGCACGCTCACGTGCCGTTCCGGTGAGGCGCCGACAAGGTAGCGGTCGCCGGTGAAGAAGCAGAAGGTCCAGTAGGCGCCGCGCTCGTGGTCCATGAGCCGACGCAGCACCGTCAACGCCGCATCGGGGCCCCAGTTGCGCAGCCGAGCTCGGTAGTGGCGCCCAATCACCATGTTGGCGCCCTCGCCGTTGCCGATCTCGTCCTCGATGATCCGGCGTACGACGTCGGCGTACTCTTCGTCGCTGGTCTCGAAGCCGCCCTCGTCGTCGAAATCGATCGGCACGTCGGGCAGCACCGCCATCAGCGACCCGACCTCGACCTCGAACTCGTGGTCGAGGTCGACGACGACGAGCGGAGTGCCGTCGTCGATGGCCTCGAAGCCGCGCTCGCGAACCTGTCGGAAGGGCACCGCGGCCAGCCGATCCGCGATCCGGCCCTGAGGCGGCAGGCCGTCCTCCAGATCGATCTCCATGAGCGACTCCACCACCCGGCGGCGACCCCCGACCAACCCGACGGTCGGGGAAGCCTTGCGGCGGATCACCGCCCACGCTTCGCACGCCTGGACCTTCGCCAGGGCGTCCCGGGCGGCGGCGATGTCACTCATGCCCGGAAACCTACCCGTGCCGGAGCGGGGACACTCCTCCACCTGCTCACTGGTCGAACCTGCCGCGCACCCTCGCGCTCGGCACCCATCATCAGCGGGTCGTGACGACCGACATCTGCTGGGTGGCTCGGGTGTAGACGACATAGAGCGTCGCCGACCCCGTCGAGGATTCGCGCTCGATCTCCGAGGGTTCGACCACCACGATCGCGTCGAACTCCAGGCCCTTGGTCTCCAACCCGGTCAGGACGACCACACGGGACTCGGTGCCACCGGCGAGGTCGGTCACCAGGCCGGCCTCCTGGGCAAGCCAGGAACGCACTTGGGTCTGCCGCTGAGCGGTCGCGACCACTCCGACGGTGCCATCGACAGCCGCGGCCAGGCGGACCGTCTCGGCGCGGACGGCCGCTTCGAGGTCTTCGGCGACGACCAGGTGCGGGTCGACTCCGGTGGAGCGGACCGCCTCGGGAAGGTCGGCGTTGAGTCCGGCCTGCTCGGCGTAGGCGGCGGCGAAGGCATAGATCTCGGCTGAGTTGCGGTAGTTCTTCGACAGGTGGAAGGCGTGAACCGGTTTGTCACCCAGGGCCTCTGCCCGAGCCGCCTCGGCCTCGGCCGGCACCGGCCAGGAGGACTGGGCCGGGTCACCGACGATCGTCCACGTCGCGGTGCGGCCGCGGCGTCCCACCATGCGCCACTGCATCGGGGTCAGGTCTTGGGCCTCGTCGATGAGCACATGGGCGTAGCCGTCGTCCTCGACGCGGTTGGTGGGGGGCTGCCAGCCACGGGGACCTGCCCATTCACGCTCGGTGGCCAACACCACCTCGGTCACGGCGGCATCGACGCCGAGCAACGGGTCCTCGTCGGGGTCGGAGATGATCGGCGGATCCCCGAGGAGATAGCGCAACTCGTCGATCAGCGGCACATCCTCGACGCTGGGGGCATCCCCCCAGGTCTTGGTCAGCAGGCGCATCGACTCGTCGCTGAGCAACCCGTCGGCGACCCGCGACAAGAACTCGGGCTCGCGAAGCCAGCCCAGCACCGTGGCGGCATCGAGCACCGGCCACCACTGACCGACGAACTCGGTGAAGGAGTCGTCGTCACGCATCGTCTCGGCGAAGTCCTCTTTGGTCCGCTCCCGGGCCCGCTCACCCCGCACTCGCCGCCACATGTGATCGATCAAGGTGGAGGCGACCTTGGTGGTGGAGCGGTTGCGGCTCGTCCCGGACAACAGCTGACGGCGGATCACGCTCAGGTCGCGAGAGCCGAGGACGATCACGTCGTCGCGGTAGAAGATCCGGAAGGTGGTCGGGGCACCGGGAACCGACTGTCGGGCGGCGCGGCGAAGCACCTCGGCCATGGCCGCAGAGCCCTTCACCTCGGCTACGGCCGGGTCGTCGCGACGTGTGGCTCTCAAGCCGTCGACGACCTCCCCCAAAGCCCTCAGGGCCACTGCGGTTTCGCCCAGTGAGGGCAGCACTCGCTCGATGTATTTCATGAAGACACCGCTGGGTCCCACGACCAGCACCCCACCGGTCTCGTAGCGGCGGCGGTCGGCGTACAACAAGAACGCGGCGCGGTGCAGCGCCACGACCGTCTTGCCGGTGCCAGGGCCGCCGGAGATGGTGACCACACCCTTGGCGGGGGCCCGGATCGCGCGATCCTGCTCGGCCTGGATCGTCGCCACGATCGAGTGCATCGACCGGTCCCGGGCACGCGACAACTGCGCCATCAGGGCGCCCTCGCCGACGACGGGCAGATCGGTGTCGACCTCGGCATCCAGCAGGTCGTCCTCGACGCCGAGAACCGTCTCGCCTCGCGAACGCAGAATGCGACGGCGTACGACGCCCTGGGGCTCAGAGTGCGTGGCTTGATAGAAGACCGCGGCTGCGGGAGCCCGCCAGTCGATCAACAGCACGTCGTGTTGGTCATCGCGCAGTCCGATCCGACCGATGTAGCGCGGGTCGGCCGCGATCTCGTGGCGCATGTCGAGCCGACCGAAGACCAGGCCTTCGTGGGCAGCATCGAGCGTGGCCAGCCTCTTGGCGGCATGGAAGACCATGGCGTCCCGCTCGACCAACCCGCCTTCGTGGCCCAGACGCCCGCGCGAATGCCCCTCGCTGGCCAGTGCTTGAGCAGACGCGGCCGAGCGTTTCAACTGGGCGTAGACGCCATCGACGAAGGCCTGCTCGCAAGCTACTTCGCGGGCAGCAATGTCTGCGGGATCGGACACGAGGCGGTGAGAACTTTCTGAGGCGGAGCGCGGCAACGAGTCCTCTACCCTACCCCCGCCGGGGACCGTCTCAGACGCAGGACCTCGTCCCGGAGTCGCGGGTGACACCGTCGACGGAGATGAAGGCGTAGGAGAAACCGGCTTCGCCGAGACGCAACTTCAAGATGCCGTGGTGCTTGGCGTCGAAGATCGCCGATCCGTAGCGCCGACTCACCAGGTGGTAGAGCTCCTTGCCGCCGGTGCCGACCACGAAGGAGACGATCCCGTCGGGCTTCTTCACCTTGTCACCGTTCATCCGGACGAAGCGCTCATAGTCGTGGTCGTGGCCGGCCAGAGCGAGGTCGACCTTGGCGTTGTAGGCGGCCCGCCAGAAGGGGCGCATGACCGTGGAGCTGCCGTGCTCACCGGAGGAGTAGCGCGGGTGGTGCATCGTCATCGCGATGCATTTCTCGCTGGCGTTGGCCAACTGCTTCTTGAACCAGGTCAGCTCGGCGGCGCAGTCGATCTTGGTGCAGTTGGAGTTGAGGTTGAGCACCCGCCACGAACCAAGCACAGAGGCGTAGTAGCCCTTGCCGATCGCTGCGGCGGGCATCTGGTCGGCGAAGTACTTGTAGTAGCCCGACGCACCCGCGGTCATGTATTCGTGGTTGCCCGGGATCGGCTTGGTGATCGACTTCAGCGCACCCCAGGTGCCGTCGTACTCACTCATGAAGGCGGTGTAGCTGCCCACCTGGTACTGCTCGTCACCCAACGCCAGCACATAGTCGGGGCTCTGGCTCTGAGCCAGCTTGGCGGTCGCTGCGTCCCGACAGGTCGTCGAGGTGGTCGGATCACCGGGCTTGCAGGCAATGTCGCCGACCGCCACGACCGTGATCGGTGTGATGGTGGCCTGCGGCACCTTGGCGACGTACGCCGACCCGGCCGCAGGCGTGATCAACGCCAACAAGGCGGTGAGTCCGAGCAGGCGGGATCGACGCATCCGAGGTGTGCTCATCTTTCGATGATACGCGTCAGCACAGGTCGTGGATGAACTCGGCGAGTTGGCGCAGGTTGCGGCATTCGACCATCGGCACGATCGCGGCGTAGTCGGCTGCGGCGGAGTCCCCGGTGTTCCACGACCTCGGATGCTCCGGGTTGAGCCAGTAGGCGTGCTTGGCGTCGTAGGCGAGTTGTTTGAGCACCGGCAGCGCCAGATCGGAGTAGTTGGACCGAGCATCGCCGAGGATCAGCAGGCTCGAGCGGGCCGTCACCGCGTCGGGGTACTGCTCGGCGAAGCGGGTCAGCGCCCGTCCGTAGTTCGTGCGTCCCCACAGGCTCGCCTTGGCGGCGCTGGCAGCCAAGGTCGTCATCGTCTCGACCGGGTCCGCGCCCGGGGTGAAGTGGTCGGTCACTTCATGGACGTCATCGACGAAGGTGAAGGCGCGCACCCGGGTGAACTGCTCGCGCAGCGCGAACGTGAACATGAGGGTGAACGAGGCGAAGTTGGCCACGCTGCCGCTGACATCGCACAGGACCACCAACTCGGTGCGACCGGGACGCTTCGGCTTGTGGTGGGTGACCACGGGCACCCCGCCGGTCTGCATGCTGGCGCGCACCGTGCGCCGAAAGTCCAGCGCCCCCCGGCGGCGCGCGTGCTGCTCTCGGCTGATCCTGGTCGCCAACCTGCGGGCCAACGGCAAGATGGCGCGCCGCATCTGCTCCACCTCTGACTTGCGCGCGCTGGTGAAGTCGAGTCGGTCGATGCTGGGGCGCACCGAGTGCTGAGCCATATGCGCAGCACCCTTCTCCTCCGCGATCCGCCGCCGGGCGTCGGCCTCGACCGCCGCGGTGAACGCACTGACCCGCTTGATCGCCTCTCGTCGTGCCATGGGCTCGTCGTCGGGGCTCTGCGACAACGCCGCGACCAATCGGTCGACAAGTCCGGCCGCATTGATCCGGTGCAGCGCGCTGTAGGCCGACCAACTCGACATTCCAGGGCCGCGCCCGCGCATCATCCCGAAGCGGCCGACTCCTTCGCGGGCCAACCCATCAGCTGAGTTGCCCTGGGTCAGGGCCGCCTCGAGTCGCTCACGGAAGTCGGCAAGAGCCTCCGGGCCGTCCATGGCCGGACCCTGGACGTCTGCCGCCTGCTCGGTCGGCTGGTCGGGGTCGGGCTGGACACCGCTGCCGATCAGCGCCGGGAAATAGAGGTCGAAGATCACATCGAAGTTGGGGCGGTGCACCTGGCGCTTGACCAGGGTGGCGGCCAACGCCGACCGCAGATCCTCACGGTCCAACTCCGGCAGCGCCGCCACCGCCCTGACCGCGTCGAGATCCTCGCTCAACGACACCGGGAGGCCGGCTCGTCGCAACTCCTCGACGAACTCCAGGTGTCGGTCCAGCAGAGTCACAGACGCAACTCCCGGATTGCCCGGTCATGGTCGGAAGCGTGCTTGAGTACGACGCCCAGCGTCTGCTTGACCGTGTCGTGATCGAGAGTCCCCAGGTGCAGCGCGACCAGGGTGTGCGCCCAGTCGATCGTCTCGGCGATGGAGGGAGACTTCTTCAGGTCGAGGCTGCGCAGTTTGCCGGCGTACTCCACGATCTGGGTGGCCAAGCGGTCCCCGATCTCGGGCACCTGGGAGAGCACGATCTCCTTCTCCCGTTGGCTGTCGGGGTAGTCCAGATGCAGGTAGAGGCAGCGCCGCTTGACTGCCTCGCTGAGTTCACGGGCCGCGTTGGAGGTCAAGACCACGAACGGTCGGCGTACCGCGGCAATGGTGCCCATCTCGGGAATGGTCACCTGGAAGTCGCTGAGCACCTCCAACAGCAACCCTTCGACCTCGACGTCGGTCTTGTCGACTTCGTCGACGAGCAACACGGTGGGCTCGACCCGGCTGATCGCGGTGAGGAGCGGGCGCCGGAGCAGGAACTCGTCGGTGAAGATCTCATCGTGGGTCTCCTCCCACGAGGCACCGGAGGCGGCTTGAATGCGCAGGAGTTGCTTCTTGTAGTTCCACTCATAGAGTGCCCGGGCCTCGTCCAGACCCTCGTAGCACTGCAACCGGACCAGGTCGGCCGACGTCGCCCGGGACACCGCTTTGGCCAATTCGGTCTTGCCGACACCGGCCGGACCCTCGATGAGGAGAGGCTTCTCCAACGCCCCGGCCAGATAGACCGTCAGGGCGGTCGCCTGGTCGGCGAGATAGCCCACCTCCGCCAGTGACTTCACCACGGCCGCCGGAGACTCGAACCACGTCATGCCGCTCACCCTAGGCCCCGG
>CALMLL010000035.1 GCA_937868075.1 uncultured Marmoricola sp. | reverse complement strand
CGACGACCCGGCCGGCACCTGGGCCGACATCGCCGGACTCCTGGCCGCGAGCGACTACGCCTTGCCCAACGAAGCGGAACTGGCGAGGTGGGCCGAGGTCCTGGGCTGCCCCGGATCGTCGACTGGAGATCTGGCCTGGCAGTCGCAGGCTGCCTGTGTGGCCGCGACCGGGGCCACGCTGGCGATCAAACGCGGTGCCGACGGAGGGGCGGTCGTGACCCCCGGCGGAGATGCCATCGACGTTGCTGCGCCCGCGATCACCCCGGTGGACACGACCGGGGCCGGGGACACCTTCGACGCAGGTTTCATCGCCGCGCTGCTCGACGGACGCAGCCTGTCGGATTGTCTGGACTGGGCGGTGCGGGCCGGAGCGGCCTCCACCCAGGCCGCAGGCGGTGCGCCGGCCCAGCCGCGCCGCAGCGACCTGCGCTGAGCCCCGTCGGAGCAGGCGCTAACCCTTCATCCCACTGAAGGTCATCGTCGCCACGAACTGCTTCTGCGCGGCCAAGAAGGCCACCAGGAGGGGCAGGGTCGCCACGACGTTGCCGGCCATGAGGAGTTGCCACTGGGTTCGCCGGGTGCCCTGGAAGTTGGCCAGTCCCAACTGCAAGGTGTAGAGCTTCTCGTCACTGATGGAGATCAACGGCCAGATGAGGTCGTTCCACGTGCCCAGCAGCGTGAAGATCGCCAAGGTGGCCAGGGCGGGCTTGGCCAGCGGCAAGATGATGTGCCAGAAGACGCCGAACTGCGAACACCCGTCGAGCCGGCCTGCATCCTCCAGATCGCGCGGCAGCGACAAGAAGAACTGGCGCATCATGAACACCCCGAAGGCGCTGGTCAGCCACGGGATGATCGGCGCGGCCATGGTGTTGATGGCCCCGAACTTGCTGAACAGGATGAACGTCGGAATCATCAACAGCTGGGTGGGCACCATGATCGTGCCGACCATCAAGAAGAAGCCCATGTTGCGCCCGTAGAACTTCAGTCGCGCGAAGCCGTAGCCGGCCAGGGAGCACAGCGCCAGGTGGCCGAGCACTCCGGCCGTCGAGACGATCAGCGTGTTGCGGAACCACAGCACGATGTGGCTGTCGGTCCACAGTCCCGAGTAGCCGCCAACACTGAAGGTGCTGGGCCAGAACCGTGGCGGGAACCGGTTGATGTCGGTGTCAGGCATGAAGGACGTCAGGATCATCCACACCAGGGGGATGACGAAGACCAGGGCTGTGGGGGCCAGCAGGAAGTGCCAGAGCGAGAACGGGACCTTGTACTTCGTGGCGCGGGTGACCGCCATCAGAACGCCTCCACCTTCGTCTTCTTGCCGTACCAGACCATGAACAGCGTCAGCACCATCGTGATCGCGAAGATGACGTAGGCGATGGCGGAGGCGTACCCGGCCTTGAACTCCATGAAGGCCATTCGGTAGAGGTAGAACACCAGGGTCACCGTGGAGTTGAGCGGCTGGCCCTTGGTGGTGGTGAAGACCAGGTCGAACAACTGGATCGCCGCGATCATCTGCCACACCGTGGTGAAGACCGTGACCGGACCCAACTCCGGCAACGTCACGTGGCGAAACACCTGCCACTTGTTGGCGCCGTCGACCAGCGCGGCGTCGACGATGTCTTGGCTGATGTCTTGCAGGGCGGCGAGATAGGTCAGGACGCAGAAGCCGATCGAGCCCCACAACGAGATGATGACGATGACCATCATCGCCTGGTGGGTGTCGGTCAAGAAGCCCTGCTGGGGCAGGTGCAGGAGCCGCAGCAGGTTGTTGGCGGCGCCGAACTTCTCATCGAAGACGAAGTTGGCCAAAATGCCGGTGGCAGCGGCCGAGGCCACGAACGGCACGAAGATGCAGGTTCGGTAGAACCACTGGAACCTGATCGGCCGGTTGAGCGCGATCGCCAGCAGCAGTCCGCCCAGCACCGAGGTGGGCACATACATGAGCGCGTAGAAGAGCGTGTGCCACGCGGCGGCAAACATGTCGGGGTCCTGGGCCAGCGTCTGGTAGTTGCTGAAGCCCACGTTGACAGACGGGGTGATCAGGTCGTTCTTCTGCAGACTCAACACGAATGCCCAGCCGGCCGGGAAAACCGACAACCCGAGGATCACCAAGGTCGCCGGCCCGCAGAACGCCCACCCGGTCAGGGTCGAGCGAAGTGTCGGCCGTGCCTCCTTGCCCTGCCGGGAGGTCTTCGTGGCCTGGGCCAGGTCGCCGGTGGAGAAGGTGATCGCCATCTGTCGGTCTGCTCCTGGTCTCCGGGTACGCCGAACCTAGTTGACCAATTCGGCTTCGGAAGCCTTGGCTGCTTCATCGAGGGCCGTACGTGCATCCTTGGCGCCCAACAACACCTCCGAGATCGCCTTTCCGACCTCCACCGACATCGCTTGATAGCCGGGCACGGTGGGGCGCGGCTTCTTGGCGTTGCCCATGTTGGCGAAGAAGACATCGGCGCCGGGGAAATCGGCGACGTACTGAGCGAACTCGGGGGTGTTCCCGGCCGAGGAGCGCAGCGGCAGGTTGCCGTTGGCGACGTTCCAGCGCACGTCCTGCTCGGGGGCGGTCAGCCACTTGACGAAGTCGTAGGCCACCGCCGCCTTGTTGGTGTCGGAGTGGTCGAACAGCGTCCACATGTCGAACCCGCCCACCGTCTGGTGGTCACCGTCGGTGCCGGGCAGCACCTGGACGCCGTAGTCCATCTTGAGCTTCTTCAGGTCGTAGAGCACCCACGGGCCAGTGATCTGCATGGCGATCGAGCCGGCGTTGAACATCTGGCCGTACTTCTCGCCGTTCTGGTCCAGGTAGACCGACTTGTCGTCTTGGGCCATCGACCGCCAGAACTCCAGGGCCTCGACTCCGGCGTCGGAGTTGAAGGCCGGCATGCCGGAGGTGTCGAGGACCTCGCCGCCGTTCTGCCACAACTGTGGCCACAGGTGCCAGGTGGTGTCCTCGTTGCCAGCCACCGAGTACGCCGTCCCACTGATCTTGTGGGCCGGGTCGTTCAGCTTCTTCGCGTAGGCCCGGAAGTCATCCCAGGTCCAGTCCGGCGAGGGGTCGGCCAGGCCGGCTTTCTTCAGAAGCGTGCGGTTGTAGATCACCGCGAGGTTGCCGTTGACCGCGGGCATGCCGACGATCCGATCGCCGACCGTAGCGGTCTGCCGGGCCGCCTCGGGGAACTCGGCCCATGCCTCGGGAGCGGCGTTGATCAACGGCGAGATGTCGAGGCTGCGCCCCGAAGACCCCAACTTCGCCACCCACGACCCATACGCGTAGCTGATGTCGGGGTAGGTGTCGGAGGCGAACCCGGCCTGCAACTTGGTGAGCAACTCATCGGTTGTCGAGGCACCGGCGGAGTCCTTGATGGTGACCCCAGGGTGGGCCTTCTCGTACTCGCGGGCCAGGCGGCCCAGCAGCCTGGCCGCGTCGGAGGTCTGGCCGTGCCACCAGGTGATGTCCACCGTGGTGCCGGGCTTGATGTCGTCGATGGTCACCACCTTGGTCGACGGGCCGGCCGGGCCGGAGGATTCCCCGCAGGCGGAGGTGAGCATGAGGGCGGCCACTGATGCGACCAGCGCCGTACGTCGAAGCAGGCCGGGCGGTGTGTTGGTGGTCAACGACGATCACTGGTCCTTGAGGTCGGGAATGGAGGCGGTGGCGGCGTCGTGCAGCGCGGTCTTGGGGTCGGCGCCACCGACGAGCACCTCGTTGATCGCTTTGGCCACGTTGAGCGAGAGGGACTGATAGCCCGGCACCGTGGGCCGGGCCTGCTTGGCGTTGTCCAAGTTGGTGAAGAAAACGTCACCGCCAGGAAAGTCCGTGCGGAACGTGGCGAACTCCGGGGACGTCTCTGCCGACTTGCGCAGAGGGAGGTTGCCGTAGGCGACGTTCCAGCGGACGTCCTGCTCGGGAGCGGTCAGCCAGTGGATGAAGTCATAGGCAGCCGCTGCGCGCTGGGCGTCCTTGTGATCGAAGAGCACCCACAGGTCCGGGCCGGAGATCGTCTGGTGGTCCCCGTTGGTGCCGGGCAGGATCGCGGTGCCGTAGTTGAGCTTGGCCTCCTTGACCGTGTAGAGCAGCCAGGGGCCGTCCATGATCATGCCGATGCTGCCCGAGGCGAACATCTGCTCGAACTTCTGTCCGGTCTGGTCGAGATAGACCGACGTGTCATCGCGGGCCATCTGCTGCCAGAAGGTCAACGCCTGCACGCCCGGATCCTGGTCGAAGGCCGGCTGTCCTTTGGCGTCGAGGATCGCCCCACCGTTCTGCCACACCTGCGGCCACAACCGCCAGGTCGCCCCCTCATCGGGCGCGACGGGGTACGCCGTCCCGCTGATCTTCTCGGCCGGGTTGTTGATCTCCTTGGCTGCGGCCCGGAAGTCGTCCCAGGTCCAGTCGGCGTTGGGGTAGGCCACTCCGGCCTTGTCGAAGAGGTCCTTGTTGTAGAGCAGGCCGAGGTTGTCGACCACGGCCGGGAACCCCATGACCTTGCCCTTGTACTCCGCAGTGAGCCGGGCGGCTTCGGGGAACTCGGTCCAGCCGGAGCCGTCCTTCTTGACCAGGTCGGCGATGTCGAGAGTCCGCCCGGACTGGGCCAACTTGCCGGCCCAACTACCGAACGCGTAGGAGACGTCGGGATAGGTGTTGGACGCCAGCCCGGCTTGCATCTTCTGCAGAAGTTCATCGGTGCTGGACGCCCCGGCGGAGTCGTTGATGGTGACGTTGGGGTGGTCTTTCTCGTACTCACGCGCCAGCTTGGCCAAGATCGCGGCCGCCTCGGCACTCTGCCCGTGCCACCAGGTGATCTCGACCTTCGTCTTGGGGTCCAGCGGGCCCACCTTGGTGGGTGCCGAGGTCGAGCCGGTCGTGCCACCGCAAGCGGTCAGGGCCAGGGCCGCTCCGGCCACGGTGGCCAGCAGCCTGGTCAATCGAGAGGTGCGTCCAGATGTCATCGGGAGATCTTTCTCTAGTGGTTGGTCAGGCGTCTTCCAGGACAACCGAGCGGGTCAGATGGCGAGGCAGATCGGGGTCGAGTCCGCGGGATTGGGCCAACGCGACGGCTAGGCGCTGACACTGCACAAGCCGCACCAGCGGGTCGTCGGCGAGATCCACCACGGTCGCCCCGACGGCTTCGATGTCGCCGATCAGCGACGCATCGAGCCTGCACAGTGGTGCGACCAAGGTCCGCGCACTCGCTGCCGCGATCGGGCCATGGCGGTAGTCCAGCGCCGGAAAACTCTCCGACCACGCCTGCGCGGCTTCGCGCATCTTGAGGGCGGCCTCATCGGCCAGCCCGAGCGCCCACCCTCGGCCGAGGTAGACGTAGTGGTCGAAGTCGCCGGGCTCGAGCCCGAGGGGGGCGTTGAGGGCGGCGTCGAGTTCGCTCAGGACCGGCCCGAGGTCCTCGCCCAGGAGGTGCCGGACCAGGAACAGCAGCGTCGTCGGGAAGCGGGTCTGCACGACCGACGACTCATCGGCGAACTCCAGATCGACGACGGTGTCGGCGACGTCGGCTGGCAACACGTGTGTGACGCCGGTGATCACGGTGCGATGGGCGCTGCGCAACTCCTCCGATCGCAGGGCGGCCAACACCTCCGTCGTCGTACCTGAGCGGGTGATGGCGACCACGTGGTCGTAGGTGCGTCCCTGGGGCAGTTCGGAGGCGAAGGCCCAGTCGGTGTGGCCGTGCCCGGCGGCCTCGCGGAGGTTCGCAATGGCGTGGGCGACGAAGGCGGAGGTGCCGCAACCGAGGTAGAGGGTCCGCGCTCCGCGCGGCGGGAGTACGCCGGCGCAGGACTCGGCCTTGGCCAGTGCCTCGCGCCAGGTCTGCGACTGGGACTGGATTTCAGCGGTCGTCGTGCTCACAGGCAGTAGTGACGCGCATGGGCAGGCATCGGAGCACGAAACGCGCACCGTCGAGCGCGCGCATCTCCGAGCCGTCGACGGGCCGCGACACACTGGCCCGGTGAGCGACATGCGGCCCTTGGCCGGCGGATCGAGCGAGGCCACCTCGTCGCGGATCTGGCCCCGGCCCACCCTCGTCGTGCCCCGGACCGAGGTCGGCGCTCCGCGGTTCGCGGCCATCGACATCCACAACCATCTGGGCCGCTGGCTCTCCGAGGACGGCTCCTTTCTCGGTGGGTCGCTCGCCGATCTCCAGGCCACCATGGCCGACCTCCATCTCGAGGCGATCGTCAACCTCGACGGGCTTTGGGGCGAGGAGTTGGAGGCCAATCTGGAGCGCTACGACCGTGCCGCACCCGGTCGGGTGTTCACCTTCGCGCATCTGGACTGGGGCCTGCTCGGGCTCGGCGATGTCGCCAGCCCGGAGGTGACCCGAGCGCTGATCGACTCGGTCGTGGACTCCCACCGTCGCGGAGCCAAGGGCCTCAAGGTGTGGAAGGACCTCGGACTGACCCGGAGAGACGCCACCGGAGCGCTGGTGATGCCCGACGACCCACGTGTGGTCGCGGCACTGCGGGTGGCCGGCGACCTGGGCCTGCCGGTGCTGATCCACACCGCTGACCCGGTGGCGTTCTTCCAACCGCTGGATGCCACCAACGAGCGAATCGATGAGCTCGCAGAGATGCCGTCATGGTGGTTCGGCGGACCCGGGTTCCCGACCTTCGCCCAGCTCATCGACTCCCTGCACGCCCTGGTCGCCGCGTGCCCGCAGACCCGGTTCATCGGGGCGCATGTCGGTGGTCACGCCGAAGATCTCGACGCCGTCGGGGCTGCGCTGATGCGTCTGCCGAACTTCGTGGTCGACACCGGCGGCCGCATGGCTGAACTCGGCCGCCAGCCACGCCACTTCCGCAGGTTCGTGGAGCGCTTCCCCGACCGGGTGCTGTTCGGCACCGACTGTTTCCCGCTCCACCCACCCGCGGTGCACACCTGGTGGCGGTTCCTGGAGACCGAGGATGAGCACTTCGACTATGGCGATGACGGGGAGCCTCCTGGCCAAGGCAATTGGCGAGTCAGCGGCGTCGGTCTGCCGGACTCCTTGCTGCGAGCGGTCTATCGCGACAACGCCGCACGGATCCTCGGGATCTAGGTCGGGGCGTCTAGCTCGGGGATTGCATCCGGATCACTCGGACCATCCAGAAGCTGGCGTCTCCCGGACCGAACTTGTGCAGCCGCAGGTCGGTCCCTCCGGGAAGCTGGCCACCAGGGGTCACCGGCACCGAGAAGGTCGCGGTCTTCCATCGCCGGGTGCCGTGGAAGCGCACTTTGGCGGTGCGGCCCTCGGCGTAGGTGAGGTCGAAGGAGCCGTGGGCGCGATCCCAGAAGGTGACCTTCACGAGTGCGGCCATCTGGCCGGTGCTGAAGGCCGGGTCGAGCCTGAACGCGAGGTCGCGGTTGCCGCGGCGTACGTCGGTGGACAGGCCCTCGTAGGAGATGCCGTTCTCCTTGGTCGGATCCCCTTTGTGTACGTCGACGGCCGAACGCCTGGCAATCGCGCCGGGAGCATCCACCTGGGTCAACCACCGCTCGATGTTGCGCACGAAAGGCTTGCCCTTCCACGGCCGGGTGTCGAACGGGGGATCGTCGGGGGCATCACGCCAGTAGGTGTCCTCGCCGTCGCGCAGCACCGCCCAGGCGTCCGGAGAGGTCTGCGGCCGCTGACCCATCGAGAGCCGGACGAAGTCCCAGTTCTCGGGCTCGGAGTCCATCAGCGACTGGCCGGGGACGACATAGACCCAGTTCATCCGCAGTTGCAGTGCCTTGAGATTGCTCATCCGGACCACGTACCGAGGGTTGTGGGCGGCGTAGCCGCAGTCGACGTAGCACTCGTTCTCGGTGCCGACGACCACCTTGGCGCCGCTGGGCGACAGATGCGGCGCGGCATCGTCGTCCACGGCCAGGTGGCCGTTGGGCTGAACCGAGGCGGCGTAGGCGGGAGTCTCGTTGAGATGGAAGTTGAACTCCTCGGTGATGCCGTCTCGGATGCCGAGCCCGGCCTCGACGGCGCTGGCGGCCAAGAGGTTCTCCTGGTCGTTCCATGGCCCCCAGGGGTAGTCCTCGCCGGTGAAGACCAGTTGGCCGCGCTGGTCACCGCCCAGCGCGGCCAGGTCGTTGACCATCCGATGGAACCACGCGACATAGTCGGACTGGGTGAGGTCGCCCTTGCGCACCGCGGCGGCGACCATCTCGTAGTCGAACTCGCTCCACGTGAACGCGCCCGGGACGTAGGCGAAGCGGAAGTCGGGGTCGGCCAGGATCCCCTGATCGACCAGAAGGCGACGCCAGGTCTTGAGGAGTTCGGTCCAGACGCAGTCGTTCCAGATCGGCAGGTGCTGCTGCCCGTCGTAGTCGGTCCCGACGGGTCGGACATGACACTTGTCAACCACCCAGGTGGGCGCCCAGTCCACGCCGCTGCTGAACATCCGCAGCCAGTAGGGCCCCGGGGCGTCCAACTGCGCCTTGAGGCCATCAAGGAAGAGTCCTTGGGCGTCGGCGGTCGAGTTCAGGTCGAGCGGTCCGTTCTCGGTCGGCTGGATCTGCCGCCACGAAACATCGACCGAGCGGACCAGAACCTTGTCGGTGGGGGAGGCCTCCTCGGAGTAGAAACCGGAGAACTCCGCCGGGCGGGCCCAGGCAGGCATGGTCCAGTCGAGTCCTCGGCGAACCTTCGGGGTGGCGCCGGGGTCGGTGGCGATGAAGCGCGGTCCGCTCGTGTCGGCGGGTGCGACTGGGGATGTCGCCGGCGCTGCCGACGACCCGGCCGCAGCGATCGGCGGTGTTTGGGAACAGCCGACCAGCATCGCCGCGACCAGTGCACCGATCGCCGCACCTACGTGATGAGGGGTCATCGAAGCCACGCGGGGAGGCGCTGGCTGTGGGCGGTGATCATCGCGCTGACCATCTCGTCGATGACCGGCAACGTCAGACTGGCGGCCGCGTTGGGGTCGACGTACGCCGCCTGACGGACCAGCGCAGCGTCTCCCTCGACGGCAGCCGCAGTGACCAGGTCGACCACGTTGAGGAAGGAGCGGTTGAGTGCGGCTCCCATGCGCGGCAGCACCGAACCCATCGCCTTGGGATGGGCCCCACTGCCGTCGATCAGGGTGGGCACCTCGACACCGAGACCGGTCTGGAGTTGTGGCAGCAGTCCGTGGTTGGCCACGGTGGCATGAATCTGGCGTGGCGTGTCGGTGGTCATGGCGTGGATGACCTGAGGCGCGTACTCGGTGGCATCGGGGGGAACCAGCGCCGCGCCCGCGAGCAATTCTTCGCGGGTGCGCTGATACTCGGCCAGGTTGTCGGCACTGATCTCCAGGTAGGCCCCGACCGGGATCCGCAACCGGGCGATCTCGGCATCGCTCTTGAGGTACCACGGGAGGTACTCGCTGGAGTGCTCGCTGGTCTCGGTCGGGTAGCGGCCCACCCGGCGGTACATGTCGACGCGGACCCGGCGGCGGAGGTTCTCATCGGCATCGATCGCGGCGTCGAGCAGTGGGTAGACGTCTTTGCCCTGGTGCTCCCAGGTGAGCAGCCAGGCCTGATGGTTCACCCCGGCGGCTTCATAGACGGTCGACTCATAGGGCAGTCCCAACAGGTTGTTCATGTCCGAGACGGTCCAAAAGACCGAGTGGCACAACCCCAGCGCGTTGACGGAGGGGTGCCTCGCGGCGAGGTAGCTCAGGTTCATCGACATCGGGTTGGTGTAGTTGAGCAGCCAGGCGTCCGGGCAGACCCGGGTCATCGTGGTCGCGATCTGGTCGAGCACGGGGAACGTGCGCAGCGCCCGGAAGATGCCGCCGATCCCCAACGTGTCGCCGATGGTCTGCCGCAACCCGAAGGCGGCTGGCACGTCGAAGTCGATGCGGGTCGCCTCGTGTCCGCCGACCGCGACCGCGTTGATCACGAAATCGACTCCGTCCAGGGCACTGTCGAGCTCGGTATGCACCGACACCTCCGGTGCGGCCCCGACCTGCTCGGCCACTCGCCGTGCCATCAGTTCAGCGGTCTGGAGGCGCTCGGCGTCGATGTCGTAGAGCCTCAGGGAGGCGGTGCGCAGTTCGGGCATCGACAAGATGTCGAAGAGCAACTCGCGGGTGAAGACCACGCTCCCCGCGCCGACGAAGGCGATGTCGCAAACAGCCATGAGGAGAGTGAACACGGCACTGAGCCACGGGTGGGAAGAACAAGCAACTCCGACTGCGCGTTGTCGGCGTACGTCCCTGAGGGGATTCCCGAGCACAGTGCACCGCGGCTCCGACCCGAAACGTGCATTGTGAACAGCGCATATGTGCAGCATTCGCGCACTCCATGAGCGATGGTTGCGAGGTGGGTGACGACGGCGTACCTCTGCGCAGGGCCGAGCGCATGGCTGCCTTGTTGGAAATGCTGGGCCGTGAGCGGACCATCGGCGTGGCCGAGGTGGCCGATCAGTTCGGGGTCTCGGCCTCGACGCTGAGGCGCGATCTGCAACTTCTGGAGGAACAGCGACTCCTCGAGCGCACCCACGGCGGGGCCATCGCGGTGCGTGCCGAACACGAATTGCCGGTTCGCTACCGGACCAACCAGCAGCGCGACCAGAAGGTGGCGATCGCTCGGATCGCGGTGACCAGGGTGCCGATGGGCTCGGTCGTTGGCCTCACCGGAGGTACGACGACCAGTGAGGTGGCTCGTCAACTGGCCATCCGCGATCAGTTGACGGTGGTCACCAACGCGCTCAACATCGCCGCCGAACTCTCGATCCGGCCCAAAGTCAAGGTCGTGGTCCCCGGCGGAGTGGCCAGGCCGCAGTCCTACGAACTCGTGGGGGTCTGGGGTGCCCAGGTTCTGCGTGGTCTCAACATCGCCGTCGCGATCGTCGGGGTCGACGGGATCGATGCCGCCGGTGGGCTCACCACCCACGACGAAGTGGAAGCGCTGACCAACGGCGCCCTTATCGAGCGCGCCCAGCGGGTCTACGTCGTCGCGGACGGAAGCAAACTGGGCAGGGTGCATCTAGCGCGCATCGCCGGCGTGGAACGGGTGACCGAGGTGATCTCAGACGAGAGCGCCGACCCCCAGGCCGTGGCGCGCCTGCGCGCGGCCGGAGTCACGGTCACCTTGGCACCGTTGCCGAGGCCCTCTGCCCAGGGGGAGACCACGGAGACGGCCGGTTAGATCGGTGTTCTAACCTCGGGGTCATGCCGGTCGCAGTCGTCACCGATTCCACCGCGTCCCTGCCCGCCGAGGTCGCCGCCGATCGAGGCATCACGGTGGTGCCGCTCCAGGTCGTCATCGGCGCCCATGCCTACGAAGAGGGGATCGACGAAGAAGCCACGCCGGCCCATGTGGCCGAGGCGCTGGCCGCCTTCACCCCAGTCAGCACGAGCCGTCCGACCCCGGCCGCCTTCGAAGCCGCCTACCGCGCCGCCGCCGAGTCGGGCGCCTCACACGTGGTCTCGGTCCACCTTTCCGGCGAGATCAGCGGCACCTTCGAGTCCGCGCAACTGGGAGCCCGCAAGTCCCCGATCCCGGTCACGTGCATCGACACCCGACAGGTCGGGATGGGGGTCGGGTTCGCGGCGCTGGCCGCGGTCGATGCTGCCGATGCGGGCGCCGATGCCGTCGAAAGCGCCCAGGCGGCTCGCACAAGGGCCGCGCTGACGACCTCGTTGTTCTACGTCGACACGCTGGAGTATCTGCGTCGTGGCGGTCGCATGGGCGCGGCCGCGGCCATCGTGGGCTCGGCCCTGGCGGTCAAACCCATCTTGACGATCTCCGAGGGACGGGTGGTGGTGGCCGAGAAGGTGCGCACCTCCTCACGGGCGCTGGCGCGCTTGGAGGAACTGGCGGTGGCTGCCGCCGGTGACGCCGACGTCGAGGCCGCTGTGGCGCACCTGGCTGCCCCGGATCGGGCCGATCAACTCGCCGAACGCCTCGGTGCTCATCTGCCCGGGCTGGGGGAGCGGTCGGTGTGGACCGGCGAAGTCGGCGCCGTCCTGGGCGCGCACGTTGGTCCGGGCATGGTGGCGGTCTGCGTCGCGCACCGAGATTCCTCCACAGTCGTCGCGTCCTGAGGACTTATCCACAGGTCTCGTATTCGTCCTGGTGAGCCGCGGGGCGCGCTGACATCGTCTCGATATGGCGCTGGACCCCGACCACCTCGCAGCCGCCCGGGAGCGGCTCCGACTGCTGAGCGCAGAGTTCGGCGTTCCCGATGTGGGCCCCGCTCCACCTGAGCCGGCTTTGGTGGCGCCACCGGGTCGACATGCCCGCGCCGCCGACCAACTCAGCGACTGGGTGCACGACCGGCTGCCCACCCTGCTCCGTGGGCGGTTCACTCTCACCCGCGCGCACGTCGGGTGGGTGATCGCCGTGGCCGCCGTCGCCGTGGCTCTGACCGGGTGGTACGTCGTCCGGGCCAACGCCATCGGAGCCGGACAACCCGTCCCCACCGCCCGAGTGGTCGCTGGCCCGACCCCGTCCGCCACCGCCTCACCGGCGATGATCGTGGTGGATGTGGCCGGCAAGGTGCGTCGACCCGGCCTGGTCAGCCTTCCCGCCGGTGCCCGAGTCTTCGATGCCATCAAAGGTGCCGGCGGGTTGCGGCGGGGAGTCGACAGCGCTGGCATCAATCTGGCTCGCCCACTGATCGACGGTGAGCAGGTTCTCGTCGCCGGCGGCTCGGCAGTGGCGCCCGCGTCGTCTGGCCCGGTCGGATCGGGAGGAGCTGGGCCGGGCACGAGCCTGGTCAACCTCAACACCGCGGGTCTGGCCGAACTGGACACCCTGCCCGGAGTCGGTCCGGTGACCGCTCAGAAGATCCTCGATTGGCGAAGCGCCAACGGTTCCTTCACCGCGATCGACGAACTCCTCGAGGTCGACGGGATCGGGGACAAGACGCTGGCAGACATCGCCCCGCATGTCACGGTGTGAGCGTGGCCGCCCTCCGGGTGAGCACCGACCTTCGGCTCACCCTCCTGGGAGTGTGCGCCTGGGCCGGAGCACTGCTCGGGCTGGTGGTCGCGCTCCACCCGGTGTGGGTGCTCGTCCTGGTCGGAGCAGGCCTGGCGGGAGGCGCCATCACGCTCCGCCGAGGTGTCCGTCCCGCCCCGCACCACGTCGCCTGGCTGATCGTCGCGCTGGCTGCGGGGCTGGGTTCCGGAGTGCGCCTCGATCAGGTTCGCGACTCGGCTGTCGCCGCGCTCGCCCGGTCGGGTGCAGTCGCGCACCTTGAGTGCCGAGTCGATGCCGACGCGGTGGTGCGGGTCGGGACGCATGGGAACTTCACCATGGTGAAAGCGACTGTGATGGCGATGGAGGGACGCGGGCGGCGTTACCGCAGCGAGGTTCCGGTGCTGCTGATCGGGAACACCGCACTCGCGGGGCTGCGCTATGACGACGTGGTCACGGTGACCGGACGGTTGCAGCGTGCAGCGTCGTGGGAACTCGCCGCGGTGGTGTCGGTTCGTGGCTCTCCACGGGTGGCGACCCGGTCGGCTTGGTGGGCCGGCCCCGACGGCGTACGCCGGGCGGTGCGGGCTTCGGTGGCCCGGCGATCACCCACGCTGCGGGCCTTGGTGCCCGCCCTGGTCGACGGCGACGACACCGGACTCCCCGAGACCACGGTCAGTGACTTTCGTGCTGCTGGGTTGACGCACCTGCTGGCCGTATCGGGCACCAACCTTAGCCTGATGCTGGGGTTCGGCCTGCTGCTTGCTCGGGTGGTCGGAGTGCGAGCTCGCGGGCAACTGGTCGCCGGTGTGGTCGTGATCGTCGGGTTCGTTCTGGTCGCCCGCCCGGAGCCGAGCGTGTTGCGGGCCGCGGTCATGGGCTCGGTCGTCTTGGTGGGCATGTCGACGGGCTCCCGGCGCGGACTGCGATCTCTGGGGGCAGCGGTCTTGGTGCTGATCCTGCTCGACCCGTGGCTGTGTGTCTCGCTGGGGTTCGCCCTCAGCGTGGCTGCGACCGCCGGGATCCTCTGGTGGGGCCCACCGTGGCGCGAGGCACTGCGTGCGTGGCTGCCGACTCCGGTGGCCGACGCCTTCGCGATTCCCATGGCGGCCCAGATCGCGTGCCTTCCGCTGATCACGGCGATCTCCGGGCAGGTGAGCCTCGTCGCGGTCCTCGCCAACGTGTTGGCAGCGCCCGCTGTGGGCCCGGCAACCGTGTTCGGACTCGCCGCCGGGGTGCTCGGCAGTTTCTGGCCGTGGGCCGGGCAGGCCCTCGGCACGGCGGCGGCGCTCTGCGCCTGGTGGATCGTCCAGGTCGCCACGTGGGCTGCCGGCCTGCCCAACCCGGTGCTGGGGTGGTCCCAGAGCTGGCTGGGCATCACCGGTCTGACCCTCGCCAGTTTGGTCGTGGCTCGGGCCCTGCGCCCGGTTCTTCGCCATCGCACGCTGTCGGTCGGCGCGGCAGCCGGCCTGGCGGTCGTCGTCCTTCTTCCTTGGGGGCGGCCAGGCTGGCCACCGCCGGGCTGGGTCATGGTGGCCTGCGATGTGGGGCAGGGGGACGGCCTCGTGCTGAGGGCGGGGTCTGACTCGGCAGTCGTGGTCGATGTCGGCCCCGACCCGCGACTGATGGACCGCTGCCTGGACCGGCTGGGAGTCCGAGCAGTGCCGACGGTGGTGCTCACCCATTTCCACCTCGATCACGTGGGCGGACTAGCCGGGGTCCTCGCGGGCCGCAAGGTCGGAGAGGTCGTCGTGACCGACCTGGCCGCTCCTGCCGACCAGGTCGATGCGGTCCGAGCGTTATGCGCTCAGCGGCACCTGCCGATCCGACTCGGTCGCTATCTCGAGGAGGATGAGGTCGGAGAACTGCGGTGGCAGTTCCTCGCTCCGCATGGCGACACCCCCGCCGACAGCGACTCCCCACCCAACGACGCCAGCCTGGTCATGCTGGCCAGCACTCGGGGGGTTTCGCTGCTGATGATGGGTGATGAGGAAGGGCCGTCGCAGGCGCGGTTGCGGCGAGGCTTTCCGGACCTTCACGCCGACGTACTCAAGGTCGCCCACCACGGCAGTTCCCGACAGGACCCGGCGCTGCTGGCTAACCTCGGTGCCCGGCTCGCGGTGATCAGCGTCGGAGCGGACAACGACTACGGCCACCCGGCTGCTTCGACCTTGAGCCTGCTTCGTCAGGAGGGCATGACCGTGACCCGCACCGACCAGGATGGGGATGTGGCGGTGGTCGTCGCCACCGATGGCTCCCTTCGGGTGGCGACGTCGACTCGGTGAGCCGGTTGGTCGGCTGCCCATGAGAAGGTGGCGCCGTGGCAGAGCATGAAGATCGGGGCGGGCAACAAGATTTGCACAGGCACGAAGTCCTGGGCCGGATCGTCCTGATCACTGGCCCGGAGGAGTTCCTCGCGGAGCGCGCGGTCACCGCGGCTCGCGAAGCCGTCAAAGCCGCTGACCCGCAAGCCGAGTTCTCCGAGACCACCGGGGACCAACTGACGATGGCGACCCTGGGGGAGATGAGCGCGCCCTCGCTGTTCAGCACCACCCGCTGCGTGGTGGTGCGCAACCTCGAGAACGTCCCCGACGACACCCACCCCGGCCTCCTGGCCTACGCCGAGGACCCCGCCCCCGACATCGGGGTCGTGCTGGTTCACAACGGTGGTCCCAAAGGCAGCGGACTCCTCAACCGCCTCCGAGCCCTCCCTGCGGTCAGTGAGGTCAAGTCCGGCTCGGTCTCGGCGCGCGAACTCGGCTCCTTCGTGACCAGTGAGATGCGCTCCCACAAGGTGCGCATCGACCCTGAGGCCGCCGACCTGCTGGTGGCCGCAGTCGGCAACAACCTGCGGGCTCTGGCTGCTGCGGCCAGCCAACTCGCCGCCGACGTCGACGGATCGGTCGTGACCGCCGATCTGGTCAAGCCCTACTTCGGTGGCCGGGCCGAAGCCAAGTCCTTCACGATCGCCGACCTGACTCTGGCCGGTCAGCCGGCCAAGGCGCTGGAGGAGTTGCGCTGGGGTCTGGCCACCGGCCTGGCCCCGGTGCTGGTGACCAGCGCCCTGGCGGCGGGAGTCCGATCGCTGATCGGCTTCAAGGAGATTCGGGCCTCCGAAGCCCAGGTGGCCTCCATCCTCAAGGTGCCGCCGTTCAAGGTGCGCATCATCCGTGACCAGGCCCGAGGATGGGAGAGCGTCGGCTTGGCGCAGGCTGTTCGTCTCGTGGCCCACGCCGACGCCGACGTCAAAGGCCAGGCCAGCGATGCGGCCTATGCCCTGGAGAAGTTGGTCATCGCTGTCGCAGGACTGCGCACCCGCCGATAACGGTCGAAAAACAGTTCGGCGCCGACCCCACCGGGATCGACGCCGCTGATGGATCGACTCAGAGAGCCGAAGCCTGCTTGGCCACCGAGGACTTGCGGTTGGCGGCCTGGTTCTTGTGGATGACACCCTTGCTGGCGGCCTTGTCGAGCAACTTGCCAGCTTCGGCGGCCAACGCGGTCGCCTTGTCCTTGTCGCCGGCCTCAGCGGCCTCGCGGAACTTGCGGACGGCGGTCTTGAGCTTGGAGCGCACAGCCTTGTTGCGCTCGTGGGCGGCCTCGTTCTGCCGGTTGCGCTTGATCTGGGACTTGATGTTCGCCACTGGGTGCCTGTTCTGTGTTGATGCGGAAGTCTGAATCTGGCGCCATCTGCCGATGGCTGAGGGAGTCTGATGTGCTGGCCGTGACTCGGCCACGACACAGCCGCCAAAGATACCAGCGGTCGCGGACCCCGCCCAAATCGTCGGGTGCGGTCATCGCCACCCTCATGAAGGTCATACGATGGCAAGGCGGGCACCAGCTGCTCCTAGTCGGGCCCACAGGAGGCCCATATGCCCGAGCGTGACCCCGATCTGACCCCCCTTGCCCCGCTGGGGACCGGTCGCAGACGGTCGGGCCCGGTCCGCTCCCAACGACCTGTCTATGTCGACCTTCTGCCGCCGTGCAACGCCGGCTGCCCCGCCGGGGAGAACATCCAGTCCTGGCTCTCGTTGGCCAGAGCCGGTGACTACCACGCCGCGTGGCGGCAACTGACGCAGGACAACCCCTTCCCGGCCGTTCACGGGCGGGTCTGCTACCACCCCTGCGAAGCGGTCTGCAACCGCGCCCAGATCGACTCGGCGGTCTCGATCCGCGCTGTCGAACGGTTCCTCGGCGACCTCGGCATCGAACACGGCTGGCAGTTCGACCGCCCCCATCGAGGCGGTCTCAGCGACAAGGTGCTGGTGATCGGGTCGGGGCCCAGCGGGCTCTCCGCGGCGTACCACCTGGCCAGGATGGGCCACCAGGTGGTGATCAAGGACAACGGAGCCGAGCCCGGCGGCATGATGCGCTACGGGATCCCGGCCTACCGGCTCCCGCGCGCCGTCTTGGACGCCGAGATCGACCGCCTTCGGGTGTTGGGTGTGCAGTTCGAGCAGAACCACCGCGTCGACGACCTAGCCGCCGAGCGCGCCGAAGGCCGGTTCGCCGCCGTCTTCGTCGCGGTCGGCGCGCATCTCTCGCGGCGCGTCGACATCCCGCACCAGGACGCCTCCAGGGTCCTCGACGCGGTCACCTTCCTCAGGCAGGTGGAGTCGGGGGAGCAGCCGCAACTGCACGGCACCGTGGCGGTGTACGGCGGCGGCAACACCGCCATGGATGCGGCCCGAGTCGCGCGTCGTCAGGGAGCCGATGAGTCGGTGATCATCTATCGCCGGACCCGCGACCAGATGCCGGCCCGGCCCGAGGAGGCCGTGGAAGCCGAGGAGGAAGGCATCCGGATCAACTGGCTGCGCACCATCGCCGACATGGGCGAGCACGACCTGACCGTGGAGATCCAAGAACTTGACAAGGCCGGTCAGCCACACGGCACCGGCCGGTTCGAGACCCTGCCCGCGGACACGGTGATCCTGGCTCTGGGACAGGAGAGCGACACCACGTTCCTGCGCGGCATCCCGGGGATCGAGTTCGACGCCGATGTCGTGCAAGTCGACCCCGCCACGTTCATGACCGGAGCGCCCGGGATCTTCGCCGGCGGCGACGCCGTCCCCAGTGAGCGGACGGTGACGATGGGTGTCGGCCACGGCAAGAAGGCGGCCCGCAATATCGACGCCTGGTTGCGCGGATCGTCGTACGCCGCGGCAGCCAAGCATCCGATGGCGGACCTGGACTCGCTGCACCTGTGGTATTTCGGCGACCACCACCGTCGCCGGCAGCCCGAAGCTGCTCCCGACCAGCGCGTCCTCGACTACACCGAGGTCGTGGCCGGGTTGAGCGAGAGCGAAGCGAGTTTCGAGGCCGGCCGCTGCCTGTCCTGCGGCAACTGCTTCGAGTGCGACGGCTGCCTGGGGTCGTGCCCCGAGGACGCGGTGATCAAGCTGGGGCGCGGCAACCGGTATCGCTTCGACTACGACCGGTGCACCGGCTGCGGCACCTGCGCTCGTCAGTGCCCGGTGCACGCCATCGAGATGGTTGCGGAGGACTGATGCGCGCCACCATGGACGGCAACGAAGCCGCGGTCGACGTTGCCTACCGCCTCAACGAACTGTGCGCGATCTACCCGATCACGCCCTCCTCGGCGATGGCCGAGCTCGCCGACGACTGGGCCAGTCACGGTCGCCAGACGATCTACGGCACGGTGCCCACCGTCGTAGAGATGCAAAGCGAGGGCGGTGCCGCGGGGGCGATGCACGGGGCGCTGCAAGGAGGTGCGCTCGGAACGACCTTCACCGCGTCGCAGGGCCTGCTTCTGATGATCCCGAACATGTACAAGATCGCTGGTGAGTTGACCTCCACCGTCTTCCACGTGGCAGCCCGTTCCTTGGCCGCCCAGGGGTTGTCGATCTTCGGGGACCACCAAGACGTGATGGCCGTGCGTCAGACCGGTTTCGCGCTGTTGTCCTCTGCGTCGGTTCAGGAGGCGCACGACTTCGCCCTGGTGGCTCAGGCGGCCACGTTGCGCGCACGGGTGCCGTTCGTGCACTTCTTCGACGGGTTCCGCACCTCCCACGAGCTCAACACCCTCGAACTCCTCGATGACGATGTGCTCCGCGCTCTGGTGCCTGATGAGTTGGTGCGGGCGCACCGCATGCGGGCCCTCTCACCCGAGCGTCCCTTCGTGCGCGGCACCGCCCAGAATCCCGACGTCTACTTCCAGGCGCGCGAGACGGTCAACCCGTCCTACGCCGCCACTCCGGGCATCGTGGAGGACGTCTTCGCCCAACTCGCCGCCCAGACCGGACGTCACTACCGCCTCATGGAGTTCACCGGGGATCCCGAGGCCACCGACGTGGTGGTCGTGATGGGGTCGGCCGGACAGACGGCGGTCGACACCGCAACGCACCTCATCGGGCAGGGGCGGCGCGTCGGCGTACTCCAGGTGCGGCTGTATCGACCGTTCCCGGTGGCGGCGATGCTCGAGACCCTCCCGCCGACCGTACGCCGAGTAGCGGTTCTCGATCGGACCAAGGAGCCAGGTTCGGCGGGGGAGCCGATGTTCCTCGATGTCGCATCGGCGCTGGCCGAGGCGTACTCCCGCGGGCAGCGAGAGATCCTGCCGCTGGTGGTCGGTGGCCGATACGGACTGAGCTCCAAGGAGTTCACCCCGGCGATGGTGGTCGGGGTCTTCGACGAACTCGCCGGTGAACACCCGCGTCACGGCTTCACGATCGGGATCAACGACGACGTTTCAGGCACCTCGTTGAGCTACGACCCGGGGTTCGAGTTGCCGGACCCGGAGACGGTCTCGGCGGTGTTCTACGGCATCGGGTCCGATGGGACCGTCGGCGCCAACAAGAACACCATCAAGATCCTGGGCGCCGACCCGGCAATGTTCGCCCAGGGCTATTTCGTCTACGACTCCAAGAAGTCCGGCGGCACCACGATCTCCCACCTGCGATTCGGGCCCCACCCGATCAAGGCGCCCTACCTGATCACCGCAGCGAGCTTCGTGGGTTGCCACCACATGGGGCTGCTGGAGCATCTCGACGTGTTGTCGACCGCGGCCCACGGAGCCGTCGTGCTGCTCAACTCGCCACTGTCCCCGCCTGAGGTCTGGAACGAACTCGCCCACCCGGTGCAGCGCGAGATCCTGGCCAAGCACCTGCGGGTCTATGCCATCGATGCGGTCAAGGTCGCCCGCGAGGCCGGTTTGCCGGGTCGCACCAACACCGTCCTCCAGACATGCTTCTTCGCCCTGTCGGGCGTCATGGACAGGCAGGCGGCCATAGAGGCTGTCAAGGCGGCCATCCGCAAGACCTACCTGCGCCGCGGCGTCGAAGTCGTGCGTCGCAACGAACGGGCCGTGGATGCTGCCCTGGAGCACCTGCACGAGGTGCCGATCCCTGGACGAGTCACCAGCGATCGGTCCGCGGCACCGATCGTGCCTGCCGAGGCCGAGGCGTTCGTCCGCGACGTGACCGCGGTGATGATGGCCGGACGGGGGGACCAGTTGCCGGTCAGCGCCCTGCCCATCGACGGCACCTTCCCCAGCGGCACCACCGCCTACGAGAAACGCCGGATCTCCGACACCGTCGCGGTCTGGGACCCCCAGGCCTGCATCCAGTGCGGCACCTGCGCTTTCGTGTGTCCCCACAGTGTGATCCGGGCCAAGTACTACGAGGAGGAGGCGACCCACGAGGCGCCGGCGGGGTTCCAGAGCGCGCCGCTCAACGCCGTGGGGCTACCCGGGGCCCGCTACTCGCTGCAGGTGTACGGCGAGGACTGCACCGGCTGCGGACTGTGTGTCGAGGCATGCCCGGTGAACACTCCCCAAGGCACCAAGGCCATCAACATGGGCCCGGCGGCACCGGAGGAGACCCGATCCCAGGTCGAGTTCTTCGAGACGCTCCCGATGAACAACCGCGCCCGGGTCGACTTCGGCACCGTTCGCGGCACCCAGTTCCTCCAGCCGCTGTTCGAGTTCTCCGGGGCCTGCGCAGGGTGCGGTGAGACGCCGTACCTCAAACTGGTGAGCCAGTTGTTCGGTGACCGGCTGACGGTGGCCAACGCGACCGGTTGCTCCTCGATCTATGGCGGCAACCTGCCCACGACCCCGTGGGCCAAGAACGCCGAAGGTCGGGGGCCGGCGTGGTCCAACTCCCTGTTCGAGGACAACGCCGAGTTCGGCCTGGGGTTGGGACTGGCAGCAGAGCTCCACACCGCGCTGGCCCGTCGGAGGCTGCTGGAACTGCGCGAGCAGATCGGTGCCGACCTGGTCGACCCGATGCTGGAGGCACGCCAGATCCGCGAGTCCGAACTGGCCGCCCAGCGCGAACGCGCCGCCGAACTCCACCGGCGTCTCGACGCCCTGAGCGGGCCACTCGTCGACGACCTGCGCAGCGTGGCCGACCATCTGCTGCGCCGCAGTGTGTGGATCGTCGGCGGCGACGGGTGGGCCTACGACATCGACTCCGGCGGGCTCGACCACGTCTTGTCGACCGGGCGCAACGTCAACGTCCTGGTGCTCGACACGGAGGTCTACTCCAACACCGGCGGCCAGTCGTCCAAGGCGACCCCGCTAGCCGCGGTGGCGAAGTTCGCAGCCGCTGGCAAGGCCGTGGCCAAGAAGGACCTTGCGTTGCAGGCGATCGCCTACGGCAGTGTCTACGTGGCCAGGGTGGCGATGGGGGCCGATGCCCAGCAGACCCTGAGGGCCTTCCGCGAGGCCGAGGCGTACGACGGCCCGTCGCTGATCATCGCCTACAGCCACTGCATCGCCCACGGCATCGAGATGAAGGACGGCCTCAACCAACAGCAGCGGGCCGTGCGCAGCGGACACTGGCCCCTGCTGCGCTACGACCCGACCTTGCGGGCTCGCGGAGACAACCCCTTCATGCTGGACTCCCCACGACCCACCCTCCACCTCGGTGAGTACATCTATCGGGAACTGCGCTACCGGATGCTGCGCAACACCGACCCCGAGGAGGCCGAACGCCTCTTGGAGTTGGCCCAGACCGCGGTCGACCAGCGCTGGGCAACCTACGAGGAGATGGCCACCCGAGGTGCAGCCGATTTCGCCCCAGACGCCCGCAGGAGGCATTCATGGACCTGACCACGACCTATCTCGGGCTGAGTCTGCCGGTGCCGGTCGTGGCCTCGGCCTCCCCGTTGGCGCAAAGCGCCTCAGGAGTACGCCGACTGGCCGATGCCGGAGTGGGCGCCATCGTGCTGCCCTCGCTGTTCGAAGAGCAGGTTCGCCACCAGGAGATGACCGACCTGGCGGTGGCAGAGTCGCACGAGCACAACTTCGGAGAGGCGCTGGACTTCTTCCCCCAGTCGGCCACCCTGGCCGCGCAGGCGTCCTCGCCCTACCTCAAGCAGGTGGAGCGGGCCACGGCGGTCTCCTCGGTGCCGGTGATCGCCAGCCTGAACGGCACCAGCGGCGGCGGTTGGGTCGACGCGGCCAGGTCGCTGGCATCGGCCGGTGCGGCGGCCATCGAACTCAACGTCTATCTGGTCCCGGGCGATCTGACGATGTCGGGGCGCGAGGTCGAGGAGCGCCATCTCGAGATCCTTCGGGCGGTCAAGGACGTCGTCGAGGTGCCGGTGGCGGTCAAACTGAGCCCCTTCTTCTCCGCCACCGGTTCGTTGGCGATGTCCCTGGACCGGGCCGGTGCCGACGGACTCGTGCTCTTCAACCGCTTCCTTCAACCCGATGTCGACATCCACCGCCTCACGGTCGAGCCGTCGGTCACGCTCTCGCACCCGGAGGAGGGTCGGCTGCCGCGCACCTGGATCGCGATCCTGCGCGGACACGTGCGGGCCAGCCTCGCCGGAACCACCGGCGTCGAGACTGCGGACGACATCGTGAAGTACCTCCTGGCCGGCGCCGACGTGGTGATGACCGCCTCCGCACTCCTGCGCCACGGCCCCGAACACGCGAGCGTGCTGATCGAGGGGCTGCGGGCGTGGATGAGTGAGATGGGGTTCGACACCCTCGACAAGGTCCGTGGCCGCCTCGCGGTGGACTCGAGCATCGACGCGTCGGCGTACGAGCGGGCGGGGTATGTGGCCGCGCTCCAACGGGCGCGACAGACCTACGGGGATCTGCGCGAATAGCAGCGGGCGAACAGC
>CALMLL010000034.1 GCA_937868075.1 uncultured Marmoricola sp. | reverse complement strand
CCTGGCCAACTCGACCCCACGGGCCGCCGACGGTGAAGTCGTACGCCGACTGCGGGCCGCCGGTGCGGTCATCATCGGCAAGACCCGGATGCCCGAGTTCGGCGCGTTCCCCTACACCGAGTCTGAGTCCGACGGCGTCACCCGCAACCCCTGGAACCGGGCGCACACGCCCGGCGGATCCAGCGGCGGAAGCGCGGTCGCGGTGGCGACCGGCATGGCGGCGGTCGCCATCGGCGGCGACGGTGGTGGCTCGATCCGGATTCCCTCGGCTTGTTGTGGCCTGTTCGGGCTCAAACCCCAGCGTGGCCGGGTGACCACCGCGCCCATGGAGCACCTGTGGTTCGCCCTGGGCACCGCCGGGCCGTTGTCGCGCACGGTGCTCGACTCGGCCATGGTCTACGACGTGATCCGGGGCTCGACGCCCCAGGATCGCTTCCAGGCAGGGGAGGCCGAGTCGTTCGTGGCTGCGGCGAGGCGGGAGCCGGGCCGGCTGCGGATCGGCTGGAGCACCAAGCCGGTCTCGGTCGGGATCCGTCCCGCTCAGGAGCACATCGACGCGGTCAAGGCCACCGCCAAACTGCTCAGCAGTCTCGGCCATGCGGTCATCGAGGTGGACCCTCGCTATCCCGATCCCACTGCGGCCTTCGTCCCGCAGTTCTTCGCCGGGATCAGGGCCGAGGCCGACGAGGTCGAACACCCAGACCGCCTCGAGCGGCGTACCAAAGAGACTCGTCGCCTTGGCGCCTGGGTGACCCCCGCGGTCACCGAATGGGCGATCCGGCAGTCGCTGAAGATCTCGGTGAAGGCCAATCGTGTCTTCGATCAGTGCGACGTGCTGTTGACCCCGGCGATCGCTCATCGACCACCGCTCGCGGGAGTCATCTCCGGCCGCGGCACCGTGGCCTCGGCCCTGGCCTCGATGCCGGCCATCGCCTACGCGGCGTTGTGGAACGTCGCAGGAAACCCGGCCGCCAGTGTCCCGGTCGGGGTCGGCGAGGACGGGATGCCCCTGGCTGTTCAACTGGTGGGGCGCACCGACGATGAGCCGACGCTGCTCAGCCTGTCCGCCCAGATGGAGCAGGCCCAGTCGTTCCCTGTCCTGCAGATGGGGGCCTGATGGGCAACTTGCTGCTGACGCCCAGGGCGTTCCTGCGGCGGCGACTGGCGGCTGTGCCGGGGCTGCCCACGACCCCTAGTCCGTTGCGCGACCGGGTGGTTGTCGTCACCGGGGCCTCCTCGGGGATCGGGGCCGCGACCGCGCTGGCGGTGGCCCGTCGCGGCGGCATCGTGGTGGCCGTGGCCCGCCGCGAGGATCTCTTGGCGCAGGTGGTCGACCAGATCGTGTCCTCAGGAGGGCGCGCTCAGGCCTACCCGTGCGACCTGACCGACGCCGACGCCGTGGATGCGCTGGTCAAGCAGGTTCTGGCCGACCACGACACAGTGCACTACCTGGTCAACAACGCCGGGAGGTCGATCCGCCGACCGCTGGCAGAGTCCTACGACCGGGTGCACGACTTCGAGCGCACGATGGCGATCAACTACATCGCTCCGGTGCGGCTTACTCTCGGTTTCCTCCCCGGCATGCGCCAGCAACGTTTCGGCCACGTGGTCAACGTGGTCACCTGGGGGGTGCAGGTCAAGGCGCCGAAGTTCGCCGCCTACATCGCCTCCAAGTCCGCACTCGACGTGTTCGCCCGCATCGCCGGTCGCGAGGCGTACGCCGACAACGTCACCTTCACCAACGTCCGCCTCGACCTCGTCCGCACCGAGATGAGCAGTGCCACCGACGCCTACGACTCGATGCCGGCCAAGTCACCCGAGCAGGCCGCCCAGATCGTGGTGCGTGCCTTGGAGGACCGCCCGATCACGGTCAACACCCTCGTGGGACAGGTCGGGGAGATCTTCAACGTGCTCGCCCCTCGGCTCTCCGACGCGACGATGGCGATGGTGGACCGGTTGGGCCGACCCGGCCGGATGAAGGGCTAACTGGCCTGCTTCTTTGACTTGGTCTTGGTCGCGGAGGGTGCCTCGGCGGGGTCCTCGGCCTCGCCTCGGGCGGCCTTGGCCGCGGCCACGCTCTTCTGCAAGGCGGCCAGCAGGTCGACGACCTCGCCGGAGGACTTGGTCGACTGCGGGGTCCGCTTGACCTCGCCACCGTCGATCTTGGCCTGGACGAGTGCTTCCATCGCCTCGCGGTAGTCATCGACGTACTCGGTGGCGTCGAAGTCGCCGGCCAGCGTCTCGACCAGCATCGTGGCCATCGCCACCTCGGCGGGCTTGGCACCCTCGGCGCCGTCGACGGCGAAGTCGGGGGAGCGCATCTCGTCGGGCCACATCATGGTCTGCATGACGATCACATCGCCGCGCACCCGCAACACCGCCAGCGACATCCGCTGCCGCAGCGACACCGTTACCAACGCCATCCGGTCGGACTCCTCCAGGGCCTGGCGCAGCAGTGCATAGGCCTTGGCGCCGGTCTTCTCCGGCTCGAGGTAGTAGGACTTCTCCAACAGCATCGGGTCGATCTGATCGCGCGGGACGAACTTCTCCACCGCGATCTCGCGGCTACTGGCTGCGGGCAGGTCGGCGAGTTCGGCGTCGTCGATGATCACCATCTCGCCGTCTTCGGTCTCATACCCCTTGGCGATGTCGGAGTAGGGCACTTCCTCGCCGTCGAGGGAGCACACCCGCTGGTACTTGATCCGGCCGCCGTCCTTGGCGTGCACCTGGCGGAAGGTGACGTCCTTGCTCTCGGTGGCCGAATACAACTTCACCGGCACACTGACCAGACCGAAGGACACGGCGCCTTTCCAGATTGCTCGCATGGGGCCAAGCATGACGGCTGCGACAAGCCGATGCCACCCGGTCGAGGCGGTGACAGCCGGTTTCGGCGTACCCTGGAGCGGTTGTCCCCGATCTGAGGAAGGAGCGCCCTGATGGCCGGCTTGACCCGCGTACGTCGACCGGTGCTCGCTCTGATCGCCGGCGCTGTGGGCGTTCTCGTGGTCGGCCTGCCGACCAGCGCGCAAGCGGTCTACACCTGTTTCGGCAAGACGGCGACCATCGTGGGCTCGATGAGCGGAACGACCATCAAGGGCACCGCCGGCAACGACGTGATCGTGGCGCGCGCCGGCAACGACAAGATCTATGCCGGCGCCGGCAACGACCTCATCTGTGCCGGTGACGGCGCCGACTACGTCGACGGCGGAGCGGGCAACGACAAGATCGACGGCGGCACCGGGCAGTTGACCCGCAATGACGCCGGTGCCGCGATCGTCCTCAACGACACTCTGGTCGGAGGGCCTGGCGACGACTTCTTCTCCCCGGTCTTCGACGGCCGCGCCAAGCCCGGCGACGCCGGCGACAAGATCGCCTTCATCGACTCACTGGGGCCGGTCCAGGTCGACGCTGCGGCGCACGTGGTGACCGGCAACGGCACCGACACCTGGATCGGCCAGCGGGCGGCCATCCTCGGGTCCCCCTTCAACGACGTCTTCGTGGGCAGCCCGAGCCGCGACGTCTTCAACGGCATGGGTGGCTCCGACACGATCGACGGTGCCGGCGGTGACGACACCATCCGCGACGACGACCCGGCCGCCGGGCGCAGCCAGCCCGACGCCCTCAGCGGCGGCGACGGCAACGACCAGTTGTTCACCTGGGGGGGCTTCGACACGTTGTCGGGCGGACCGGGCGACGACACCCTCTATGACTATGGCCGCGATGCCGGCGTGATGCGCGGGGACGCCGGCCGCGACACCATCTACGACGCGTTGGCTCCCGACCCCAACCAAGTCGTCGACGCCGGGGACGACGCCGACACGGTTGTGCTCTACACCGACTTCGCCACCCCATCGCGGCCTCGGCTGACGATCGATCTGGGCATCGGACAGGCGCAGTTCCAAGGCGACGTACCGGTGGACTTCGTGATCGCCGGTGCGGAGAACCTCAGCGTCTTCGGCTACGCGGTCACCTACTACGGCAGTGAGTTCGCCGACCGGATCTCCACCGACGGCACCGGCGCGCTCCAGGCCGAGGGACGCGGCGGTGACGACTACCTCGTCGGCACCTATCTCGATGACTTCCTCGACGGCGGCGACGGCACCGACACCGCGGTGCCCCGCGGCGGGCACAACACCTGCCTCTCAATCGAATCCGTAGTCTCCGGGACATGCAACTGATCCCAGCGCCGATGTTGGCCACGCGTGGCCAACAGGTGCCGGTCGGGCCCGATTGGGCTCACGAGGTCAAGTGGGACGGCATTCGTGCGCTCGTCGAGTGCACGGCTACCGAGGTGCGGGTCTGGACGCGCACGGGCCGCGACATCAGCCTGGCCTTCCCCGAACTCGCCGGTCTTGCTGGCCGCGACCTGCTCCTCGACGGCGAGATCGTGTCGTTGCGTGACGGAGTGCCGACGCTGCAGGCGCTCGCTGACCGGATCCATGTGACCGATGCCCGCAAAGCGACGCGGTTGGCCGAGGCCAACCCGGCGGTGTTCCTCATCTTCGATGTCTTGAGGGTCGACGGTCGGGACCTGACCGGGCTGCCGTGGTCTCGACGGCGGGAGGAGTTGGTGTCGTTGGACTTGGCCGACGTCTCCTGGCAGGTGCCGCAGGTCTATGACGACGGACCCGCACTGCTCGAGGCCGCAGCGGCCCAGGGGCTGGAGGGGATCGTCTCCAAGAAGAGGTCCTCGCGCTATGCCCCGGGGGCGCGATCGGCCGACTGGTTGAAGTTCCCGATCCGGCCGACCGGCTCGTTCGTGGTCGGTGGGTTCCGCTTCGAGACCGACTCCGATCGGCGGCTCGGGGCGCTGCTGGTGGGCGAGCCGACAGCATCCGGGTTGCGCTACCGCGGCAAGGTCGGCAGCGGTGTGGCCGGGCGTGCCGGGGTGCGCCTCGCGGAGGTGCTGGCCCCCCTGGTGTTTGATCATTCTCCGTTTCTTGAGGTGCCCCGACTCGATGCGGTGGGGGCGGTGTGGGTGCGACCCGAGGTGGTCGTCGATGTCGACTACCTCGCCTTCACCGCCGAAGGCAAACTGCGCCAACCCGCCTTCCGGGGCATCCGCACCGATGTGCTGCCCGAGGAGGTGGGGTCGTGAGCGAGATCCATGTCGAGGTCGAGGGCCGCACGTTGCGGCTGAGCAATCTCGACAAGGTTCTCTATCCGGCTACCGGCACCACCAAAGGTGAGGTGCTGAACTACTACGCCCAGATCGCACCGGTGCTGTTGCCGCATCTGGCCGGCCGCACCCTGACCCGGATCCGGTGGCCCAACGGGGTCCATCAGCAGTCGTTCTTCGAGAAGAACGCCCCCGCCGGGGCGCCGTCGTGGCTGCGAGTGGTCGAGGTTCCGACCAGTGCCGAGCCGATCACCTTCCCGGTCATCGAGGACCTTGCCGGGCTGACCTATCTGGCCAATCTCGCCGCTCTCGAACTCCACGCCCACCAGTGGCGCGTCGATGCCGACGGTCACCTGCTCAACCCCGACCGCCTCGTGATCGACCTCGACCCCGGTGAGGGTGCCGGACTGGGGGAGTGCGCCCACGTGGCCCTGCAGGTGCGTGCTCGGCTGGCCGACGAAGGGCTCTCGTGCGCGCCGGTGACCAGCGGGTCCAAGGGACTTCACCTCTATGCCCACCTCGACGGCTCGCGGACCAGCGACGAGGTGCGCGACTGGGCCCGCGACCTGGCCACCGCCCTGGCCGCCGACGAACCCCTGGTGATCTGGCAGATGACCAAGGCCAAACGACCCGGCAAGGTCTTCTTCGACTGGTCCCAGAACGCCGGCGCCAAGACCACCATCTCGCCCTACTCCCTCCGCGGACGCGAACGCCCCCTCGCCGCTGCTCCCCGAACCTGGGCCGAGATCGAAGCCGGAGCCGAGGACCCCCTCGCCCTCGAACACCTCACCTTCGACCAGGTCCTCGCCCGTGCCTCCACCCACGGAGATGTGTTCGGGTCGTTGTTGTAGGGGGGTGGGTGGGGCCGGCCCGCGGTCGGTTTCGTCGGCGAAGACGCGATACAGGAGCTTCACCGTGGTTGCAACCACGGTGAAGCTCCAAGATCGCGTGCGTAGTTGGTCGTCGTGGGGGTGCTGCGGTCGGCGTACGACACGAACGGGGCCGATTATGCGGGCCGACGTTTCTCGGCCACTCTGGACCCCGTGAAACCCCGCGACATCGCCCTGGGCCTGCTGGTCGCGGTCGTGTGGGGACTCAACTTCGTCGTCATCGACGTGGGGCTCCATGGGGTTCCACCCCTGTTGTTCGCTGCGATCCGGTTCGCCCTCGTGGGCCTTCTGGTGTTCGTGGTCCCCCGCCCTCAGGCGAGCTTTGCGCGCGTGGTACTGGTCGGGCTGTTCATGTCGGCCGGCCAATTCGGATTCCTGTACGCCGCCTTGGCGCAGGGGATGAACCCGGGGCTGGCCTCTCTGGTCCTTCAAGCCCAGGTCCCTGTGACGATCCTCGTTGCCGCCCTGGCTCTCGCTGAGAGGCCATCCGTACGCCAACTCGCTGGTGTCGCCCTGGCTGTGGTGGGACTGGGAATCGTGGCCATCGGACGCGACGTGTACACATCGATGACCGGGCTCATCCTCGTGCTGGTCGCAGCGTCGTCGTGGGCGGTGGGCAACGTGGTCGCACGGGGGGTCCCATCAGCGGGACTGTCGCTGGTGGCGTGGGGCTCGGTCGTCGTACCGATCCCGCTTCTGCTGGCCTCCCTGGTCCTCGAAGGGACGGCGAGTTGGCACTCCGCCGCGGCGGGTTGGGGCTGGACGCAGACGGCTTCGACGGCATTCACGGTGCTGATGTCGACGATGCTCGGCTACGGCATCTGGAACAGTCTTCTTGCCCGCCACCGCGCTGCCGAGGTGGTCCCATTCGCGCTTCTGGTGCCTGCGGTTGGGGTGATCAGCGCTTGGGGGTTCCAGGGGCTACTGCCTTCGTGGGGTGAGTTCATCGGCGGGAGTGTGTTGATCGCCGGGGCAGCGATCGCGGTGTTGAGTTCGTCGCGCTGAACTGTCGGTGTGCGTTTGGGAGGCGGCCGGCGGCCAGTTTTCTATGCGAACAGCCGATACTGGAGCTTCGCCGTGGTTGCACCCTCGTTGAGGCTCCACTATCGCGTCTTCGCCGACGAAACCGCCCGCAGGTTCCACACAAAACACCCAATCACCTCGTCGCACTAGCAACATCAGTCTCGTTATCCACAGATTCGGAGTTGGGGCTTCCCTGACCCGGCTGGGTGGAGGCAGGCTGGCGCGGTCGGGGCGAAGGAGTGTTGCCGATGACCGTGTTCTCAGGCGCGGCCGTCATCGAGGATCTGGATGCACAGGTCCGCGCAGCCGTACGCCGAGATGGCGTCGACCCGCAGACCGACCTAGCCCACGTCCGCCGCATCGCCGAAGCGGTGGTGCGCGCCCATGACGAGCGCAGCCTGACTGGCGTCGTCACCCCGATCGATGACCCACGCAGCACGGTCAGCGAACTCCTTGCGCGGGTCGCCGGGTTCGGTCCGCTGCAACACCTGCTCGACGACCCGGACGTGGAGGAGATCTGGATCAACGAGCCGAGTCGGGTGTTCGTGGCGCGCAACGGACGCCACGAGCTGACCAACCTCATCCTCACCTCCGAGCAGGTTCACGAACTCGTCGAGCGGATGCTCAAGTCCAGTGGCCGCCGCATCGACGTCAGCCAGCCTTTCGTCGACGCGATGTTGCCTGATGGCCATCGGTTGCACGTGGTCCTGGAGGGCATTTCGCGCTCGTTCTCGGCGGTCAACATCCGCAAGTTCGTGCTCCGTGCCGCCCAACTGAACGATCTGGTCCAGTTGGGTAGTTTGACCGCGCCAGCAGCACGGTTCCTGGATGCGTGTGTGCGGGCCGGACTCAACATCGTGGTGGCCGGTGGCACCCAAGCGGGCAAGACAACGATGTTGAACTGTCTCGCCGCGTCCATCCCGGGCACCGAGCGCATCATCTCTGCTGAAGAGGTGTTCGAGCTTCGGTTCAGCCATGCCGACTGGGTGCCGATGCAGACGCGTCAGCACGGACTCGAAGGCACCGGTGGCATCACCCTGCGCGATCTGGTCCGTGAGGCCCTTCGCATGCGGCCGACCCGCATGATCGTGGGTGAGGTCCGCAGCGCCGAATGTCTCGACATGCTGCTTGCGCTCAACTCCGGCCTGCCCGGAATGGCCACCATCCACGCAAACAGCGCTCGGGAGGCCCTGGTCAAGCTGTGCACCCTGCCGTTGCTAGCGGGAGAGAACATCTCCTCACGGTTCGTGGTTCCTACCGTGGCTTCGGCGACCGACATCGTGATCCATCTGGGCGTCGACGCCCACGGCGTACGCCGAGTCAACGAGATCGTCGGCGTACCAGGCCGAGCCGAGAACGACGTCATCGAGACCGAGCAGATCTTCCACCGCACGGCGGCTGGTCTGCGCCGAGGCAGCGGCATGCCGCCCAGGATCGAGGAGTTCGAGCGAGCCGGCATCGATGTCTACGCGCTCCTGCGGACGGGTGAGTGATGGGCGTCGCGGTCGGGCTGGGTGTCGGTGTGGGACTCCTTCTGATCTGGTCCGCCTTCGCCTTACCCCCGAGTCGGCGCCGGATCAGGAGCCACGAAGGGGCGATGCAACGGTTGCTTGCCCGAGCCGGTTTGAGCGGTGTGACCCAGGCGGGCCTCATCGGGCTGTGTCTCCTCGCGGGCATCGTGGTAACTGCCGCCGTACTGCTGATCTCACGCACGCTGCCGGTCGCCGCGGTGTTCGGGTTGATCGCGGCGTATTCGCCGGTGGCTGCGCTCAATGGGCGTGCTCGCCGACGCCAACGCGAGTTCGCCGAAGTCTGGCCGGAGGCGGTCGACAACCTCACCTCCGGGGTGCGGGCGGGCCTATCGCTGCCCGAGGCGCTGTCTGGACTGGCCGTTCGGGGACCCGAACCGTTGCGTCCCGCCTTCGCCGCGTTCGCCCTCGACTACCAGGTGACCGGCCGGTTCGGTGACAGCCTGGACAGTTTGAAGCAGCGGCTCGCCGATCCGGTCGGCGATCGCGTTGTCGAGGGGTTGCGGGTGGCTCGAGACGTGGGTGGCGGCGAACTGGGCCGGCTCTTGCGGGCCCTGTCGGCCCATCTCCGGGAGGACGCACGCACCAGGTCCGAACTCGAAGCCCGTCAGTCCTGGACGATCAACGGGGCCCGGTTGGCGGTGGCAGCCCCGTGGCTGGTCCTGCTGTTGCTGGCCTTCCAGCCCGAAGTGATCCAGCGCTATTCGACCCCGACGGGCACGGCCATCCTCCTAGTCGGTGCTGGCGTGTGTTGGTTGGCGTATCGACTGATGATGCGCATCGGCCGGCTCCCCGTTGAGCGGCGGATCCTGTCGTGACCACCACTGCCTGGGGTTTCCTGGTCGGGACCGGTGTCGGGGGAGCACTGCTGCTGTTCCTGCGTGCCTGGGCACTCTCCCGAAGACCGGCCCTTGAGGTTCGGGTACGCCCGTACCTGCGTGATCTCCCGACGAGTTCGGCTGGTGAAGCGCCTCGGGCGGCCACCGCCGGCCTGTGGGCCCCGACTGTGCGTGGCGCCGCAGATTTCCTGGAGCGCATCCTGGGCGGGTCGACGGCCATTGCTCGCCGTCTCGACCGCGCCAACCTGGACCTCAGCGTTCACGACTTCCGGGTCCAGCAGTCCATGTGGGGGCTGCTCGCGTTCGCAGGTGCAGCGGTTCCCAGCGTGTTGATCTCGATCGGTTCACCTGTCCGTGCCCTGCCGCTCGCGCTGGTCTGTGCGCTGGCCGGCGTGGCGGGAGTGCTCCTGCGGGAGAACAGGTTGACCGCACAAGTGGCTGCTCGAGAACGCCAGATCCTCGCGGAGTTCCCCACACTTGCGGAGTTGCTCGCGCTGTCGGTCGCAGCCGGGGAGAGCGTGGTCGCTGCCCTGGATCGCGTCGTACGGCGCAGCCATGGCGAGTTCTCCGCCGACCTGGTCAGAGTCCTTGCCGATGTGCGAACCGGCACCCCGTTGGCCGAAGCCTTCGACCGGTTGGCCGCTCGCACCGGACTGCCAGTGGTGGCGCGGTTCGCCGAAGGGCTAGCGGTCGCAGTCGAGCGGGGGACCCCCCTGGCCGATGTGCTGCATGCCCAGGCCGCCGACGTACGCGAAGCCAGCCGGCGAGCCTTGATCGAGACCGGCGCACGGCGAGAGGTGGCCATGATGGTCCCGGTCGTCTTCTTGATCTTGCCGTTGACCGTCGTCTTTGCCTTCTACCCGGGTCTCGCCGGGTTGCGTCTGGTCACGCCGTGAGGCGGAAAGGAGAAGTGATGAAGAAGTGGTGGAACTCGGTCCGCCCCCGTGATGAGCGCGGCGACGTGCCGGGCTGGGTGTTGATCACGGTGATGTCGGCCGGGCTCGTGGCAGCGCTGTGGGCGGTGGCCGGCCCGGCCCTGAGCCAGATGTTGCGCCAGGCTTTGGCCTCGGTCGGGGGATGAGACGAGACGACCGGGGTGCGGCCGTCGTCGACTTCGTCCTGGTCAGTTTGGTACTGATCCCGCTGGTTCTGGCGATTGTTCAGTTGGCGTTGGTGCTGCATGTGCGTAACACGTTGACAGCAGCCGCGACCGAGGGTGCGCGATACGCCGCGACCATCGATCGCAGCCCGGCCGAGGGAGCGGCCCGCACCAAGGCACAGATCTCGGGTGCGATCGCCGCCCGCTTCGCCTCCGCCGTGACCGCGCGACAGACGATGGTCAACGGGGTGCCTGAGGTGGAGGTCTCGGTCAATGCGCGGGTGCCTGCATTGGGGTTGTGGGGTCCGGCGGTGCACTTGAAGGTGTCGGGACATGCGGTGAAGGAGTCGGTGCCGTGACCAGGCGTCGTGGTGACGATGGCACCGCGATCGTGGAGTTTGTGTGGCTGTCGGTGTTGTTGCTGATCCCTTTGGTGTACGTCGTTCTGGGGGTCTTCGAGACCCAGCGAACCGCCTTCGCCGCTTCGACGGCTGCACGATCAGCCGGGCGCGCGTTCATCACGTCGCCGTCCGAGGCCGCTGCTCGGAGCCGTGCCGAACAGGCCGCCCGTTTGGCGTTCGCCGACCAGGGGCTGTCCGGGGGGCCGATGCGGTTGGCGGTGCGGTGTGCGCCCGATCCCACCAACTGTCTGGCCCCGGGTTCCGTGATCACGGCTGAGGTGCACTCCTCGGTGCCGCTGCCCCTCTTCCCGCTGATCATGGGCCGTCATGCTCCGAGGATCGAGGTGGCGTCGGTGCACTCCTCGCCGTACGGCACGTTCCGGGAGGACCGTCCATGATCTCCCTCGGGCGCTCACGCCATCGAGATGACGCCGGGCAGGTGAGTCTGCTGATCGTGGGGTTCGTTGCGATCTTGGTGTTGTTGATCGGGGTGGTAGTCGATGCGAGCGCGGCGTTCCTGCAACGTGCGGGTTTGAACTCGTTGGCTGACGCGGCGGCTCTGGCTGCCACCGACGGGCTGCAGGGCGATCAGGTGTATCTCCATGGATTGGGTGAACGGGCCAAGATCGATCCCCGCCGGGCCGCGGCGTACGCCGGCGAGTACCTCGCCGCCTCGGGAGCCCGGGAGACCTATCCTGGGATCCGTTCGGTGGTCTCGGTCACCAATGACACCGTCAATGTGCACTTGAGTGCCTCCTTGAGGCTGCCGATCCCGATCCCCGGGGTGGGCAGTCGTGCCCAGATCACCGCCGACGCCGCCTCGGTGGTGTTGATCACCCCGTAGCCCCCGACTCTGCGGTCCGGTGACCCGGTGACCCGGTGGACCCGGGCCGGTTTCGTATGCGAACAGCCGATACTGGAGCTTCACCGTGGTTGCACCCTCGTTGAGGCTCCACTATCGCGTCTTCGCCGACGAAACCGACCCCGGCGGCGGCCACCCCGCAGTGCCGTAGCCTTGACCCTCGTGGCCACTGACTTCGATTCTGCGATCAAGCAACTTCAAGCGACGATGACCACCGTCGAGAAGGTGCTCGATGTGCCTGCGATGAAGGCCGAGATCGCCAGTCTCGGGGAGCAGGTGGCGGCCCCCGATTTGTGGGACGACCAGGCCAACGCCCAGCGGGTCACTGGCCGGCTCAGTGGGCTCCAGGGCGAGCTCGAGCGCTTCACCGGATTGCGCAGCCGCATCGATGATCTCGACATCCTGGTCGAGTTGGCCCGCGAAGAAGGCGACGCCGACACCCTGGCCGAGGCCGACGCCGAGTTGGTTCGCCTGCAGAAGTCGGTCGAGCAGTTGGAGGTGCGCACCCTCCTCTCCGGTGAGTACGACGCCCGAGAAGCCCTCATCACGATCCGCTCCGGCGCCGGTGGCGTCGATGCCGCCGACTTCGCCGAGATGCTGATGCGGATGTATCTGCGATGGGCCGAGCGCAACCACTACTCCGTAGAGGTCTTCGACACCTCCTATGCCGAAGAGGCCGGGCTCAAGTCGGCCACGTTCGCCGTGCACGCCCCCTATGCCTATGGAACGCTCAGCGTCGAGGCCGGCACCCACCGCCTCGTGCGGATCAGCCCATTCGACAACCAGGGCCGGCGCCAGACCAGTTTCGCCGCGGTCGAGGTGGTCCCGGTGCTGGAGCAGACCGACGAGGTCGACATCCCCGAAGAAGATGTGCGCGTCGATGTCTACCGCTCCAGCGGTCCTGGCGGGCAGAGCGTCAACACCACCGACTCCGCGGTGCGGCTGACCCACATCCCGACCGGCACCGTGGTGAGTTGTCAGAACGAGAAGTCGCAGTTGCAGAACAAGGCCTCGGCGATGGTCATCCTCAAGGCCAAACTGCTGGCCTTGAAGAAGGCCGAGGAGAAGGCCCACCTCGACGAGTTGCGCGGAGACGTGCAGGCCAGTTGGGGCGACCAGATGCGCAACTATGTCCTCAACCCCTATCAACTGGTCAAGGACCTGCGCACCAGCCAGGAGTCGGGCAACCCTCAAGCCGTGCTCGACGGCGACATCGACGACTTCCTGGAGGCCGGTATCCGCTGGCGTCGAGGCGCCGACAAGGCCAACGCCTAGCAGCCACTCCAGGCGCCCGTCAGAGCGCGCCGGGAGGGCCCTACTTCGATGTGTCGAGTGCCTGGGCGATCTCCACGCACCAGGCGGCCGACCGATCAGCCAGGGTCGGGTCCTCGGGTCCGGTGACCTCGCAGGTCAACCACGTGTCACCGATCAGCCCGGCGTGGCGGACCCGGCTGGTGGTGTCGTCGAGTCGGCAGCGCTGGGTCAGGGTGGGGGAGCCGAAGGATCCCACCCGCGTCGTACGACACCCGGGGGTGGTTCTTGCATCTCTGATCACCGACTTCACCATCGCCTGGTCGACCGGTTGCGCGAAGACCCAGGCGGACGCACTGGCAGTGTCGGTGGTCCACCGGCAGCCGAACTCGTCCCCCACGTGCTCGTTGCCCTGGGCGTCGGTGAATGTGTCTCCGGTGCCCCAGTCGGTCGGCTCGCCCACGTCGCCGATCGCGCGCTTCACCGCGGACGCGGGGATGACCTCGCAGAACTTGGCCCGGACCAGGTGGAGGCTGTCGGTGCGCAGTTGTTCGATCGGCGTCGGCGCGGCCGTCGTGGGTTGAGGCTTGGCGGCTGGGCCCGAGGAACCACAGCCAGCGACCACCAGCACAGACACCACGATGACCAGATGGCGCCCGATCCGAGACAACGACATGGCGCCCACAGTAACCGCGTTCCACGCGACCGCGGCACCGCCGCAGGCGGCCACATCGACCGCGAAACTCCGAGCCTGTCGTCGTCCGCAGCGCGGATAGGCCCGGCCTCTAGACTGGCCAGGTCCATCGGACGCCTTGGCGCATGCCCAGCGGCGTCACCCCCCAACTCCCACACCCGGCGAGGGACCTTTTCTCGTGATCCGTTTCGACAACGTCACCGCCACCTATCCGGGGCAGTCCAAGCCCGCGCTGGACAAGGTCTCGATCGAGATCGAGAAGGGTGAGTTCGTCTTCCTCGTCGGCGCCTCCGGGTCGGGCAAGTCGACCTTCCTCCGCATGGTGTTGCGCGAGACGCGACCCTCCAGCGGCAAGGTGTACGTCGCCGGCAAGGAGATCGATCGACTCTCCAGCTGGAAGGTCCCGGCCTTGCGCCGCCAGATCGGCACCGTCTTCCAAGACTTCCGGTTGTTGCCGAACAAGACCGTCGCCGAGAACGTCGCGTTCGCTCTGCAGGTGATCGGCAAGCCGCGCAGCCACATCAACAAAGTGGTCCCGGAGACGCTTGAGATGGTCGGCCTGGAGGGCAAGGGGTCCCGGCTACCTGACGAACTCTCCGGCGGTGAGCAGCAGCGGGTGGCCGTGGCGCGCGCGTTCGTCAATCGCCCGATGATTCTGATCGCCGACGAACCCACCGGCAACCTCGACCCCAACACCAGCGTCGGGATCATGAAGTTGCTCGATCGGATCAACCGCACCGGAACGACCGTGGTCATGGCGACCCACGACTCCAGCATCGTCGACCAGATGCGCAAACGGGTCATCGAACTCGTCGACGGACACGTCGTACGTGATCAGGCCCGCGGCGTCTACGGCTACCACCACTGAGGACTACTTCCCCATGCAGCTTCGCTACGTCTTCTCCGAGACCCGCACGGGTCTGCGGCGCAACGTTTCCATGACGATCGCGCTGATCGTGACCATCTTCGTCAGTCTCACCCTGGTCGGGGTCGGCATCTTGTTGCAGGCCCAGGCGACCAAGGCGGAGCGTTATTGGGGGTCGCGTCTGCAGATCACGGTGTTCTTGTGCACCCAGAACTCCAACGCGCCCCAATGCGCCAACGGTGCCGCCGACGTCGCCCAGAAACAGGCCGTCGAGGACATCTTGGCCAACCACCCCGAGGTGGCCTCCTACCGTTTCCAGAACCAGCAGGAGGCCTACGACGTCTGGCGCCGGGTCTATCTCGGCAAGGACAAGACCGAGCAGGACATCTTGTCCCGGGTCAGCGTCACCGACATGCCGGAGTCGTACTGGGTGACCCTGAAGGATCCACAGAAGTACCAAGGCGTCGAGGCCGCCGTCGCCGGCATGGACGGCGTCAGCAAGGTCCAAGACCTTCGCAGCGTGCTCGATCCGATCTACAAGTTCCTCAACGGGATGAAGATCGGCGCTCTTTCCGTCGCGGTCTTCTTGTTGTTGGCCGCGGTTCTCCAGGTGGCCAACACGATCCGCCTCGCTGCGTTCGCCCGGCGCCGGGAGATCGGCATCATGCGACTGGTAGGTGCCGGCAACCTCTACATCCAGTTGCCGTTCGTGATGGAGACCCTGGTCGCTGGTCTGATCGGCGTGACACTCGCGGCGCTGACCATCTGCGGACTGATGGCTTTCTACGTCTATGGCACCTACTTCGGGATGCAGGCCGGACTGCGCAGTTCGACCATCGTGGACTGGATCGACTGGTGGGACGCGGCGTACGCCATCGGCGGGATCGCCATCCTGGGTGTGCTGCTGACCGTCATCCCGACACTCGTGATGAGCCGCAAATACCTCAAAGTCTGACCCGCGTCGGTTAGCGTGCTGTCGTCGTTCACCTTCCCCCTTGCGAACGAAGGCAGTCCCCTGTGTTTCTTCCCCGGCATCACCCTCAGTTGCGGCGACTGGCTCATCTCGCCCTCGCGGCGGCACTCGCACTGATCCTGACCGCCTCGCTGACCGCGCCCGTGCAGGCCAAGGACAAACTCCGCGACAAGCACAACCGGGTCACCCGCAGCATCAAGGCCACTCAGAACCACCTCGAAGAGTCGTCCAAAGCGGCCGGGCGCGCCTACGCCCGCCTTCAGGCAGCGGCCACCTCACTCAAGGCGGCCCAGGCCGACCTGCGCGCCTCCCGCACCGCGGTGTCGGTCGCCCAGGTGCGCGATGCCCGACTGGCGGTGCAACTGGTCAAGGCCCGCAATGCCCTGGCGACCGCACGCGAGGACCTCGCCGTCGGGCAGGCCCAGGTGGAGGTGCAGGAACGCGCGATCGGGGAGTTGATCGCTTCCCAGGCGCAGTCCGCGTCACCCGGCCTGTTGCGGCTCACCGTGCTGTTCACCACGACCAGTCCCGCCGACGCGGCCGTGTCGATGCAGGCCACCGACAATCTCGCCGATCGTCAGGCCAAGGTGCTCGACGACCTGCGCCTGGCCAAGGAGGCACTGGCTGCCACCGAGACCCGGGTTCAGCAGGCCCGCGACGACGTTGCCGCCCGCAAACGTGAGGCGGCGGCCAACCTGCGCGCCAAGAAAGCTGCCGAAGAGGCGGCCCGCCTGGCCCAGCAGCGGGTGACTTCGCTGGTCAGCCAGCGCCGAGCCGCCCATGCTGAGGCGCTGCAGGCCAAACGCGCCGACGAGCGGGAACTGCGCAAGCTGCGCAAGGAGAACCTCCGCATCCAACGGCTACTGCGGGCCCGAGCCGCTCATCACGGCGGCGGCTACACCGGCAGCGAGAACGGCTTCTTGTTGCGGCCGGTGCCTGGCTACGTGACCTCCCCGTTCGGCTATCGCCGGCACCCCATCTACGGCTACTGGGGGCTGCATGACGGGGTGGACTTCCATGCCCCGTGCGGCACCCCGTTGCGCGCCTCGGCAGATGGCACCGTGATCTCGAAGTACTTCCAGACCGCCTGGGGCAACCGGCTGATCCTCGATCTGGGCAACGTCAACGGCAAGGGCGTCGCGGTGATCTACAACCACCTGAGCAGTTACAACGTGGGCACCGGCGACCGGGTCAAGCGCGGCGACGTCGTCGGGTACGCCGGCACGACGGGATGGTCCACCGCCTGCCATCTCCACTTCACGGTGATGGTCAACGGCAGCCCCGTCGACCCGATGCCGTGGTTCTAGTCGATCTGTCTGGCTGAGGGTCCGGCCCCGGCACCTTGTGATCGGCACCGTTATCGGAAGGCGCCGTTATCTGAAGGCACTGCTGGTCCGAGGCTGCGACAATGGGCCAATGCCCAAGGAGACCGGTCGCAAGATGATCGCCCAGAACAAGAAGGCGCGCCACGACTACCACATCGAGGACACCTTCGAGGCCGGGCTGGTCCTGGTGGGTACCGAAGTGAAGTCGCTGCGGGCCGGACGCGCCTCGCTCGTGGACGGTTTCGGGGAGATCGACGGCCATGAGGCCTGGCTGCACGGCGTACACATCCCGGAGTACGCCCAAGGCACCTGGACAAACCATTCGGCCCGGCGCACACGCAAACTCCTGCTCAACAAGTCCGAGATCGACAAGATCGAGCGCAAGGTCAGCGAGCGCGGCTACACCATCGTGCCGTTGTCCCTCTATTTCAAGGATGGGCGAGCCAAGGTCGAGATCGCGCTGGCCAAGGGCAAGAAGACATGGGACAAGCGGCACGCGTTGGCCGAGAAACAGGCCAACCGCGAGAAGCAGGTCGCACTGGGACGACGCCTCAAGGGCCTGCCGGACTAGACGCTGTTTTCGTCAGTCCTCGCCTCATGTGGTCCAATTCACGAAGATCCTTTCCCCATGCTGACCGTCTTGAGAAAAAGTGAGCAGATGAGAAACCGAATCCTTGCCTTTGCCCTGGCGCCCCTGATGATGATCCTGGCTGCTGTCGGCCTGGCCCCCACCGCGACCGCGAGCACCGGGGGCACCCCCGACGCCGAACTCCACCCCAATGTCGCCCTCCTGGTCTTCTACAGCCCCGAGGGCCGGTTCCGTTGCAGCGGCACGTTGGTGAGCCCGACCGTGGTGCTGACCGCGGCGCACTGCACCGACGGTGACCTCGGCAAGGTGGCGGTGACCTTCCGGTCGGTGATCGCCGAGCAGCCCCCGTCGGGACTCCCCGTGGCCGCTGACACCGCCGCTGGCTACACCCAGGCCGAGCTTGAGGCCGCCGGCTACTACTCGGGCACGGCCTACACCCACCCGAACTACTCCGACTTCACCGACATGGCCAACTGGAACGACGTCGGCGTGGTCGTGCTCGACCAGACGATCACCGACATCGCCCCGGCGACCATCGCCGAACTTCGCACGCTCAACACGATCAAGCGTGCCAAGCTGGCACACACCCTGTTCACCGGGGTCGGCTACGGCACCGAGGTGCGCAAGCCGGACTCGGGCCCGCAGAAGCCCACCCCGATGAGCTACCCGCTGATCCGTCGGTACGTCGACATGCCTGGCCAGAAGCTGACCCCGCAGATCCTGCAGACCAACGGCAACCCCAACGACATCCGCGGCACCGGCGGCACCTGCTTCGGTGACTCCGGGGGACCGGTGTTCTACAAGGGCAACGTGGTGGCGGTGACCAGCTACGGCTACACCTCCAACTGCCGCTACCTCGGTGGCTACCAGCGCGTCGACATCGCCGCCGCGCAGGACTGGTTGGCCACGTTCGGCCTCTGACCCACCCGCATCACCTCGCGACCGCGTCGCGCGCACCTGGTTCACCGGAATGCGCGCGACGCGGTTCGTCATTCACGCGTAGACTCGCCACACAACTCAAGAGGGGCTGATCGGTTTCGACTTGGGACGTACGTCTCAGGGGAAGCGGGTCGAGAAGCCAGCGTTATCTCGTTAACGATCGCTGGAAACCAATAAGTGCCAACGCTAAGCGCACTGACTTCGCTCTCGCTGCCTGAGCAGTGATCGAAGGGTCTGACCGGGCATCCGTCCTCGTCCCGGACCCAGGCCTCATTCAGAGGACTTGCTGATCGACTCCTGTCAGGAGGGTTGATCGGGACTAAATCCTGACTGAGTCCGTCGGTGACGTGTTCGTGCGAGCACCGGGACTGAGAAAACGCCACCACGGACTGCACCCGGAGAAGACCTGACACTGCGCTCGAGGACGCGGGTTCGATTCCCGCCAGCTCCACTGCGCTCGCCTCGCTGTGCCCACGTGCGGCACGGTGACCTCCGCCCACCCCTGGCCCTCGACTCACCGTTCGGCCACAGTAGGCACATGGGTTGGTGGGAGCTCCGATGAGCTATGTCGTCGCGATCGACCAGGGCACGTCGGGGACCAAGGCCATCGTGGTCTCGGCCGCTGGCGAGGTTCTGGCCAGCGCCGAGGAGTCGATCCGGCCGCGCTACCTGCCCGATGGTGGCGTCGAGCAGGACCCAATGGAGATGCTCGACTCTGTCCTGTCGACCGCCCGCCGAGCCGTCGCCGACGCAGGAGTGCCCATCGCTGCGATGGCCTTGGCCAATCAAGGCGAGACGGTGCTGGCCTGGGATCGCGCCACCGGAACGCCGTTGACCCCAGCGGTCGTATGGCAGGACCGCCGATCAGAGGGACTCTGCCGCGATCTCGCGGCGTACGCCGACATGATCGCGGGCCGCACCGGACTCGTCCTGGACTCCTATTTCTCCGCGCCCAAGATGGCCTGGATCCGGCGCCACCTGACCACCGACGGGGTGGTCACCACGACGGATACCTGGCTCGCCCACCAGTTGTGTGGCGAGTTCGTCACCGATGTCAGCACGGCCAGTCGCTCGCTCCTGCTCGACCTCGATGCGGTGGCGTGGGATGCAGAACTGCAAGCGATCTTCGGACTCGAAGGCGAGCCCTTGCCCGACCTCGTCGACAGCGACGCCATCGTGGGCGAGACGTCGGTGCTGGGTTACCCGGTGCCGCTGACCGGGCTGATCGTGGACCAGCAAGCGGCACTGCTGGCCCAATCGTGTGTCGAACCGGGGACCGCGAAGTGCACCTTCGGCACCGGGGCGTTCCTGCTCGCTCAGACCGGGAAGATGGCGGCTCGTTCGACCGTGGGGCTGACCACGTCGGTCGCCTGGGGGTTGCGCGGGGACCGCCGCTACTGCATCGACGGGCAGGTCTACACCGCTGCCTCCGCGGTCCGCTGGCTGACCGACATGGGCTTGATTTCCGGTGCTGCTGATCTCGATGCGGCTGCGGCCGCCGACACCGATGGCGTCATGTGTGTGCCTGCCCTGGCCGGGCTGGCTGCCCCCTGGTGGAGGTCAGAGGCGACCGCGACCCTGACCGGGCTCAGTTTGAGTACCGGGCCCGGGCAGGTGGTCCGCGCAGTCATCGACGGCATCGCAGCGCAAGTGGCCACGTTGGTCGACGCGGTCGGCAACGACATCGGGCGCCCACTCACCATGCTCCAGGTCGACGGTGGCCTCACCCGATCACGGGTGCTCATGCAGGCACAGGCCGATCTGGCCCAGGTGCCGGTCCAGGTCTACCCATCCCCGCATGCGACCGCGCTCGGGGCGGCCATCTGCGGGCACCTCGCTCTCGACCCGGGCCTCACGATCGTTGAGGCGATCGGTGAGTGGAACCCGGTCGCCCGTTATGAGCCGATCTGGTCAGCCGACCGGGCCGAGGACTACCTCGCCCGGTGGCGCCAGGTGGTCGAAGCGGGATTGGCCACGTGAGGTCGGCGTACGACGTCGCCGTGATCGGCGCCGGTGTAGTGGGATCGGCGATCGCCAGGGAACTGGCCGCCTACGACCTCACCGTGGCGCTGATCGAAGCCCGCGACGATGTCGGGGACGGCACCAGCAAGGCGAACACCGCGATCCTGCACACCGGGTTCGACGCCACCCCGGGGACGTTGGAGTCGGTGCTGGTAGCGCGGGGCTATCACCTGTTGAAGCTCTACGCGGAGAAGACCGGCATCCCGGTAGAGGTGACCGGAGCACTGCTGGTGGCCTGGACGCCCGAAGAAATGGCCGCCCTGCCCGCCCTGGCTGCCAAGGCAGAGCGCAACGGCTACCTCGGCTGCGACCTCGTCACCTCGGAGGAGGTCTATCGCCGAGTGCCCTCGTTGGGCACCGGAGCTTTGGCCGGGTTGACCGTGCCGGACGAGGCGATCATCTGCACATGGACGACGACGCTGGCCTTGGCCACCGACGCCGTGGCCAGGGGAGTCGACCTTCGGCTCAACTGCACGGTCACCGGGGTGACCCCGACCCGGGACGGCACGGCGCTGACCACGTCGTCCGGTGAGATCCAGGCACAGTGGGTGGTCAACGCCGCAGGCTTGGGTGCCGACCACCTCGACCGACGATTCGGCCACGATCGGTTCGAGGTCACTCCCCGACGGGGCGAACTCCTGGTCTTCGACAAACTCGCCCGGCCACTCGTGCCGTGCATCGTGTTGCCGGTTCCCACCTCGCGAGGCAAGGGCGTGCTGGTCAGCCCCACGATCTATGGCAACGTCATGGTCGGGCCCACCGCCGAGGACCTCTCCGACCGGGCCGACACCTCGACCAGCCAGGACGGTCTGTCCTTCCTGATCGATCAAGGCCGGCGACTGCTTCCGGCACTTATGGGCGAGGAGATCACCACGACGTACGCCGGGCTGCGCGCGGCGACCCAGCACCCCGATTACCTCATCGAGATCGACCCCGACCAGCGGTACCTGCTCGTCGGGGGGATCCGCTCCACCGGGTTGAGCGCGTCGATGGCGATCGCCGAGCACGCCCGGGACCTGCTCCACGGCGCCGGCCTCACCAACACTCGGCGCGGCGATCTTCCGCCGCCGCCCCGGCTGCCCAACCTAGGCGAGGCCGGCACCCGCCCCTATCAGGATGCCGATGCGATCGAAGCCGACGCCGACTACGGCAGGGTCGTGTGCTTCTGCGAGCGGGTCACCCGCGGAGAGGTCCGGGACGCTTACGCCTCCCCGATCCCACCGACATCCCTGGAGGGCCTGAGGCGGCGCACGAGAGTGCTCAACGGCCGGTGCCAGGGTTTCTTCTGCGGCGCCGAGGTGGCCGCACTGGTTCAGCGCTCCGGTGGCGTCCGATGAAGCTCGCGACGTCGGCCACCGTGGTGGTCATCGGTGGTGGACCAGCCGGGCTCACGGCCGCCACCGCGCTGGCAGCCCGGGGCGCGGGATCGGTGATCCTGGTGGAACGGGAGGCCGAGGCCGGCGGCATCCCGCGGCACAGTCACCACCTCGGTTACGGGATCCGCGATCTGCGCAGGATGTTGTCCGGCCCGGCCTACGCGGCCCTGCTCAGCCAGCGGGCCCGAGCGGCTGGCGTGGATCTGCGCACCGAAACCATGGTCACCGGATGGGCGGGGGAGCGCACCCTGGAGATCACCTCGCCCGCGGGCCGATACCAGCTCGGTGCGGACGCTGTGGTGATCGCGACCGGGGCTCGCGAGCGACCCCGTCCCGCGCGCCTGGTCCCCGGCGACCGGCCTCGGGGGATCCTGACCACCGGTCACCTGCAGAACCTCGTGCACCGCAGTCTCCTGCCGATTGGCACCAGGGCGGTCGTGGTCGGAGCGGAACTGGTGAGTTGGTCGGCGGTGATGACCTTGCGCGCCGCGGGGTGCGCCACGGTCGCGATGACCACCGAACACCCACGGTCTGAGGCACCGACCTCGGTCCGGGTCGCCGGGGCCGCGGTGCTGCGCACCCCGGTGCTCACGCGCACCAAGGTTGTGGGTATTCGCGGACGTGGCCGAGTCAGCGCCGTCGAGATCGAGGACCAACGCTTCGGCGTACGCCGTGAGATCGCCTGCGACACCGTGGTGTTCACCGGTGATTGGATTCCCGATCACGAACTCGTGAGACTCGGTGGAATCGACCTCGACCCCGCAACCTTGGGTCCTCGTGTCGACGGCGCCCTGTCCACGAACAGGGGCGGAGTCTTCGCCGCCGGCAATCTGCTGCATCCGGTGGAAACCGCCGACGTGGCCGCACTGGACGGGCGGCATGTGGCCGACAGTGTGCTGAGGTTCCTCGGTGCGCCGGCCCAGGCATCACTGCCCCAGGGAGTGCGGCTCGAGGCGGGCGCGGGTTTCGACTGGGTCTCGCCACAGCTCATCCGCGCCGGGCAGCCACCTCCGCGCGGGCGACTGGTGCTGTGGCCCCGAGTGTTCCGGCGGTTCCCCGTGGTCCGGGCGATCCAGGATGGGCGAGAGGTTGGGTCGGTCCGCCT